>CAZWKF010000098.1:0-6013 GCA_964634785.1 uncultured Muribaculaceae bacterium
GAAAACTTTAGAAGCTCTAAGTCATTCAATACCTAGTTTTTATAACTAGGTTTTTATGTTATAATTTATTTGGATGTAGAAAAATATAATTGCCTTCCAGACAAAGCAGTGGTACAATCCGCAATTAAAGAGAAACAAAGTAAATAATGATAAACTAGACTAAGATATGAAAATCTTGGCCTTTTTTATGAAAGATAGGATTTTTTTGCGTTAGAAAAAAAGAAAAAGATATAATGCAAATTAAGTTGAAATAAATAAAAATGTATGATATATTTTAAATCGAGTTGAGAAATCAACTCTGTGATTTAAATAAAATTTTATATGAAATGAAGATCCTATATTAAATTGTTGGAATTCAATCTAGCAATTTAGGACACACTATATGTCTGTGTGAAAAAAGAAAATATTAATTATGGGAGGTTCATATGAAAGAAAGTTGTGAAGACTATTTAAATCACAGTGAATCAAAGAGCTTTAATGAAATACTTTTCTCCTTCATAGACGAAAAGGGAGTTAAAGATTCTGAGATTTACAAAAAGGTAGATATAGATAGAAAGTTATTTTCTAAAATCAGATGTAATAACGATTATATTCCTAGAAGGAATGTCATCATCAAATTATGTTTTGCTTTAGGACTAAGCAAGGACAATTTTAACAAGTTGTTAAATAGTGCTGGTTATTCCTTAAGCAGTAGCAAGTTTGATTTGATTATTGCATACTGTTTGGAGAATAGCATTTATGATATTAGTATCGTAAATGATTATCTCTATACTTACTCGAATGCTGTTTTATAACAGTATTTTTTTTGTCGCTTTTTTTGCGACCTTTTAAATTTTAAATATAGTAAAATTAAATCAGTCAAAGGGAGAGTGAAGAATATGAAAATAAATATTTCAGCATTAATGAGTTTAATAACGGAAGAGGAAAAATGCCTAAACAGTAGAAGTTATTCTATAAAAGGATATGCAATCAACACATCAGTTGAAGAACTCGATGGTAGAATGAATATAATTGAGGATAATAAAGAAGCTTTCGATTTAGACCTAAAGGAAATAGAAAGAAGTGCTAATGAATTATCAAGATTAAAAACAATTCTTTATGAGAAGAACAATCAATTCAAATTGGATGACGGAAGAAACATACAACAAGCTATAGTAGATAATACAAATTTAAGGAAACTTAAATCAACTTATGAGCAATTATTATTGTTAAAGAATTCTAAAAGAAGGGTTACTGAAGTAAACAATTCTTACTTTGAATGCGAAACAGTAAACTTCGATTCTAGTCAATTAAAAGAAAGACTTGAGGAAATTGATAAGGCGATACAGAAAACGGATTTTGAAATTTCAAAATTAAATTCTATCGAATTTGAGATTTAAACCATGGGGTTCTACTAAGTTATTTTGCAGATTAAATAAAATAGAAAGTTTTTAGCCCAAGTGTTTCTTGTTATCCTATTTAGATAATTTAAATTCTATTGGTTTACAAGTTACTTAGTGATTACAATGTTATTTGGCTTAGTTATGATTTAGTTTTATTTATGATTTATTTTTGAAAATAAAAAGTGTTATAGATATGAGAAGAATAGGATAAGAAGAAGTGCGACTAACTATTACTGTGTTTTGATGTAAAATATAGTAATAGTTGGTTTTTTAATGCCAAAATTGTGCTAAAAAAAGCTATTTACTTACATTTGTGTTCTATGTATAATAATAGCAAGAAAGGTGTGAATGTTTAGGTGAAAAGAAGAATTGGAATTATTGTTTTACTGGTATGCTGTGTACTACTTGGAGGTTGTTTTAATAAGACGGTAAAACAAAAAGAATACTCTAGCCATGGTTTTACTATCAAAATGGAAGATGGAATGGATGAAAAGGATCTTGCAACGGCAACAGCCGCTTTTGTAAATGATAAAGTGGTTGTTACTGTTTTAAAGGAAGAATTTTCTATTTTAGAAGCGATTGACATAAATAAGGATTCAAAGATTGAAGATTATGCAAAAGCCGTAGTGAAAAATAATAAAGCAGATTATGAATTAAAAGAAAAAGATGGTCTTTACTATTTTGAATATGAGAAAGCAGTAAATGGAAAAGACTTTTACTATTTAGCTACTCTATACAAAAGTGATGATGCTTTTTGGCTAGTAAATTTTGCCTGTGAAAAATCGAATAAGAGTAATTATCAAGATTCTTTTATGGAATGGGCAAAAACAGTTACATTTGATAAGTAATATTTTAAGTAAACTAGGCGGTTATAAAAATCGTCTTTTTCTTTGCTTTATTGATGAAAATAGCATCTTTAATATTATATATATTTGTATTATAATATTTTTTTGAAAGAGGATGCTTGTATGCTAAAAATAGTAAAATCCATTGCCATCGAAATAACAAGAAGATGTAATGAAGCTTGTAAAATTTGTATGCGAGGGAATCCCCAAAATATCGATATTAGCAAATCTTATATTGATAAATTATTAAGTGAAAAAGTGATTATTGTTAATCTGATTCTATCAGGTGGGGAGCCTACTTTAAATGAAGAGCTAATCGAATACATTATAGATAAAATTATTCGTGAGCATCTTTTCGTTTTAAGCTTGCAAATGACGACCAATGGTTTTATCTATAGTGAAAGAACAATGAGAGCCTTTGAGAGATTTTATGACTATGTTAGCACTTATTTATTTGAAATTTATCAATGGTTAGAGGTGAAATCTTCTATTGCCGAAATTCGTATATCAAATGATCAATTTCATTTAGAGGAAAATTCTCTTTATCATAAACCAATGGAAAAAATCAAAGTAACTTACACGGGAAATAAAGATATGCTTGAAGATGAAATCCTTCTTACAGGCCTTGCTAAAAAGAATATTCCTTTTGGAAGATATTTTAATTATAAATTAGAGAAAATAAAAATTGAATGCTATGATGAGCTTATTATTTTTAGAAATAATTTCTATTTAACGGCGACAGGATTCATAACAAACCAAGGAGACGGTCAGTATAACGATATGGATATAATTCATTTGGCACATATTGAGGATTTTTCCTTTGAAGATTTATTAATAGAAGGAAAAAAGAAATTAGAATATAAGTAAGGTCAATTATCATTGACATACATTTTACATTTTTATGTCTTTGTGATAGAATAGCACTTTAGAAAAAGGGGATATTATGGAAATTATAAAATGCTGTCCTGAATTGGAAGATATTTTTAAGGACAAAGATAAGAAAATAGTACAATCGAATGAAATAATTGTAAAAAGAATCAAAAGTGTTGATGTTTTACTTCATATAGAGAAAAATCGAGGAAGTTTGACACAAGAAAATTATGTTTTTCCTTCAAAGGCTTATGAAAATGAATTTGGACAAATCGTCTTTGTTGAAATGGAAAACTATTCTCCAGAATTTGAAACTTTGGATTCTATGATAAAAATCTTTGAATTAAAAAGAAAAGAGATTATTTTAAATTTATATAGATTGCTAATAGAACTAAGAAATATAGAAGTAAACTATTCAGATATTCATGCAAAAAACATTTTAGTGAATGACAAAAGTTTTATAAAATTAATCGATTTAGATGGAACACACTTTTTTAAGCCTGAAGAAAAACTTAGAAAAATTAGGAATCAGCAATCTCTTATTATTGATATGATTTATAAATTGTATATTTTTAAAGACTGCTATAGCCTTTATCGTGATTATCATTATTTGATGAATCGCATTATGGATTTATCGGAATTCTTTAGTTATCGTGTTGCTAATTTTCTTAATAAGGCTCTTGGAGAAGATAAATATATTGAATTGTTACCAATAGTATTAGATGAATTTGAAGATCCTGAGCGTCGAAATGCAGTGCAAAATAAAGTAAAGAAAATGGCACCAAATCTTTTATAAAAAAGAGAGATTACTCTCCCATGACTGAAATAAGATAATAGATAAGAGGAACGAAGAATGAAGCTGCCATGGCAATAAACATAAACCATACAAATGCTTTCACAAAGAAAGGAGTAGAATCACTCTTTTTTTTCTTGTCCTTTTTTTGCTTCTTCTTTTCCTTAATTCGTATATTTCCGACTACTTCATAGTCTTTTTCATTTTTCATCACAATCACCTAAAATAAATTATAAACGATTTATCATAAAAAGAAAAGAGTTTCCGTATATTTAATTAGAATAGAGGAAAAAAATGAAAAGAGTAAGACATGTCGTATTTTTTGCTGTTATTGTTGTTTTAGTATCTGTAGTAACTGGTTTTATCTATGGAATGAATAATTATTTTGATTTAACAGACTACATGCAAACGTTAACAACACATAATAATTTATTTTTTAATCATTTTTTAATTCTTGTTTTATTTTTAATTTCTACATTATCCATTTTAGGCGTTTTATTCCAAATCTTTATTATTGGCCTTGAAGGTGTTTCTATAGGTTATGTCCTTGCTATTTTCTATCTTAATTTTAAGATAAAGGGATTCTTTTATGGCTTTTTGACTGTACTTGTTAATCAAGTTTTCTTTATTATCATTTTATGTTATCTTTTAACAAGTAGTTATCTTTATATAAAAAAGGGTTTACAGAATCTCTTTGGTGGAGATAGGGATTATTTTAAATCTCTTGTAATGCCAATTTTATATAAATATGCTCTTATTGCTGTCTTTGTCCTTCTTTATGATATTATTATTTACTTTGGCGGAAACGTCTTATTGAATTATCTCACTTTTATGCTATAATACAAAAGAAGAAGGGGAGTCGTTTCCATGAGTAAAAAAGTAGTAATAGGAATGTCAGGTGGGGTTGATTCATCCGTTGCAGCTTATCTTTTAAAACAGGAAGGCTATGAAGTGATTGGCCTTTTTATGCGCAACTGGGATTCTTTTGTGAATAATGACATTGATGGGAATCCGAATATTGGAAGTGATATTTGCCCACAAGAACAAGATTACAATGATGCTTTAGCTGTTTGTAAGGAGTTAGATATTCCCTTACGTCGAGTAGATTTTATTAAAGAATACTGGGATAATGTTTTCACTTACTTTTTAGAGGAATTAAAAAAAGGAAGAACACCTAATCCTGATTTAATGTGTAATAAGTATATTAAGTTTGATGTCTTTGTGAAAGAAGCGCGTAAATTGGGCGCCGATTATATTGCAACGGGGCATTATGCAAGAGTAAAGGGATGCAAATTATATCGAGGAAGTGACCGTAATAAGGATCAATCTTACTTTTTAGCCCAGTTATCTCCTGATCAATTAAAAGATGTCTTATTTCCTATAGGAGATTTAGAAAAAAAAGAAGTAAGAAGTATTGCTGATAAACTAAATTTAACGACTGCCAAAAAGAAAGACTCGACAGGAATCTGTTTTATTGGGGAAAGGAACTATCAAAAGTTTATTCAAAATTACTTAAAGCCAAATCCAGGAGATATTATCAATGTCGAGACAAAAGAAGTTATAGGAAGACACAATGGTCTTATGAATTATACCATTGGTCAAAGAAGAAATGTCGGCATCAGTGGTTTTCAAGAAAAGCACTTTGTCGTGGGAAAAAATGTTGCCAAAAATGAACTATATGTTGCTTTTGGCGAAGACCCAGAAACTCTTTATAGTGACGAATGTATCATTGAAAATGTGAACTTTATATCACCAAATCATCCAGCATTTTGTACCGCAAAATTTCGATATCGTGGTCCTGATCATGAAGTCATGTTAGAATACTTAGACAATAACGAAATAAGAGTCCGTTACCCACAAAAAGTAAAAGCGGTTACTCCTGGACAAGCTTGTGTTCTTTATTTAGGTGAACAATGTTTAGGTAGTGGCCTTATTAAAGAGGTAAGAAAAGAAAATCAACCTTTATGGTATATGTAAGAGTAAATAGCTCTTTTTCTTTACAGTAAAAGTGTATAATTTTAAATAAATTGGCTTGACAAAACAGTTTAGTGGTGCAAAAAAGTTGGTATGATTTATCCAAGTGATTCTCTTTATACTTATGGAAAAGACTACTCTGATCTAGG
>CAZWKF010000099.1:0-5850 GCA_964634785.1 uncultured Muribaculaceae bacterium
TATACTTCTTCTAATTCTTGATTCTCTTCCTAATTTTCTATACATGAGTGATTTACCTCCTTTTACTCATGGAACTTTAGTCCCATTTCATTTACTTTATCAAGTACTTCTTTTAGTGACTTCTTTCCTAAGTTTCTAATCTTTGTCACTTCTACTTCTTTCTTATCAATTAAATCTTGCATTGTATGAATACCAGCACGTTTTAAACAGTTATAAGCACGAACTGAGAATTCGATTTCTTCAATAGGTGTTTCTAAAGTCTTGGTAATTGTATCGACTTTCTTTTCTGCTATAATGCCTGTAATATCAGAAATTTGATTTAAATCAGCAATAATATTTAAATGTTCAATTAAAATGCGTGAGGCAAGTGCCATACATTCTTCTGGAGTAATAGAACCGTTTGTATAAACATACATGATCAATTTATCATAGTTTTCATTATGTCCAACACGAGCATTTTCTACTTCAAATGCTACATTTTCAACAGGAGAATAGATTGAGTCAATTGGAATTAAGCCAACTGTTTCTCCCATTGTCTTCTTATTTTCCTTAGCATCAACATATCCACGACCATTATCAACTGTCATTTCAATATCAATCTTTCCACCCTTTACAAGGTTACAAATAACTAAATCAGGATTGATGATTTCGATATCAGCGTCATGTTCAATCATACTTGCAAGGACTTCGCCCTCTTTATTTGCTGATAAACGCATAATCTTCTTTTCTTTTGAATGATTTTTAACAACCAATGTTTTTAAGTTTAAGATGATGTTCATGACATCTTCTCTTACACCATCGATCTTTTGGAACTCATGTAAAACACCATCAATTTTTACACTTGTTATTGCACTTCCCGGCATGCTTGATAGCATAACTCTTCTTAAGGAATTACCAATTGTTGTTCCAAATCCTCTTTCTAAAGGTTCTAGTTCAAATTTACCATAATGCTTGCTTTCAACATATTCTGTAATTTTGTATTCTGGTTT
The DNA here is from genome assembly GCA_964634785.1 of uncultured Muribaculaceae bacterium. Classification (GTDB taxonomy): domain Bacteria; phylum Bacillota_I; class Bacilli_A; order RF39; family UBA660; genus CAG-582. The sequence continues at coordinate 990 of CAZWKF010000099.1, forward strand.
TTCAAAATTCATATAAGGTCCTCACTCTCTTCTTAATTTCTTGGTCGTTTTGGTGGACGACATCCATTATGTGGAATTGGTGTCTCATCTATAATTGCTGTAATTTCTAAACCAACAGTTTGAAGGGAACGAATAGCAGTTTCTCTTCCACTTCCTAATCCTCTAACGTGTACTTCAACTTTTACTACCCCAGAGTCTTTAGCTGCACGTCCTGCACTTTCTGCAGCAAGACCAGCGGCATATGGAGTTTTCTTTTTACTTCCCTTATAACCAATCGTTCCACTTGATGCCCAACTGATGGTATTTCCATCTTTGTCAGTTATGGTTACTAGTGTATTGTTATAAGATGATGAAATATACGCTAATGCTTCAGGTATATTCTTTTTTACTTTTCTTTTTCTTCTATTATAAGCCATATTCTTACCTCCTAACCTTATTTACTAGCTTTTTTCTTATTAGCAACTACTTTACCTTTACCCTTACGAGTTTTGGCATTTGTACTTGTTCTTTGACCATGAACTGGAAGTCCTTTTTTATGTCTGCTTCCTTGATATGAACCAATTTCCATTTTCATTTTAATGTTCATTTGAACTTCACGACGAAGCTCTCCTTCAACGACATATTTATCAACTTCAGTTCTGATTGCATTTTCTTGATCATTTGTCAAATCACGAACTTTCATTTCTGGATCAACTCCAGCAGCTACGCAAATCTTCTTTGCTGTACTTTGACCAATTCCATAAATCGCTGTTAGACCAATATATAAAGCTTTGTCTTTTGGTAATTCAATATTTTTAATACGTGCCATTATTTACTCCTCCTAACCTTGTCTTTGTTTGTGTTTTGGATTTTCACAAATAATTCTCAATTTACCCTTTCTTCTTATTATTCTGCATTTGGGGCATATTTTTTTTACCGATGCTCTTACTTTCATAACTTCCTCCATTATTTCTATATTTTATTATCCCATGTGTTAAATCAGTTGGTGAGAGTTCCACAGTAACACTATCACCTGCTAAAATACGAATTGTATTCATGCGTATTTTACCAGAAACACGGGCTGTTACTTGGAAACCATTTTGTAATTCGACCTTATAAAGATCGTGATTGATGTCGATGACTTTTCCTTCGACTTCAATTTTTTGCTCTTTAGCCATTTTTCACTCTCCTGTAAGTATTTCATACCCATCTTCGCGTATCGCGACGGTATGTTCAAAGTGGGCACTTGGCGACCCATCTCTTGTTACGATTGTCCAATCATCATCAAGAAGTACTACATTTCTTTTTCCTGCCGTAAGCATTGGCTCAACAGCAATAACCATCCCTGCTTTTAAAAGAACACCTGTATTATATTTTCCAAAGTTTGGAACATCAGGTTCTTCATGAAGTTCATAACCAACGCCATGTCCAACCAGTTCTCTTACGACGCCTAGACCATGTTTTTTGGCATATTGCTCAATTCTTGCTGAGGCATTACCTAAACGTACACCTGCTTTTAGTTCTTTTAATCCTGTGTAGAGGGCCCTTTCTGTATGATGAAGTAAATGTTCTTTTTCTTGGTTTATCTTTCCTACGGGATAAGACCATGCGGAATCGGAATGAAATCCCTTATAAAACGTACAGATATCTAAAGTCACGATATCGCCTTCTTTAAGTTGACGTGAAGACCCAATTCCATGAACAACTTCATCGTTTAGAGAGATGCAGATATTAGCCGGGAACCCCTCATAATGTAGACAACTTGGAGTTCCACCTTGGCTTTCTATAAATCTTCCTGCTTCTTCATCTAAGAATTTTGTCGTTACACCCGGTTTTAACAACGATTTCAAATGTTGATGGCAAAGATATGTGATATGCCCAGATTCTTTAATAAGGGCTATCTCTTCATCACTATAAATATGAATCATTGTATCACACTTTCAATTTTTGAAAATGTCTCTTCCGGTGTACCACTATTGTCGATATAATATAAGATCCCTTTCTTTTCATAAAAGGAAAGAATCGGTTCAACTTCATGGAGATATTCTTGATATCTCGTTTTGAAAGTCTCTTCATTATCATCATTACGTGTATCTAATGGGATAGAACAGTCATCACACATTTCCTCTACTTTAGGCATTCTAGAAGGAGCAAAGCGATTGTAACTGCGATGACATTTAGGACAAACCATACGCCCTAAAATGCGATTTTTTGCTTCTTCAAAGGACATCTCTAAGTAAAGGACAGTATCAACACTCTTTCCTGTTCTTTCTAAAATAGAATCTAAACCAAAACATTGTTCCTCTTTTCTGGGATATCCATCTAATATAAAGGGATGTGCATCATCTAATTCTCTTAGATGATTTTCTAACAAAGAGGTCACAATTTCGGTACTGACAAGGTGCCCACTATTCATGATTTCTTCAACACGTTTACCAAGTTCTGTGCCCTTAGCCATTTCAGCACGAATTAAATCACCTGTAGAAATATGCGTATACCCATATTTACTCATGAGTAGTTCACTTTGTGTTCCCTTTCCTGCTCCGGGTGGAGCAATAATGACGATATTTTTCATCGACGATATCTTCTCTTTCTTGTTCCTTGATAACTTCTCGAAACAACACTACTTTCAAGTTGCTTAAATGTCTCTAAAGCAACACCAACTACAATTAGTAATCCAGTTCCTCCAAGAGTCATAGCCGATGTACCTGTCGTTAGTTTGCCAAATACAATCGGTATAGAGGCAAGTACTGCAAGACCTGCAAGTCCAACAACAGATAACCTCGTAATGGTTCCTCTTAGGTAACTTTCTGTTTTTTCTCCTGGTGTAATTCCCGGAATGTAACTTCTATTCTTATCTAAGTTTTCACTCATCTCTTTAGGATTTAACTCCATTAAAGTATAGATGAAACCGAAAACAAAGATCAAGATAATATAGAGGATGAAACCAGTTCCTGAAGTATAGATGATATACTTTTCAACAAAGTTTGTGAATGCTGGTTTATTGATAAACTGTCCTATAATAGAAGGTATACTCGTTATCGCACTAGCGAATATTACTGGCATTACACTAGCAGAGTTTAATTTTAAAGGAATATAAGATTGTTCCTTTGCATACGAACTATCCGTTCTCGTCGTATGTTGAATTGGAATTCTTCTTTCACTAATTTGCATATAGACAACACCTAAAAGGATAAGAACATAGGCAACAATGAAAGCGACAAATAAGGCAATTCCAATTCCCTTAGCAAATGAAGAACCCATCACAAATTCATTAAAGGCTGTAATAAATGTCGATGGTAAAGTATTAACTATACCTGCCATAATGAAAAGTGAAATTCCATTTCCTAATCCCTTATTTGTAATTTGATCTGCTAACCACAAGAGCAAGCAAGTTCCTGCAGTTAGGATAATGGTGGTCTTTAATATTTGTGCCGTCGTCCCTCCCATAAAGACTACGGAATAGACATATCCTTCGACAAAGGCAAAGAGAATACCTAAATAACGATTAATGCGATTAATCTTTTGCCTTCCTGTTGCTCCTTGTTCCTTTAATTCTTTAAAGTAAGGAAGAATGTCCATTTGTAACAGTTGGGTAAGGATTGATGCTGTAATATAAGGCATAACCCCCAATGAAAATATCGAAAAAGTCTTTAAACTTCCACCACTCATTAAGTTTAACAAATCTAGGAACCCTAAATTTTGTGTAAGTGTTCTGGCATTGGGAACCATAATATTTGTTCCTAATGCAAAGACAGCTAAGATAGCAAGGGTGAAATAAATTCTCTTTCTTAAATCTTTATTATTGGAATTAAATAATCCCTTAAGACTTGAAAACATCTTTAAATCACCTCAGCAGTTCCGCCAGACTCCTCAATTTTAGTAACAGCTGTTGAAGAGAAACGATGTGCTCTTACGGTTACCTTACGTTCTAACTTTCCATTTGCAAGAACTTTAATTCCTGCTAGTTGTTTTTTTACAATTCCCTTTTCATAGAGAACTTCTGGAGTAATGACATCTCCATCATTGAAACGATTTAAATCAGATAGGTTGATAACCGCATACTCTGTTCTAAATCTCTTATTGTTGAATCCACGTTTTGGAACTCTTCTATATAATGGCGTTTGTCCACCTTCAAACCAAGGAGAAATACTTGCACCACTTCTCGATTTTTGTCCATTTTCTCCACGACCTGCTGTTTTACCAGTTCCAGATCCCGGTCCACGTCCAACAATTTTGCGTTTTTTTGCTTCTGGAGAAGCACATAAATTTTCTAGCTTCATCTTATAACTCCTCCACTTTCTTACCACGTAATTCTGCAATCATTTCTGCAGTACGTTCCATCTTTAATGCTTCTAGTGTTGCTTTAGCTACGTTTACTTTTGTATTTGAACCTAAACTCTTGGCAACGATATCTTTAATTCCTGCTAGTTCAAGAACTGCACGAGCAGCACCACCGGCAACAATTCCAGTACCTTTAGGAGCTGGTTTTAAAAGAACACGAGCTCTTCCACATGTACCTGTAATTTCATGAGGAATGGTACGATTTTCAACTAAGGCAACTTTTACTAAGTTTTTATTAGCAGCTTCTAATCCCTTAGCAATTGCTTCAGGAACTTCATTTGCCTTTCCTGTTCCGATACCTACTAAGCCTTTTCCATTTCCTACTACCATGGCAGCAGAGAATCTAAAATGACGTCCTCCCTTTGTAACTTTTGTTACACGAGAGATGTTAATCACTTTTTCATCTAAAAGCTTTTTCTTAGGGTTTTTATTATTTTCTTGTCTTGCCATACTTATTCCTCCTAAAATTCCAATCCATTTTCACGTGCAGCTTCTGCTAAAGCAGCAACACGTCCATGATATTGGTATCCACCTCTAT
>CAZWKF010000100.1:0-5826 GCA_964634785.1 uncultured Muribaculaceae bacterium
TCGGTAAGAAGTTTATCAATATCTTCATCTTTAGGAGCTGTAAATGGATGATGACATGCCATAAAGCGATTTTCTTCTTCACTCCATTCAAAGGATGGAAAATCCGTTACCCATAACATTTTGTAAACAGATTGATCAATCAACTGTAAATCATTTGCTAATTTACATCTTAATGCACCTAGTGAAGTCTTGACAATTTCTTTTTTACCAGAGATGATAAATACTAAATCATTTTCTTCAATATGTAATTGTTCTTTTAACGCTTCTATTTCTTCATACGTTACTACTTTAGCAATGCTCCCTGTCACTTCTTCGTTAAATTTTAAATAAGCTAAACCACTGGCTTTGTAAGTTTTTACATAGTCCGTTAGTTTATCTAACTCTTTACGAGAATATTTATCTGCCACATTTTTGGCAACAATCGCATTGATTATACCCTTTTCTTCTAAGACATTTTTAAATACTGTAAATTCGGTATTTTCAAAAATAGATGAGATTTCTTCAATTGGCATATCAAAGCGTAAATCTGGCTTATCACTTCCATATAAATTAATGGCATCATCGTATTTCATTCTCTGTAATGGAAGTTCAATATCGATATTTTTAACTTTTTTCCAAACATATTGAACAAGACCTTCAGCCATAGTCATGACATCCTCTTCATCCACAAAACTCATTTCAATATCAATTTGGGTAAATTCGGGTTGTCTATCCGCTCTTAAGTCTTCATCACGGAAGCATTTAGCAATTTGAAAATACTTTTCAATTCCACCCACCATTAAGAGTTGTTTGAATATTTGTGGGGATTGTGGTAGTGCATAAAATTTTCCTTGGTTTACACGAGATGGCACTAAATAGTCTCTTGCGCCCTCAGGAGTTGACTTACATAGCACAGGAGTTTCGACTTCAAGAAAATCAAGTTTATCTAAATACTCTCTTACGGCCATTGTAATCTTACTTCTTGTAACCAATTTTTCTTTTATTTCATTACGACGAATATCCAAATAACGATATTTCAAACGCGTATCTTCTAAGGCATTTGTATTGTCATCGATTGAAAATGGCACTTCTTCAGAAGTATTCAAAATCGTTAACTTATCGACATCAATTTCAATATCTCCCGTAACCATTTTGGCATTCTTATTTTCTCTTTCTACTACTTTACCAGTTACTTCAATGACAAACTCATTTTTCAATGTAGTTGCTAGTTCATAGTTTTCATTTTCTGGACGAATCGTTAGCTGAATAATTCCCGAACGGTCTCTTAAATCAATAAAAATGAGTCCTCCTAAGTCGCGTTTCTTTGCTACCCATCCAGAAAGAGTGACAGATTCTCCTAAATGCTTTACGGTTATATCTGTGTTTTTATATTTTTTCATATCATCACACTCCTCGTATTTTACATATGCATATCTAAATAATCGATTAAATCATTCATTTTAATCGTCTCTTCTTCTTTTGTTTTGTTGTCTTTAATAACAAGTTCATTGTTCTTTAATAATTCATCGTTTAAGACAATTAAGTATTTTGATTGAAAGCGATCAACACTTTTAAATTGTCCCTTTAATGATTTACCCATCGTATCTGTCTCGGCAATAAAACCATTGAGTCTTAATTCCTGTGTTAAATAGCAAGCGGTCTCTTTTTCAGTTTCTGATACGTATAAAAGATAGATATCAATGGAATTATTGATTGGAATATTAACGCCATTTTCTTCCATGGCAAGTAAAGTTCTATCATAACCCATCGCAAATCCGACACCGGGTACACTTGGTCCTCCTAAAGTTTCCACTAATCCATTGTATCTTCCGCCTCCACCTAAGGCATAAGAATCATTTAAAACAACTTCAAATACGATATGGTTATAATAGTCAAGTCCTCTTACAAGCTTGGTATCGACTTCATATTGAATATCCATTAAATCGAGAAGATCCTTTAGTTTCTCAAATCTACTTGTCGATTCTTCATTTAAATAATCTAACGTTTTAGGAGCGTTTTTAAGTATTTCAGAGTCTGCATCGACTTTACAATCTAAAATTCGCAAAGGATTTTTATGTAATCTTTCCTTACAATCTTCACATAATTCATCAATATGTGGTTCAAAATAGTTAAGTAATGCTTCACGATATCTCTTTCGTGACTCACTATCTCCTAAGGAATTAATTTTAATCGTGATATCATCAAGACCTAATAAACGATACGCATTATAAGCAAGTGAAATGACTTCCGCATCACTTGCAACATCATCAGATCCAAAACATTCAAATCCCCATTGCGTAAATTCTCTATTTCTACCACTTTGAGGCCTTTCATAGCGGTACATCTTGGCATTATAGAATACTTTTACTGGATCTGTTAAATTACCATATAGTTTATTTTCTAAAAACCATCTTACAACACTTGCTGTTCCCTCTGGTCTAAGGGTCAAATCTCTTTCTCCACGGTCTTTAAAATCATAAGTTTCCTTTTGAACCATATCGGTTGTCTCCCCAACACCCCGATGAAATAATTCACTTGCTTCAAAGACAGGAGTTTCAATATATCCATAGTTATACTTTTCACAAAGTGTTGCTAGTATTTCATTTACGTAGGCTCTTTTTTTTGCTTCCTCCCCATAAATATCGTAAGTTCCTTTTTGTTTTGTTATCATCATAATCCTCCTTAAAAATAAAAAAACCTAGTAAACGTAAGGACGAAACAAATTCCGCGGTGCCACCTTACTTCACATAGGTACTCTTCATTCTGTTTTATCGCTTCATGAGCGTTTTGTAAATTTTGGAAGTGTTATCAAAATAACTCCTATGAGGCATTTCCACCCACTAGCCTTCTCTTTCATATTCTGTCATTAAGTCGGTTCTTCCTTACAAAAGATACCTTAATTATAGAGTTATCAGTGAAAATTGTCAATAACAAAATAAAAACAATTGCCTTTTTTACAATTGTTTCTGTATATATGTTTTTTGTTTTGATTTTATCTTCTCAATATAGAATTCATCTATTCCATGATAAATAGTGGAAACCTTACCACATTCTTCTAGATACTCATCAAATTCAGCTAATAACATCTTTTTCGTAAAATCAGAATATTCATTCTTTTTTAATTCTTCTACAATATTATCAGAAGCTAAAAGTTTTTCACAAAAATCAACATAAGCCCTTTTCATATTCTTTTCATAGGCAAGAGAATCTATTTTTATAAGACTTGCTTCTTTTTGCTTTTTCAAAGCTTCCAAAGGTACGACATCCCACCCTTTTTTATGAAGCCATTTTCTTTTCTTGAGGTTTCTAACGTCTGCATATCCAACGACAGCTGCTGCTAATGAGGTTAAAACTCCAAAGGCGATTTTCATAGCAGTTTCAGTACAAAGAGCCGGATCAAAAAACACACAAAGCAATGTTAAAGGAATAAGATGAAAAACTAAATTTTCCACAAACGAGACTTTATCCTCTTTTATGCTAATCGCATTTGTATATTCGTCCCACCAATTCTCTTCACTTTCCAGTTTTTCTTCGCATTCTTTGATAAGCCTATTTTGATATACAATTTCATTTTTAATTTCTTCTCTTTTTGCTTCTGTATCTAACATAATGTTCTCCTTTATTACTTTTTATAAACTTCTTTTAATGAACGATAATATTTTTGTTCCATAGGTGCTTCTGCATGCATGACTATTTCAGCAATTTTTTCACCTCTATATTCATCTTCTTCATAAGGTGAAGAATGAAATTTAATAGTGGCAATTCTATTCTCATATTCATTGACTGAATTTACATAATCTTCAACAGTATTTAAATAAGTGATATAATCTTCACTTCTTCCACGCTCACTATAACGAATCACACTTTCAATCTCTCTACTTGAGATTTCCCCTAAATTAGAATACATTCTAACTTTCCCCCTTTAAAACAAGTCCTATTTTACCATAAAATAGGAAAATTAGCAAATTACTGCATTCATTTTAGTAGACCATTTAAATGCATTTGTCTTCCTGTTTCTTCTACCTTTTGAGATATTTGCTCTTCTAATTCCTCTGATAAAGTTTCTATTGGGATAACACGTTCTATTTCTTCGGGATTTTTATCTATGAATTGATGACATTCTTCTAAGTAATGCGTTCTTTCTAAAATCTCTTTTTCAATATTCTCAAGTTCTTCCCCATTTTCTTCGTACAATGCTTCTAAGTCTTCTAAAGGGACGATATCCCAATGCTTTTCCTGTAACCATTTATTGCGTTTAGTCCGCAAATGAAAATTAAAAACAACTATTGGTGTAATAAATGAGGCGATTAAATAAAGCATCCACGTCATAAAAACTTCAGCAGAGATTAAAATAGCACTTCCCCAAGCAATTATAGCTAAAGCCATAATGAAATAATCGCCAAGAATTTTTGCATTTTGTCTTTTATATTGAATAGCTTCCATATATTCATTATTCCATTTTTTTACAATTTCTTTTCTTTCGTAAAGATATGCAATCATTCGCTTTTGCTCTTTTTCTATTTTTTTCATAGTTTTCCTCTTTTAACTTTAATTTCTTAAATGTGTAATTTTTTTACTTTAGGAATTTGTTCTTTTTCTTTAAAATCTTGATAATGGAATTCATCTACTGGTAAATCTTGATAAGCTTCTAGATACTCATCAAATTCTGATGCTAATCCTTCATCTATATCCACTTTATTTGGATTTTGAACCATCAATGTTTTTCCATCTTCTTTTAAAGCTTCCTGTATCACTCTTATTTTTGCTTCGCGACTATCTATAGTATGATATAAATCCGAAATTAACTTTTCATATTCATGCCGCATTTCTTCCACTTCTTCTAATGGAATGGTTTCCCAATTATTCTTTTTTAACCACTTTTTCGTTTGTGCATTTTTATAAATAGGTGCTAGCAACTTGCATCCTAAAAAAGCAATTATCCCCCCAATCACAATTAACTCTGGTTTTATAACTGTAAATAAAAAAGTCAAAAAAATACAAGCAAAAAAAGTAAGTTTTGTAATAAGATAGATGGGATTTCTTACTTCTTGTTTAGCATCTATGGCTTCTCGGCACTCTTCTAACCAACTTTCCAAGTGTTCTAACTTTCCTTCATTCAGTCTTAGTAAACTACTTTCTCTTTTTAAATCAAAACGAACTTTTTCTCTTATTCTTTTTTGCATTAGATTTCCTCTTTTCTCCTCTTTTCAAAGTATCCTTATTCTATCACATATTATGAAAAAATCAATTAACTCTGCGTTTATTTGTTCTTGTCTTTCTTCACTTAACCTCATTTTCCTTTTTTTAAACTCCATTTTTTCTCCACTCTATAAAGAGGATATTCTAAATACTCATGAACTCCATCTTTAGTAAGACTCCTTTTGTATTCCTCTACATACTCTTCATTAAAGCACTTTAAGATTTCTTCTTGTTCATTAAAAGGAATTTCTTTTAAACAAGTAAAATCATTTTTTATTTTTTCCAAATAGCTAATAAGGTTTGATAATTCTGTAATTTGATTTCGGCAACTTTCCAGTTTTGCTAATGCATTTTCATACATATTCCCAATCTCTTCTTCTGTATATTCCACTAATTGTTGCCTTTTTATGTATTCTTTTAAAGATATACATCTCTCTTCAAAATAAAGAGAAATTCCCACACTTCCTAATAAGAAAATTATAGACGAAACATATGAAGAAGGACGTGATATAAAAGAAAAAGTACTTAAAAGGAGAAGTTCTCCAATATCAATTCCTTTTAGAATATGCTTATAAAGATTCAAACTGTGGACATTGATTTTTCCACTCGCATAGAGTTGTGTTAATGATACTATAAGAATGTACAAAA
>CAZWKF010000101.1:0-5741 GCA_964634785.1 uncultured Muribaculaceae bacterium
ATTGGAATATGGGCTGGACTGGTACTGATTACTACACGCATGGCGGTGCTCGTCTCCTCCGCTATCAATAAATTTAATATAGAAAGTACAAAAATATGTTTATTCATAAACTTAGGACATTTTAGACTCCTAAGTTTTTATTTTACTTATTCTCAAAAAAGGTCATAAAATTTTTAACTTAGAAGTATATTTTATCTATTTCCTATGATATAATAAATTGTAGACAAAAATATGTAGAAAGCAGTGGTTGTAATGACAAGAGTTATTTCATTAGTAAATCAAAAAGGTGGCGTAGGAAAGACAACTACAAGTATTAATCTCTCTGCCTCTTTAGGGAAACTAGGGAAAAAAACTCTTTTAATCGATTTAGATCCACAAGGGAATACATCGACTGGTCTTGGAATAAATAAGGGGGATATCAAGGGAAGTGTATATGATTGTTTAAATGGGTCAAAGGAAGCAAAACAGTCCATTATCAAAACGAGATTTACCAATCTATATGTTCTTCCAGCGACTATTAATTTAGCTGGTATAGATATTGAACTTATTGAAATGACCCATGAAGATAATAACTTTCGAATGAATGAACAATTAAAAAATGTCATTGAACCAATAAGAGATAAATTTGATTATATTATCATTGATTGTCCACCGAGTTTAGGACTTCTAACGACAAATGCCTTAGTAGCAAGTGATTCTGTTATTATTCCTGTACAATGTGAATTCTTTGCCTTAGAGGGAATTACACAACTACTAAATACCATCATCATGACGCAGACGAGACTAAATCCAAGATTACAGATCGAAGGGGTTTTACTAACGCTTTTAGATAGTCGTACCAATCTTGGTTTAGAAGTTGTAGAAGAAGTAAGGGGATTCTTTAAAGAAAAAACCTTTAATACCATCATTCCTCGCCTAATTCGTTTAGTGGAAGCCCCTAGTCATGGTGAACCTATCAATGAATATGATCCTCAAAGTAGAGCAGCAGAAGCCTATAACAATTTAGCAAAGGAGGTAATTGAACGTGACACAACAAACCAGTAGAAAAGCTTTAGGAAAAGGGTTAGAACAACTTTTCAATAGTGAACAGTTAGATTTTGAAAACTTTGAAAAAGAATTGGTGGCAACAACGCCCAAAAATGAAATATTAATGATTCCTTTAGAGGAGATTCGCAGTAATCCATATCAGCCACGTACACATTTTGATGAAAGCGCATTAAGAGAGCTAGCTGATTCAATTTTAGAACATGGCGTTATTGAGCCTATCATTGTAAAAAAGAGTATTAAAGGATATGAACTAGTAGCAGGAGAAAGAAGAACCAAAGCATCTCGTCTCGCAGGTGTAAAGACAATTCCAGCGATTGTAAAAGATTTTAATGATGAAGAGATGATGGAACTTGCCCTACTTGAAAATATTCAACGTGAGGATTTATCTGCCATTGAAGAGGCAACAGCTCTTAAAAAAATCATGGAAACTTTAAACTTAACACAAGAAGAAGTAGCCAAGAAGTTTGGCAAAAGTCGCAGTTATGTAACCAATTTACTAGGACTCCTCTATCTACCTGAAAGCGTTCAAAAAGATGTCATGAATGGAGAGATAAGCATGTCTCATGCACGTATCTTAAGTAAGTTTGAAAACCCTGATGAAATGGTCAGCTATGCTAAGAAAATCAAAGATGAAAATTTAAGTGTACATGATCTTGAAAATATTTCGAGTGGCAAAGAAATACCTAAACGAAAAGCACAGACAGTAAGAAATTTAAATAAAACAAAATATAAAGTATATGAAAACACCATGCGTGACGTTTTAGGAACGAAAGTAATGGTGAGTGGTAATAAAATAACGATTAGTTTTGCAACCGATGCTGATTTAGATCGAATTATGGAAGTATTAAATATAGAAATAGGTGAATAAAATGGAAAATCTATTTGAAAGACTTTTAGAAATGGTGCAAAGTCCAAAATTTTATGTTCCCGTTATCACGATTGGTATTACCATTCTCGTTATTAATGCTTCCTCCAAACTCGTCAATAAGTTGATTAACCGTAATTCAAATAACATTGAAATAAAGCGTCGAAATACCATTGTATCCTTAGTGGAAAACGTGGTAAAATATATTCTAATCATTTTTGCCTGTCTTATTATTTTAGGTACATGGGGACTTGATATAACAGGATTAGTAACTGGACTTGGAGTTGCTGGAGTTGTTGGTGGACTTGCCATTCAAGATGCCCTTAAGGACATTATTATGGGATGTAACATCATTATGGATAATTACTTTGTTGTAGGAGATATTATCACCTATAATGATTTCACTGGTGAAGTTATTGAATTTGGCTTAAAAAATACCAAAATAAAAAATGTCGATGGCACTGTAAAAGTGGTCGCGAATCGCAATATCAGTGAAGTCCTTAATTTAAGTCAAAAGAAATCAACCGTTTCGATTATCGTTCCCACTTCTTATGATGAATCAGAAGAAAAAGTATCTAAAATTCTCATTAAGATTTGTAAAATGATTGATAAATGGGATGTAACAACAGAGGAAACAGAATATTTAGGTATTGATAATTTAAATGCCTCTTCTGTTGATTATTTAATTCGTGCTCATTGTAAAGCGGGAGCAAGATGGGATTTAAAAAGACAAATACTGGCTTTAGTAAAACGCGAATTTGATAAAAATAAGATTAAAATTCCATATAATCAAATAGAGGTACATAATGGATAAAGAATTTAAATTAAATGATCGTGTCATTATGAAAAAGCAACATGCTTGTGGTACAAATGCATGGGTAATAACGCGTATGGGTGTCGATGTGAAAATCAAGTGCATAAACTGTGGGCGTGAAATTATGATGGATCGATTAGAATTTAAAAGAAAATTAAAGGAAGTGAACCATGAAAAAGTTCAAGAAGATTAGAGAAAAAATAACGCTTCATCCAATGATGGCATTTTTGTTTTTAACAGGATTTGTTATTCTTTTAAGTGGCATATTAGACTTATTCGATGCTTCTGTTACGTATAGTCGTCTGGATTTGCGAAGTGGAACGTATGATCCAACACTTGTCACAGTAGAATCCCTTCTAAATTTAAGCGGTATTAAATATATTTTCTCAACAACAGTATCAAACTTTGTGAGTTTTGCACCTTTAAGTATGTTACTTATTGTTCTTATTGGAATAGGAATTATGGATAAAAGTGGCTTTTTAGATACGATGTTTTTTCTCCTTACAAAGAAAGTATCTAAGACAACAGTTACCTTTGTATTTTCCCTTATTTGTATTTTAATAAGTCTTACGGGAGATTTGATGTTTGTAGTGCTTATCCCACTTTCAGCATTGCTCTTTAAATATGGAAAACGAAATCCAATGGTTGGTATTATTACCTCCTTTGCTTCTGTATCTTTAGGATATGGTATGAATTTAGTTTTTAGTAGTGTGGAATCATCACTTGTCTCTTATACAGAAGGTGCTGCTAGTATTATTACCGCTGATTATGGAATAAGAAGTTTTTCTTTCTTCTTTATTATGATTGCAGCTATTCTTATTGGGGCAGCTTTAATTACCTATATTACGGAAAGATATACAGCTCCTAAATTAGGAAAATATGAAGATGAAGAAGAGATTATTCAAGATAAAGATAAATTGACAAAGAGAGAAATTAGAGGACTTATCTTTGCCGGTTTTGGGGCATTAATCTATCTTTTAATCTTCATTTATAATATTATTCCAAATGCTCCATTAGGAGGAAACTTGCTTGATTATTCACAAAGTCGTTATATTGATAAACTATTTGGACATGATTCTTTCTTCAACAGTGGTTTTGTCTTTGTTGTAACCTTCTTCTTCTTCCTTATTGGTTTACTTTATGGTATAGGAACAAAGAGTATTACGAATCATCGAGATATCTGTAATTACTTATCACACTCTTTAGATGGTATAGGAAAAGTAATTGTTTTAATCTTCTTCTCAAGCATGTTTGTATCCTTACTTAAGTATACCAATATTGGTCTATTACTAACGGCAAGTTTAACAAATGTCTTAAATGAAATTAATTTTGGTGGGGTACCACTCTTATTAATTCTTTTCTTTATCAGTTTTATAACGGCACTGGTGATGCCAGCTCATCTAAATCGATGGACAATTCTTTCGGGAACAGCTGTACCACTTATGATGACGAGTGGCTTTACTCCAGAATTTACACAACTTATCTTTACAACTGGAAGTAGCATTGCTTATGCATTGACGCCTGCGATGGCCTACTTTGTTATCTATATTTCCTTCTTAGAAAAATATGATAAGGAAGGTGTGGGTCTAGGAAAAGGAATTAAATATATGATTCCTTATGCTTTATCGGTACTCATTATGTGGATAGTACTTTTAATATTATGGTACTTAGTAGGAATTCCATTAGGTATTCACACATCAGCTGTATTATAATTTAAACAGGAGGTTTTGATATGAAAAAAGTCATTTATCTATTATTAATCTTGCTTTTATGTTTTCCATTTACTATGGTCGAAGCGAAGGCAAAAAAGAAAAAGACTACGACAACAACTACTATTGCTGTGGGTAATAAAGTAAATGTATATGTCTTCTATGGGATTGACAGTGATCCCTCTTCTTCTTTGCATGACTATTTAAAAGAGTTGAAAGAAAATCCCGAATTAAATTACATGTTTGAAGTAGTGGATTATGAAATTACTCAAAATAAAGAATACGAGGAATTATTCGATAAAGTATTAACTTATTTTGAACAAGAATCAAAAGGAGTTCCCTTCTATGTGATAGGCGATACATTTATCAGTGGGTATACAAAGAAAAAGGATGAGGAAATCATCGCGACGATTAAAAGAAAATACAGCAACCTTGACACTCCTGATATTGTAGGAGATATAGCTAAAGGTGTAATTAAACCTGATGAAGTGGATGAAAAGAAACTCCGTCGTAATCAATTAATGGGGTATATTATTCTTGGAATCACATCATTTGCCATTGGAGGCATTGTCTTTGGTAGAAGTAAAAATGATTAAAAGGCTTTCGAGTCTTTTTCTTTATATAAAACCATTGACAAAATGCTTTCCATCGCATAAAGTATAGAGAGAATTCGATAAGGGGTGAACAATATGAGAGAACAATTACTTGAATTAATAGAGAAGAAAGATTATGTACTTTTAAAAGAAGAAGTAAATAAGATTCATGAGACAGATTTAGCAGAAATCATGAGTGATTTAAACTTTCGGGATTTAGCGAAAGTATTTAGGCTTATCAGTAAAGATAAAGCAGCTTCTGTATTTGCTGAATTGGATATTCCAACCGCGCAAGAATTATTGAAAGTATTATCGGATAAAGAAGCAGTTTCTATTATAGATGAAATGGCTGCTGATGATGCGACTGATGTTTTAGAGGAGATGCCTGCTAATATTGTCGATAAATTGTTGAAAAAGTGTTCTTTATCAACAAGAAAAGATATTAATCGTCTTTTACAATATGAAGAAGATTCAGCAGGTTCTATAATGACTGTCGAATATCCTGAGTTAAAGATGAATATGAAAATTGAACAGGCAATCAAGACTTTGAAATCTAAATTAGAAGAGTATGAGACAATTGATACTTGTTTTGTCGTTGATGAAAAACGTAAATTATATGGTCTTCTTGATTTAAAGGATTTACTGTTTTCCGATAAAAATATTACAGTAAAAGATATATGTAAGACGGAACTTCACTATGTAAATACAAATAC
>CAZWKF010000102.1:0-5614 GCA_964634785.1 uncultured Muribaculaceae bacterium
ATCTCCAGTAAAACGTACTATCCTACTGTAATTTTACCATTTTTTTTTTTTTTTTTTTTGCACCACTAATCTGCTTTGTCAAGCCAATTTATTTAAAATTATACACTTTTACTGTAAAGAAAAAAGAATCACTAAGTGACTCTTACTCATTAAAGTAATAACGATTATTTTCTTTTGAATCAATACCAAGATGATCTTCATAATCGCTTTCGTTTTCGGCAAAGCGTTTTTCTAATTTTTCCATTTCTCTTCTGAATTCATCAATTCTTGATTCTTTATCATTTTCTTCCTGCTCTAACTCTTCTTTACTCTCATCTTCGTTCTCTTCTATTTGTTCAGTTTCTTGATGCTCTTCAGACTCCTCAATTTCTTCGGAAGTAGTTTCTTCTTTTTTTTCTTCAATTTGAACTTCTTCCATTTTTTCTTCTACTTGTGGTTCTTCTTGTTCTTGAGTATCCTCATTTTCTACTTTTTTTACATCTTCAACAATATCTAAGATTTCTGTCTTTTCAAACTTAGTTTCATCATCCACTCTATTTTCTTCTGAGGGGTTCATTTCTTCCTCCGTTGTTTCATCAAGTTCTATTCTTTTAATTTCAGAAGTATCTTCCTTTACTTCTTCTTTTTGAACTACTGGATTTACATTCTTTATGACTTCAAAATCAGGTTTAATAGGCTCGATTTCTCTTTCAGGAGCAATATGTCTTTTAGCAGTCTCACGATAATATAAACGATGCTGACTTTGTTTAATCTTTTCTCTACTTAATGGGATAATACCAATAACAGGTAATCCTGTCACTGCTTCAATATCTTCTTCATTCTTAATCGTCGTATCAAAGTAGAAAAGAACAAAGACAACAGCAATGGCAATAAAAGCTCCTGCTATGCTGGAAATTCCTACTACTTTTAAAGCAGATGCCGAAGAAGCAATTTCACTTACTTCTGCTTCATCAATAATACTAATATTTTCCAATTTATAGATTTCAACAATTTCTTTTGTAAAGATGTTGGCAATACTATTGGCAATATCTGCTGCTAATTCATTGTTCTTGTCAGTTACACTAATGCGAATAATAGAAGTATCTGTAACTTCACTTACAGAAATCTTTGAATATAAGTCGACATATTCAATATCTAAATTCATTAGTTCAATCACTTGATTTAATACGCGTTTACTTTTAATAATCTCACTATAAGTGGTAACTAAAGACTTATTTAAATTGATATCATTGGTATTAATAGCAACGGTTGAATTGGCTTGATTTAAAAGTATCGTCGTTGAACTTGTAAATTTAGGAACTCGAAAGCGATTGATATAGATGCTTGAAAGGCAGAAAGCAAGCGCTACTGCAAAAAGAATATAGATTGCTTTTGATTTAAAGTAGTTAAATAATTGTGCTAAATTAATCTCTTCCATCACACTCACCCCTTATTTCTACCCACTATAATAACTATCATAATAACGGTTATAATAACCATTACTAGCCGTTGGAACTTTATTAAATATAACCCCTGAAATTTTAGCATTTACCCCTTCTAAAGCTTTCACTGTTTTCTTTAGTAATTCTTTAGGTGTTACTTTATATGTAGCCACAATAACTGTAGAATCGACATATTTTGTCACAATTAAGGCATCGGAAAGCCCAATTACTGGAGGACAATCAAAAAGCAATATATCATATTCATCCTCTAACATTCGTATAACTTCTGACATCTTTTGACTTTCCAAAAGTTCACTAGGATTCGGAGGAATCGTTCCTCCTGGAAGAAGATAGACATTTTTTAATTTTGTTTTAATCGTTTCAATTCGTGCACCCTCTAAATCTGAGATTAAAATATTTGATAGTCCACGATTATTGGAAACACCAAAAATCTCATATTGTCTTCCACGACGCATATCACAGTCAATAATTAAAACTTTTTTACCAGCCATCGCATAAGACTGCGCAAGAGAAGCTGTTACAAAACTCTTTCCCTCTGCAGGGGATGTAGAAGTAATCATAATTTTTTTCTGTGCTTCATCAACGGCACTAAATTCTAAATTTGTACGGATTGTCTTGACTGCCTCTGCTACACGTGACTTTGGGTTAGAGAGCAATTCTAATTCTTCAATCATAAAAAAACCCTTTCTTATTCTTTCCTAGTTCTTTCCTAGTTTCTCAATATATTTATTATAGCATACTTTTTATATAAAAGGGAACACCCTTTTATATTTCTTGATTGTAAATGACACGTAAAAAGTTATTTTCTAAAATCTCTTTGGCATTTGCTTCCCCTACTATTTTTTTTATCATACTCGTTGCTTTTTCAATTCCTTCGTATTTTTCATCACGATTTGAGTGCATATCGCTTCCCACAAAGGATATTAAGTTATATTTAAGAAGCATCTTAGCCATTTTCTCTGCCTTTTTTCCATAATAACCTAAAAGCGAAGGAAAATTAATTTGCATTAAAACACCCATTTTTCTAAGGTCATAGAAGAAGTTATAATCTTCATAATAAGCCGTATATCTTTCAGGATGCGCTAAGACAGGAACAATTCCATGGCTTAAAAGTTCAAAGAAGATTTCTTTTATATTATGCATTTTGGTATTCATAGGAATTTCAATCAACATATAACGACTATTATTTAGGGTAGCAATCTTTCCTGCTTTATAAAGAGAAAGAATTTCTGTAGAACAATATACTTCATTCCCATAATAGACATTGATTCCCATAAATTTTGCAACATTTTGAATTTTTAGAAAAATCTCTCTATTTTCCTCTTTCGTCTTTTCATAACGGCTATCGACAATATAATGGGGTGTAAACAGTATATCGGTTACTCCATAATCAAGAGCACTTTTAAGCATTAAAAGAGTCATCTCTTCTGAGTGAGCTCCATCGTCAACATTTGGTAAAAAATGGCTATGTAAATCTTTCATAAGGATCTCCCTTCTAACGAACTATCGTTGTTGTCGTCGACTCCGTTCTTTTTTTCGTTGTAAACCGTGTAGATACTTGAGTCTCATGTGTTCCTCCACTATTCCCTGGTTTTACATTGGATGGATACACCGTATGGGTGGCTTCTGTCTTAGCAGTGGTTCTTACACTATAGTGAATCGGCTGCGTTGTCGTTGTTGTTTTGGCAATTGTACTTGCTCTTGTTGTCGTCGTGGTTTGACTTTCTTCATATTTTTTCCACTCTTTTTTTATAAATAAAAAGAGGAAAGCAATACCAATTAAAATGGCAAGAACAATAGAAAAGATAATAATACTACTTTTGATGTTTGCCTTAGGCTTATGACTTGTAGCATTTTCTTTCATATGTTCTTCAATGGTTTTACTTATTTCACTTTTCTCATTCTTTTCTGAATCAAGATTATTCATAACTTTCCCTCTATCCTCTACCAATATTTTATAGTAAATTATCTAACTTTTCAATCTTAATCGACAATTCTCTTTTTAAAATGATGAAAAAAAGCAAATCAGAGGATTCACTTTTGTTGAAGAGCACTAGAGTTACTCATCTTCTCTCTTTGGAAGCAACTGTAATCATGACGATAATTGTTACATTCACAATTGCTTGATGTTTTTACAGTTCCCAAATCGTCGACTTCTGTCTTACAAAGAGGATCACTTTGAACTTCAATACAGTCATAGTATCCTGCCTTATTCAAATGACAATAGGCATTTGTACTCACATAATCATCTGGATACACGCGATATCCCTTTTCAGTTGTTTCAATATCATAATACACTTTTCTACTTAAATTTTTAATTAAATTGTGAATGTTTTTTTCATTAGCTATTACTTTAATTTCATACTGCATTTCTGAAATATTTGAACTATAGTCTCTTATAATATTCTTCTTTAAATCATCTAAGATACGATTCATAATCCGATTCACATTATAATTTTTATAATCATATTCAAAATAATAAATTCCTTGACGTTCTATTAAATCGATGTCATAAAAGTCTTCTTCATAGGATGTTGAGATGAAGACATCCTCTCTTTTTTTATCTATTTCAAAAGAAATAGGACGTTCTGATAAAAAGGTTAAATCTTCGTTATATTTCATTTCCTGTGTCTTTACTTTTATTTGATCATTTTTTAAAAATTGAAAATCTTTTAATTTGAGAATCCCTGCTCCAATGCCTAAACTGAAGATAACGATAGCGCTTAAAAATAAAATGGTCATACGTTTCACTGCAAATTTTTTGTTTAGAATAAAGTCATAGGCAAATTCTAAGACTTCAAAGTTTACGATTAATAAACTGACTATACAAAATTCGATAAATAAGAAAATGATATTCGTTGGAATCATAAATAGGCAGATAAAGAAACCAATACATAGAAATAATAGACTAAGGATAAACCAAAAGGCAAAAAATCCTATCATACATTTAACAGCAAACACAATCATTTTTGATAATAAATTTAAAAAGAGAAATGGTTGATGCTTTGGATCCCGAATGATAATGTGATCTTTCTCTTCTTTTATAAATACAGGAGAATCTTCTTTACTCACTTTTAAATGTTCACTAAAGTCTCTCTTTTGGTCATATTCATAAACCGCTTTTTCATAATAATCTAAATAGCGGATTTTATAAAATTGAATAAAGATAATGAAAGCAGTCGAAACAGTAACGGCAATGACGAGTCCCGCAAATAACATGACAATAAAGCAAAAGAATCCACTTGATATCGACAAACCATTCAAAGCTTCGAAGACAATGCTGATGATAACAGCAAGGATACAAAAGAGAACAAATCCTAAAAGGAAAAGTTCAAAGAAGCATTTTAGAGCACTCGTCAGTTTCATAGAGCAAAACATATTAACCGATTTTGTAATAAAGGATAAAAAACTATCTAAATAGTTTTCAGATTTTTTGTTATTCTTTTTGATAATCGTCTTATCCGTGGCTCCATCATTTACCAAATCATCTAAACTGCATTTAAATATTTTGCACATAGCCAATAATTTATCCATTTCTGGATAGGTACTTCCTGATTCCCATTTGGAAACTGATTGTCTTGATACACCTAATTTATCAGCAAGTTGTTCTTGTGATAAAGAAGATGCCTTTCTTAAATTCTGAAGCTTTTCTTCAAACTTCATAATAATCACCTCACACCTAAAATTTTACTTTTATTTTTGGTTGCATTCTACCAATTTTCGGTTGTTTTGATGTATATTTTTAGTTGCATTTACTTTAATTTTAAGATATTTACTTCATTTCAGGTTGCTTTTGCCCCTATTTTACACTAGGATAGAATGAAAGACAAGAAAAAAGGAAATTATTCTTCCTCATGCTCTTCTATAATTTTTTTAACTTCATCTATTTCCATTCCTGCTATCTCAGCGATTTGACTTATAGGCATCTTAGAAGACATTTTTACTATCATTTCTCTCTTGTTTTGCTCTATTCCTTTTTCAATTCCTTGTTTAACTCCCTTTTTAATGCCCTCTTCTATACCTAACTCTCTTTCGGTGTTCATTTTCTTTCTTATGTCCTCTTCTACTGTGATGAATGCTCGGAACTCTCCTGTCTGGTTGATCTCTTCTATTCTATCTTTATACTCCATCGCTAGTTCATCCCCCTTCATTCGCTTTTCGATCTCTTCTGG
>CAZWKF010000103.1:0-5585 GCA_964634785.1 uncultured Muribaculaceae bacterium
CGTACGCTCAGTGGTGTGAGAGGACGGCAGTTAGTCACTGCCTTCTACTCGATTGAAAGCATAACTAGATTTAGAGATAGGAGAGAACTAATGAATCATAAGGATTGAGAAATTTATTGCTTAAAAAATAGAAATCATTTATAATACAGAAAAGCAGTAGCATATTTTCTAATGTTTTAGAAAGGAATAGCGAGTCGTTATTCAAAAATTAATAGGATAATCATTTTCTTATATCGCTTTATGGACTTCAGCCTACGGCTTCTACATAACGATGTTATGTATAGTCCACTTCGCTTGTATAAGATGTTTATAAGTACTGCTTTTAAGGGTGTTTATAATGGAAGAAAGAATAGAAAAAGAAAAAACTTTAAATATGATTAAATCACTTAGATTATATCCATCAGAAATGGAAATACAAATCCTTTATACGATTAGCAATCATACAGAAAAGTTCTATATTCCTAAGAAAATAAAGAAAAGAAATGGGCAAGATCGACAACTTTATGTACCAAAACCGATATTAAAACAAATACAGAAGAATATTTTAAAAAATGTTTTGTCGGATATGCCTGTTTCTTCCTATGCAAAGGCATATGTTAAAAATTGTTCATTAAAAGAGAATGTCAAACCTCATGTGAATAAACAAATTGTTTTAAAATTAGATATTGAAGATTTTTTTGATTCTATTACCTTTGAAAAGATCTACGCAGTGTTTCCAAAAGAAAAGTATTCTACCTCTATAAGAACGATGTTAGCACATTTAGTAACTTATTTTGACGCTTTGCCTCAGGGAGCACCTACAAGTCCTTATTTATCGAATTTGGTGATGAAACATTTTGATGAAATAATAGGTGCTTATTGTGAAAAACAGGGGATTTCTTATACAAGATACTGTGATGATTTAACTTTTTCAGGAGATTTTGACTATTGGAAATTAAAGAAGAAAGTATCTAATTTCTTAAATAAAATGGGATTTGTCTTAAATGAAAAGAAGACAAAAGTGATAAAACAAAATAATGCGCAGCTTATAACAGGGCTTGTTGTCAATGAAAAAATAAATGTACAAAAAGAGGTTCGTAAGAGAATACGGCAAGAGATGTACTATATAAAGAAATATGGTTTAAAAGAACATGCTCAAAAGATTGGTGTTGAAGAAAACTCTTATAAAAGACACTTATTAGGACAGATAAATTATTGTATAGGAATAAGTCCAACAAAAGAATTTATAGAATATAAGGAATTTCTTAGGGCAATAGAATAATCTATTGTTTTCTTTTGTGAAAAATTTGTTAATAGCTAAATTGGAGGTGAAAAAGATGAAGAATACCTTTTTAGAAAAGCTAGATAATGCTAAGACTATAAAATTAAAGAAAGGGGTCCTTGCAAATGTTCTCATAAAAGATGATGCAATATGGACTATAAAGAAGAGTTTTAATGAATTAACGAAAAGGGATTACTTTCCTTCTATTGTCAAAGAATTGTTTTTCTTTTTAGTTGATTTTCCAGGATATGTAAATGAGGAGCTTCTTTATTTATTAACAACAAGAGAAAAGCTTCTTCATCTTTTATCACCCAAACAATTAGGAGAACTTTTACAATATTTACCAGGATTTTATGAAGTCGTGCTCGATAGATTTGATGAGCTAAATCTAAAAAATCAACAACTTGTAAATAATTTAGCAGGCTATGCCTCTCAAGATGAAGATAAGCTGCTAAATCTTGCAGAAAAGATATTTAACTCATATTGTATAGAAGGGATACGCCATTTTATACGTTACCTTGCCTCTAATAATAAGGTAGCTGATTACAGTATTTTTAAACCTCTTATTGAAAATAGTTTAATCAAATCCCTTCCATCTATATTATCTGAGTATAGTTATTTGGATGATCGTTTAAGAAACTTCTTAGTTGATCATTTTGAGATGCTTTTTGCTTTAGAAAAATCAAAGAAAATGGGCTTTTTAGAAAATTTAAAATATGATCTTCCTGAGGAAATAGAAGAAAAGTATCGTTATCTTTTAAAATTATTTTTTGCTAGTAACGTACCAATGGAGACTTGTGGACGATTAAATATCCTACTTGAATATCAACAAGAAGATTTTATAAAAGAATATATTGGAGATAATGATGTATCCTTTATAAAAGCGGGGTCAGCAGCGCAAGCCTTTAAGATTGGGGAAGATAAAGTTTTAAAGCTTTCTAAAATAAAACATACATGGGACTCGATTTATGAACACTTCTTACTTGCACCAACTGTGAGGAATGTAATAAGAAACTCTTCTGGAAGACCATGCCTTTATGTTGAAAAACAGAACTATTTATTACAAGAATATAATGGAATACCGATTAATTCTGAAGATTTTGATCATTATTTTGAAGAATTAGAAAGACAGAAACTGCGAATTTATGATCCTCATTGTGTGAGAAGATATACGGATAACTTTGGCTTTTTAAAGGACTATCATGATGCCACATTAGTAGGAGTAACTGATCATGAAGAGTTACCCGATTGGTTTAAGAAAAGACCAATGGTTTTATTGGATATTGATATGGTTAAAAAAATAAAATGATAAAAAGGCATCTAGTGCCTTTTTATTCGCTTTTCATTTCAAAGAGAATATCACGGAGTTCCATAGCTCTTTCGAAATCTAAATTGGCAGCAGCTTCTTTCATTTCTCTTTCAATGGTAGCAAGAATTCCCGCCTTTTCTTGTTTCGTCATTTTCTTCTTTTGAACTGCTTTTTCTTCTTCCTCTTCGTTGCTAATTATTTCATGAATTTCTTTGATAATGGTCTTAGGAACGATATTATGTTCCTCATTATATTTTTCTTGAATACTACGACGACGCTTTGTCTCATTAATGGCATATTCCATGGCACCACTTACCATATCAGCATACATAATGACATGACCACTAGCATTACGAGCACATCTACCAATAATCTGAATAAGAGATCGATCACTCCGCAAGAAACCTTGCTTATCAGCATCCATGATGGCGATTAAGGAAACTTCTGGCAAGTCAATTCCCTCACGAAGAAGGTTAATTCCTACTAAGACATCATATTTGCCTAATCGAAGTTCTCTTAGGATTTTCATTCTCTCTAGAGTTTTGACTTCACTATGGAGGTAAGCAACTTTAATACCTAGATTCTTTAAATAAGAAGTGAGTTCTTCTGCCATACGAATGGTGAGAGTCGTAATAAGGACACGTTCATTCTTCTCAATACGTGTATTGATTTCTTCAATAAGATCATCTATTTGACCTTCTGTTGGTTTAACTTCAATCGTTGGGTCAAGTAATCCAGTTGGCCTGATGATTTGCTCAATGGTCTTATGTTCAACTAAATCAAGTTCATAGTCTCCTGGGGTTGCTGAAATATAGATAACTTGATTCATCTTCGCTTCAAATTCATCAAACTTTAAAGGACGATTATCAAGTGCTGAGGGAAGACGAAAGCCATAATCAACAAGGGTTTGTTTACGCATTCTATCGCCATTATACATTCCTCTTACTTGAGGAACTGTTACGTGTGATTCATCAATCACCATTAAAAAGTCTTTAGGAAAGAAATCAATAAGGGTAGAGGGAGTTTCTCCTTCTCCTCGTAATGCTAAGTGTCTTGAGTAATTTTCAACACCATGACAAAAGCCGGTTTCTCTTAGCATTTCTAAGTCATATTCACATCTTTCGCGAAGTCTTTGTTCTTCTAATAACTTGTTATTGTCTAGAAGTTCTTTTTCTCGTATATGGAGTTCTTCTTCGATTCGCCTGCATGCTTCTTCTAACTTATCTTTATTGGTAACAAAGTGAGTCGCAGGGAAGATAGTCGTACTCTTTTTATTTTGTAAGATACTTCCCGTTAGAATATCAAACTCGGAAATACGATCAACTTCATCACCAAATAATTCAATCCGTATGCCATTTTTCTTTTCGGCAATGGGTACGATATCAATCACATCGCCATTCACTCTAAAAGTACCACGGTGAAAATCCATTTGATTGCGTTCATAATTCATATCGATAAGGCGATTTAAGATGTCATTTCTTTTTATTGTATCACCAACAGTCACAATCAACATATGTTCTTTATAATCTTCAGGATCCCCAATTCCATAAATACAGGATACACTTGAGACAACAATTGTATCAGGATAGGTGAGAAGGGCAGAGGTAGCCGCATGACGTAATTCATCAATTTCATCGTTAATCGAAGCATCCTTCTCAATATAGGTATCGCTTTGAGGAACATAAGCTTCTGGTTGATAATAATCGTAGTAAGATACAAAATACTCGACATGATTATTTGGAAATAACTCTTTAAATTCTGAATAAAGTTGCCCAGCTAAAGTTTTATTATGTGCAAGTACTAGAGTAGGTTTATTTACTTTAGCAATAACATTAGCAATTGTAAATGTTTTACCAGTTCCTGTTGCACCCAAAAGAACTTGATGTTTTTTTCCTTCATTAATTCCTTCTACTAACTTATCTATTGCTTGTGGTTGATCTCCACTAGGTTCAAATTTTGATACTAAATTAAACATTTTGATTCCTCCATTCATTACTACTATTAATTGCGTTTTAATCGAATATTCTATGAATTATTTTTCCAAACTTATTATCATATTTTAAATGATCATTTTTCTTAAAATCATCAAATATCTCATCAAGATAATCTTTATTGTCATCAGACGAAAAAATTTTATTTAAAATTTCTTTAGACGAATTACTTATGTTTAGATTTTGAATTATCCTTATCAATCATAATATTATTTGGGTTAAAATCGCCTATAAATATATTATGTTGGTGCAATTCTTTCATTGTTTCTTGTTCATAGAATAACCAATAATTTCTTGTTCAGCATTAACAACTATATGTTCAAGGGAATACAACATTTTTAACTTTTGTATTTATCGTTATTAAATGCTTTATTCTCTTGATTATATTAGAAAAATCAATTTCGTCTTTCTTTAATACTTTTATTGCTATATTGTCATTATACTTATAAACAATTCCTTCTCTTCCGCTTCCTAATTCAGTATATAGGTTTCCTAATTCATCTTCATCTATCATTATGTAGTGATTAGCATCTGATTTATTATTCATATTTATTTTCATCTCCATTTTTAATGTTTTATTTTCTTTTTCTAATTTTAACATAGGTGTCAGTTCTAGTATTTATTTATATCCTTTATCTCATTAACTGTTTCTAGAATCACTTATTTTCTATTAAAATCTTATTGCCTTTATGATTTATTTGTTCTTGTAAAACTTCTAGTTCTTTAATACCTTTATTATTTTTTAATACCTCCATCTGATTTCTAGCAGATTCATTAAGTTTTATTAATCTTTCTCTTTGTTTCATACCTAGTTTAATAAATTCTGCGTTTGAATTTTCTAAATTATTAAGTATGACTAAATGAACTAAATCCGTATAATCTCTTATATTCCCTTCATTAACTAATTCTGGATTTTCTTCTCTCCATTCTTTTGCAGTCATTCCAAATAATGCAACATTTAAAACATCAGCTTCTTCTGCATATATGAATTTCTTTTGCTTTTCAGTTAATATAGGTACTATAT
>CAZWKF010000104.1:0-5581 GCA_964634785.1 uncultured Muribaculaceae bacterium
GCCCACAGGCAACTTTCATGCCCTAGTTTTAACACATGCGTGTCGCACCAAAAAAGTAACTTCACTAAAGAAGTTACTTCTTCCTATTTATCATTTCCAATTGTTTTACTGTCTCTAAAAATTCGGAAGGAGATTGAACTTCATAAAATCTTCGAGAAGACAAATGTCCTAATAACATTCTCTTTTCTTCTATTGTTAATTTTGAAAAAAGACAATTAAGTTCTTTATTTGATAATCCATCTAAATCTTCTTTTTTCGCATTTTCATAATAGAAATTAATAATTAAAGGAAATGTTTTACTATCGATTATTAACCTGCTATAAAAATGTTTAATAACAGCCTGCTTATATACTTCTAAAATTGATTTGTCAAAATATTTAAATTCTAATTCTAATAAAACCGTTTTATAAGTACTCATTTCTAAATTATAAAATAAAAATGCAATTTTTTCATCATTCCACGAGTAAACGTTTATATCTGGATATTTTTCATAGAGATATTCCATAATAGCTATAAATTGTTCATCATCAATACCTTTTTCAGTTAATTCGTAATCATTCACTATTGTATAATTGCTACAATTATCAGAAAAAATCACTTTAGTTTGAGGTTCTCTCTTTTCAGAAATTAAAGTATTAATCTTCACTTGAAATTCACTTAAAAGGCCATAATTTGTGTTTAATTCTTTTTCAGCAAAAAGTTCTTCTTCAATCTTTTCTTGAATTGATGTACTTTCTATATACCTTACCATAATTCCCCCATCAAGTATTATTCGTCTGCCAAATTATCAAAATATCCTTGGATAAAGACAACAGGAGTTCCTTTATCTCCACTTCCACTCGTTAAATCACAAAGAGAACCAACTAAATCAGTTATTCGTCTTGGAGTCGTTCCTTGAGAAAGCATATTTCCCTTTAAGTCTTGCTCTTTCTTTCTGATTTCTCCCTTAATTGCTTCCTTTAACTCATCGCCTTTTAAATTACTAAAAGCATTATCAGAAAGATACTTTAACTTTAATTCATTAGGTGTTCCATCTAACCCACTCGTATGGGCAGGAGAAACAACAGGATCTGCAAGTTCCCAGATGTGCCCAACAGGATCTTTGAATGCTCCATCTCCATAAACCATTACCTCAATCGTTTTTCCAGTCTTCTCTTTTAATTGTCTTTGAATTTCTTCTACTAAAACATCTCCAGTTTTTGGAAATAATTTTAATCTTTCTTCTGTTGATTTATTTGAACCTAAAAGTCCATAGTCTGGATTAAATCCACTTCCATTTGCCGATTTATTTAAAACTTCATATAGTCCATATACTTTATCTGCTCCCGCTTTCTCTAATGTTTTCTTTGTCTTATAACGGGTATGAATATCGCAGTTTAAAACATTCTTTGTGTAATTTAAAATAACTTTAGGATCATTTGCAAAGACAAATTCAACTTCACAATTCTCTGAAGTTACTAAATCACGATAGAAATCAACCATATTAATTCCCGTGAACGGATGAAGATAAGTACCAAATACACGATTATAATCGTCTTCAGAAATAACGGAATCATAAGTAAATTCGCTTTTTTCTAATAGTTCTTCATCTAAGATTCCATTCCCCACTTCATCACTTGGAAAACTAAGTTGAATCGTAAGTTTCTCCATTCCTCTAGCAATACCCTTTAATATCATGGAAAAACGATTGCGACTTAAAATGGGGAAAACGAGTCCCACTTCTTTTGAAGGAAATTTATTACTAACATCTAGTGCAATATCATCAACAGATGCATAGTTCCCTTCACTTATTCCTACTACAGCTTCAGTAACGGCCACAATATCACGGTCTTTAAAGGTAAACCCTTCTTCCTCACTTGCCTCTATAAGAGAATTTACAACAATATCAGCTAAGGGGTCGTGCTCTTTTATGATAGGTGTCCTTATTCCTCTTACAACAGTTCCGACTTTTCTCATATAATCTACTCTCCTAACTATTTTCTATCTAACTTTATTATAATATGAAACATAATATGAGACAAGAAAAAGAAAGAAGTTTTCTCTATTTTTGGTGATTATCTTCTTTCTTCTTGATTATTTTATCCAGTTTTTTCTGTAGTTCTTCCCCTACAAATGTGTCTTCTTTATTAAGTAGAATACCTAACTCTTCCATTGCTTTTTCATATTCCAAACGCTTATCATCAAATAGACGTTTCCTTAAGAATAGTTTTAACAGACACAAATGCATATATCCCATAAAGGTCCTTGTATCCAGTTCTATCTCACTTTCTTCTAAAGGAATTTTTGTGTAAAAACGACTCTTATTACTTTCATGTAAGATATCCCAAACTTGATAAGCTTCTATTTTAGGAATTTTACTGAGATAATAGTAAATATTTCCATGTAAATCGACAATATCTTCATCAGACAATTTCACTTCTACATACTGTAAAGACGGCAAATGTCCTTCTTCAAAAAGACGATTAATTTCAATATTTAAAAGGAAATCTATAAATGCTTCTATTGTTGGTATACTCATGAATTCTATTTCTTCATTATAATCCGTTGCTATTTGTCTTAAAGTGCCTACGAGAGATTTAAGCACATCATCCTCGCGATAATGTAGGAATTCCCGATTCTTAACTATCCGATCAATTTGAATGATGCTTTCATAAACCCGCGGTTTTTCTACTTCCCCATTATTATTGATTTTAAATTGAATAGTTAATGCAGGATAGCCTTTTCCCTCTTTAAAGGACAGTAATTTTTTCATCGCTTTACTTTCTTCAAACATCTCTTTTTCCATGATCTGATACCAATAACTATCTTTAGTGATAAAGGATGTATCCAAAAGATGAACACGGAAATAAAGGGTATAATCTTCATCATAATGAATATTTATGGCATATTTTGTTCCTTCTAAAGCGATCGTTGGTTGAACCAAGAAGCTATTTTGAATATCATGTGTATTGAATCCTAGTTCTTGAACCATCTTTTTTCTTCGTTCTTTTTTACCGAGTCCTTCATCTTGATGAGTCTCTTTATAAAAACTCACGACTTCTCCTATATAAGTTAAATAGTCTTTCGTTAAATTCACTCTGTTTTTATTTTTTATTTCTGATTCCATTAATTCATTCAAATCAACTGGACTAACGGCATCTGTTTTCTCTTTTTCCACTTTAGGAGGATTCATTTTTTTTCCATCTTGCTCTAGCAATCTTTTAATCTCTTCATGCTTATCAGAATGAATCTCCATATCTTTTACAAACAACCGATATAAAGCAAGATAATAATCGACATGAAGAACTTCTGGATGAACCTTGGCAATTTCCATTTTTAAATCACGAACTAAACAATCGACAATTTTCCAAAAAACAGAAATTCCCTTTTCTTCATCAATCGCATATTTAAATTTAGGATTTTCTTCTATTAAAGTCTTGATAATAAAATAATTTCGATCATCTGTAAGTAATTCTTCCATAATATGGTAATAATAGTTTTTCTTTTTTGCCTGTCTCCTTACACTCGGCTCCGTTCTTTGTTGTTTTTTAGCCTTTAAATCTCTTACTTCAGCTAAAGCTCCATAGCACTTTTGTAAATCTTTTTGCAACTGATTCATTTGACTTGCAAGATCTTTTAATTTGATATCTTGTTCTCTATAAGTATTTGTAAGTTCTTGTATTCTATTTTCTATTTCATTTCGTTTCGTATCAGTGACATCCTCTAATGCTTTATAGAGCATTCGCTTTTCTAATAAAACTTTTTTATTTGACTCACGAAGCTCTTTAATCTCATGACTATGCGTATCAAGACTTGTATCAATGGTTGAAATTAAATATTTAATTTCCATTATTTTGCGTTTTTTAGGCCTTTCACTTTTAAGAATAGTATCAAGCATTTCCATCTCTTTTGAAGGCTTTACTTCGGGAATAATGCTTTCCCTAACAACTACTCTTTCCCTGATAGATTGAAATTCATAGGTTATCCTTTTTTTTAATTCTCTCACTTTATTTAGTAATTCCTTTGCGACAAGATCTTTTTGATCTTTTTTCCTTCTATAAATTAACTTTCTTTCTATTTTAGTACATTGCAATTTTAAACTTCCTAATCTTCTCACATCTTGATTGGAAATCTCTTCTTCTATCTTCTCTATTTCCTTTTTTATTTCTTCTAAATCTGCCATAAACCCTCCTAAATCCTAGTTTATCACTTTTTCATAATTATGCAAGAGTTACGCCCACAAAAAAAGATGACAATTCATCTTTCATTTAAAACTAATTATTTTCTATTTGAATTTGATCATTTCCAGGTTTTTCTCTTCCTATTGCCGATGCATCAATCGTACAAGAAAGATTAAATGTTTTTTCTTCAAAAGGTTCTTTTATCAATGTTACAACCATTTTTCCAATTCTTGTCGTTCTTGCAGGTAATGCTTTTGTAGTATTAAAAGTATTGGTAACCCTTAGATATTCGCTTCCTCCTACACAATTTATCTTAACATTGGCATTATACATAAGGCTCATATTGGTTACATTGTACTCTAAAACGTATTGATCATTTAGCTTTCTTAAAGTTGTAGAAAATTCAATATGGCGATCATCTTTAATTAAATCATTCTTTTCCACACCATTTTCCTTCGCTTGTGTGTATTTTATAAAGAAATCATCTTTTTTACCAGCAACATTAGTTGTTCCATTAATGTATAGAGTTGTTGTTACTGCTGCAAATCCGATAGCTAAAAGCATAATGGTAACAACGATAAATAGCTTTTCTTTTTTTATTTTCATAAACATACACTTCCTCTATAATAAACATATTCTTTTTTCATTTATTTTTCAAGTATAATAACTCAAATTTTTACAAATAGACACCTTTTAGACAAAAAAAGAGAACTTTTATTCTCTAATTACACTCATTACAAGTTTTTGCATTGACAACTTGCTTTATGTAAGACTTTAAAGTTTTCTTTAAATCACTAACTTCTTCTTTAGTCCAATAATCCTCTGGTTTTTCCAAATTATGAGTGTCTTTTGATGTTTCATAATCGTTGCCAATAATTTTCCCATCAATATGGAAAGAGATATTAGGAGTATAGATACGTTCATTTCCCTCTTCATCAAACTGAAGTTTTCCCTTTAATATAGATACTAACTTTTGATACCGTTCATTATTTTCTTTTCGATCTTCTCGCATATTATAGTAATAGATACGATCTAATCCTTCCTCTTTAGCGACTTCATTTAGATAGACCACATAACTTTGACACCATGGACACTCAGGAAATCCTAAATAAACAACCCCTGTTCCATGTTCCATAATTTTAATAATTTCTTCATAATCACGATAGACAAATACATTGTCTTCAGGAACTAAGGTATACTCCTCTTTAAACTTTAAAGCATCTGTTACCTCTTTTGGTTTATCCTCTTTTTTAGGAAAAGTATAAATACCTATAATGGACGCAATACATACAAGTATAGCAGCCACACTCATGGCAATTGCCTTTTTCTTATCCATTTATTATCACCTCATACCTCTATTGTAAAACATATTTTAAGAATACTCAATAGAAAGGTACTAAAGATTATGCATAGCGAATAAG
>CAZWKF010000105.1:0-5545 GCA_964634785.1 uncultured Muribaculaceae bacterium
TCCTAGAGCAACTACTTCTTTATTTGGGTTGGCATTTTGGACAATTAAATAGCATATATATCGTGATAATTTATAATCTTTAACGAATTCCTGTTTTCCTCTACCAGTTCTTATTGGCTTGTTGACTTCAACAACCCAATCTTCATTTTCATTTACACTATTTTTAGCTGATATAACAGCTTTATTTATTACCTTTTCAAAATTTCGCCAATCTTTATATTCTAATATCTTTTGCAATTCACGAGCTAACCAAAATTCATTTCCATATTCATCAGTATGTTTAATATCATCAAAAGTCTTTTCTTTATATAATTCTATTTCTTCCATTTTATGTTTCCCCCTTTTTGTAACATTATAATAGAACAATAATATTACAACTAATTCTAACATCTCTAGTTCGTAAAAACAAGGGAAAATCACGCAATAGAAATAAAAAAACTAATCCATGATTAGTTTAGTCCAAATCGCGTTCTTTAAATGATTTTACGATCTTACCTGTTTCAGCATTTATATAGTATTCATACTCATGATCTTTATAATCAAAATCAATTTCATATACGGTTTGATTATACTTATACTCAAGTTCAATATCTAAATCGCGAATATTGTTTTTGCTTACACCAGCATCTTTTAATGCAATATTAGCAGCACTTTCTCTAGAAATTCTTTTTTCCTTTTTAGTTGTTGTCTTCTTAGTTGATGTAGAAGTTGATTCCTCTTTAGATAATTCATCATCCGCAAATAAATCATCTTTTTCTAGTTTAGTGGATTGAACATCATTTGTTGGATTCGTAATAATAGTTCCCATCTCTTTCTCTTTTAAAACAATGATTAAAATAATTACAAGTAAAAGAATGATAATTATAAGTAATGCGGGAATTAAAAATTTACTGGTATTATTTTCTTCTTTCATATCTTCACCTCTAAATCTATTATAACATATTTTTCTCTTGACGTGATAGTTCTATGATTTTATCTACATATTCAAGTGCTAAGGGATCATTCTCAGCAATAAGAACTGTGTTGTTCTTTTTTACTAATTTATCAAACATCATCATCACTTGAGATACATTTTTATCTCCTAAGCCTCTTACAGGATTATCAAATAGATAGATACTTCGATCTCCTAATTTTTTACAGAGTAATTTTGCTAGTTTTATTCTTTGACATTCTCCACCAGATAAAGAATAAGAACTTTGGTTTAATTTTAAATAATCAAGACCAATTTCTTTTAAATGCATTAATCTTCTTGTTATTAAGGAATTATCTTTATAAATCTCTAATGCTTCAAGAACTGTAATGTCCATATCTTTATCTTTAAAGAATTTACTTATATCATAATAGGTAGCTACTGTAGATCGTGAATTTTTACTAACCGGAGAAGCATCTATGATATGAGGCCTTCTAATATAGTTTTTATTTTTGACTTCTATTAGATCCTTTCTTCTTTCACTTGCACCTACAGATTTATCTAATGCTTTATATATGGCATCTAAGTAGGTGCTTTTTCCACTTCCACAAGGACCTGTTATGGTCGTGATGGTATTTAAAGTAAGTTCGGCTTTATAATCTTTTATACCATTAAACTCTCTGTAGTAGGCAGATATCTTTTTATTGGAAGTATTTTTTTCTCTTATGATTTTCTCTCTCTTTAACGTCTTTAAGTATTCATTCCCTGACTTAATGGCGAGTAACTCACCACCATTAGGCCCTGATTCTGGTCCAAATAGAAAGACTTTATCGGCAAGAGCAAATATCTCATGGCGATGTTCGACAACTAAAACGGCATTTTTAGTGGCTAAATCCTTCATGATTTTGGCATACTCAAGGGCTTCTTGATGTGTTGTTCCTGCCAATGGTTCGTCGAGGATAATAAGAGCATCTTCAGTCCCTAATAGGTCTAAAATGGCTTTAAGTTTATCTTTCGTATTGGTTATTCTTTGGGAAATCATTTTTACAAGTTTGGGGTAGTGTAGTATTGTACATTTTTCTTTTTTTATTAATGTGTCAAAAGCAAATGAACTTTTCCCAGAACCAGATGGACCAGCACAAATGGTTAATTTGTTAAACTCTATTTCGATATTTATATTTTTTAAATTATTTGTATGCGCATTCTTTACGATTATATTTTCCATAAAATTCCTCCTTAAATGATAAAAAGCAGGGAATATAACCCTGTCTAATTAAGTACCATTTTTAATGCTAATTTAGGTTTTCCTTGTTCACCAGTTCCATTTTCAATAGGAGCAAGATTCTTCAATACTTCAGTAGCAAGTGTTATCACTTCTAAAGCAAATGCTAAAGATTCTACCTCATCACCTATAGAGTATTTCATGTCTTTTAATATATGTTCCATGAAAGATTTCTTTTCATCAGAAGATCCTTCTTCTATTAAAAGTTTTGATAAATCATCGATAGTCGTTCTTAAATAAGAAGAAAGTTCGTCTAAATAATCAAGTATATTTTGAAGTTTTTCAACACTTAACTTTCTTGCATTTTCACGGAGTCTTTTTAGCATATCATCCATATAAAGTTGCTTGACTTCCTCATTTTTTAATTTAGGATATTTTTCTATTATGCTTCTTATAATAGCAGGAATCATATAAGTTTCAGTAATCATTATTATTTTCTCCTTTCAAAGTTCTTATAGAATAACATAAAATGTAGTTTTTTACAATAAAGACTTTAATTACCAATCCGACCATTCATAGATAATCTCTTTAGTCTTTTCATTAATTGCTGTATATAAAGTTTCCCCATGATTACAATATTCCGAATCACATTCTTTTTTGACAAAGTAAAGCACAAAATCATCTATTTGGTCAGTGGGAATTTCAAAGTATTCAAATGCTACTGTCTCAAATGAGGTTGCATTCCCTATAGAGGTGACTTCTTTATCAAATTTCTCTTGGTATTTTTCCATACTAAAGTCATTGTCAACATAGTAAAGTAAAATAGAACTTTTGGCTTGTAAAGGACCCGGAATGTTTGCATACTTTACATTTGATGCATAAGAAGGAATCTTTTTCGGAAAAGCTTTTTCCATTTCTTTATCAATGATCTTATATCTTGCTACAGAAGTGTCAAAAAAGATGCTTTCAGCAATACTTGCCGAAAATAGAAATATAAAATAATAAAAAGGGAGAGCAAGAAATAAAAGAATGGACGCAAGACGATATCTTCCGTATAAGAAAGGATGTTCTTTATTCTTAAGCATGGTATGAACAATTTTAGCAAAAGCAATGGCTGGAAGTAATCCACCTATACGTTGTAGTGTTCTAACAATGAAATTACCTGATGCAATATAACAAGCATATATTCCTATAACGAGTGTTATAATAAACATTAGAATAGAAAAAAGTAAACTCATTTTTATTTTCATACGATCACCAATCTAAGTATACCATAAGAAAATAAAGATAAGAAAAGTTTCATTAAAATGGTAGGTTTAATTGGTAAGTATCCTTTTCTTTTTCTTTATTTTTTGACCATTCGATTACGGAGTGGGTATATAAGTCATCTAAAGCAGAACTCATAAGTTTTATACAAGACTCTTTATAGGGAAGTGGGATAGACCCTAATATTTTATAAAACTTACTCATAAATGCTTCTAGAGATTGCTCATTATAGGATCTATTAGTCCAATTTTGAAGTGCATCTGTCGCTTTCATTTTTCTTCCTGTATTTGCTTTAGATATTTGTTCTCTTAAAGACTTTTGATCGATTTTGATACCAGGTAAAGTACTTTGTGAATAGAAATAATTATCAGCAATGTCCATACTTGTGAGGATAATAGGATCACAAAGATTCTTTTCAATATTCTTTACAATATCAGTCTCTGTCAATTGATTTTCTAAAGTATTGATTCTCATATAGTCAAGAAGATGAAGCATAACTTCTGTTTGAATTCTTCTTTTGATAGTAGGTAATATATCTTCTAAACAACCTTTAAATAATTTTACTAATGCGTAGTAATGATAAGATTTTTTAGCTGCTTTTAAAACAATTTCAGTCATTCCATTTAAATGGTCGAGTATTTGATAATAAGGAAAATTTGCAAAGAGAAAATAGATAAACTTTGTTTGAACATAAGCTTGTTTTTCTTCATCATATGCTTCATATTCTAAATTTCCAATTTCCAAAAGACAAGAGGTCTCCGTAAGAGTATTGTCTTTATATAATGTAACGATTCTATAGAGTAAACGACTTATCATCAATCGGTTCATATGATCACCTATAAGTCTTTATTATAGAGGGTAGAGGAGGTAAAGTAAAGATTTTTGTATAAAAAAAGAGATAGTTTTTTTTACTTTATCTCTGGTTTATTTAATAATTCATATGCTTTTTGACGCTCTTTTTCATTTGAAAGATTTATATCTTTTAGATACTTATTTTTTTGAACTGCTAAATCTTTTATGAAAAAGGCATACGCTGTGTATTCTTGTTTTAGTCTTTCTAATTCTTCTTTATTTGTTGTAACGGCTATTTTGTCTTCTAATGCTTGAAGATAGGTCTCCAAATAATTTGCTCTCTTATCGCCCGAAAGGATATCTTTTGTCATATTTTCTAAAACAGTCTTATTACTTTGCTTATGCTCATAACTGTCTTGAAGACCTTTTAAAATATCATTTTCTTCTACTTTGCTAAAAGCATACTCATCGAGAACAAGTTGATCTGTTTCTATGGCTTCTCCACTTTCATGAAGTGTTTTTGTATTTTCAAGAATATCTTTTGCATAGTTTTGTTCATGTTCCATTTGTTCTTTTAGTTCATTTCTCTTTTCGTCTAGCCATTTTTCACTTATTTCGTCTCCCTTTATTAATCTATAGCCAATTCCAATGCAAGCAATTACAAGAAATATTGGAAGGGAAATGGACAAAAGAGCTAAAACTAGGGAAATTCCTAAAAGAATACCTATCACTTTTATTCCTATTTTTAATATTTTTTTTATTTTCTTTTTCAACCTGAAAAACCCCTTTCAAAACGAGCTTATTGTATAACGATAGGATATATTTGTCAAATTGTTTTTTCTTAGTGATTAATCCCTTTTCAAGATTTCTATTTTATGTTAAGATGTTTTTAGAATAGGAAGTGTCATAATGAAAAATGTGGATTATGAAAAACGTACATTAACGGGGTTTATTGGTCTTATTATTTCTGCTTTTAAATGGATTAGTCTTATCTTTTTTGTTCTTAGTATAGGACTTACCATTGGTCTTTCAGTGATGGTCTTTATCCATGGACTTAGTTTACCAGATAATATTGTTGCGAATATGATTGAGTTAATGACGTATTATTCTCATAGTGAGATTCTCCAATTTATTGAAGCTGTAGGAAAAGAAAAAGTATTAGTTGCTGGTTTTGCCTCTGGTATTGCGTACACGATTAACTATGGATTACTTTATTTAATTATTGCCAAAATAAAGACAATATTTCATTCTTTTAAAGAGGAAAATATGTTTAATCAAAAAAGCATTCGTTTAACGAAAGACTTAGTTCCTCTTGCTTTAATTTTAACATTTGCTCAACCTGTAATTCTTTACTG
>CAZWKF010000106.1:0-5500 GCA_964634785.1 uncultured Muribaculaceae bacterium
GACTAGGTTTATTAAATATAAATACTACAACTCTTGTAATTAAGATAGTTATAAAAGTTAATAAAAAATATTTGTCATATAAAGTCATTTAATCACCAAGACAATTATAACATAATTTATTATTCTAAAATAGTAAATTAGTAGTAAAATATCTTTAAAATTTTAATCAAAAAATACAGTGAAGTTTAATCACTGTATTCGCTTTTTATGCCAAAGTAGTCTTCCATTGTAAGCCAATTACCATTGTTGTATAGTTTGGTTGCTAATTCTGTTCCTACATAGCGAAGATGCCATGGCTCATAGATATATCCTGTTTCCTCTGTCTTCCCTTTTGGATAGCGGATAATATAGCCATATTTATGGGCATTTTGGTTGACCCATTTTCCTTCACTGGTATTGGCAAATGATGAATCAATGGTATTTAAGTCAAAGCATAAACCAGTTTGATGTTCAGAACTTCCCGGTCTTGCTGAATAGGTATCGGCTTTTTCTTGTCCGTTATTCTTTACATTGCGGTTATAAATATTCGATTGTGTAATATAAGATCTAAAACCACTTGAAATATAAATATTGAGACCAAGAGCCCCCGCATCGGCTTTCATATCTTTGAATGCATTATAAGCGGTTTTTTCTATACAAGTTGGACATTGTCTTGTTGCATTCCCATCTGCTTTTGTATATGTATTTTGTGGGACATAACTTTCAGGTAAAAAGTAACTCTTATTGGCAATTAAATAGCCATCAATATAGGTAACGCCATCAATTTCTGTAATGGTATATCCCTTAGATGTTTTTCCCTTTTCCACCTTTTCTCCAGAAAGCTCTTTTACTTTATCATAAGTTTTTTCATTCTCTTTCGGCTTTGTCGTTGTGGGTTCTTTTGCCTTAGTAGAAGTCGTAGTAGATGTTGTCGTCTTCTCTTTTTTAGGTTCTTCCACTTTTTTCCCTTCTTCCTTTTCTTCACACACTTTATTGAGATAACAATTGAGTGGTTTAATATCAAGGAAATTTTCTTTTACCACTTCTTTAATACCAAAAAGGATAGCAAACATAATGAAAGCAATAAGAAATGCTCTTCCATAGTTCTTTTTCTTTTTTGTTTTATACTTAAAAAAAAGAATGAGATAACAAATGGGAATAATAAAGCATAAAGCTGAATAGATTGTCGAGATAATTGTAACAAGTAAATTGTTTTGCATAAAATCCTTCTTTCTAATAAAAAAACAAGAATGTCTTTTTACAACATTCCTGAAAAATATCTCTATTTATTTTTGATTGAATTTACAATGATGACAATAATTCCTATGGCTTCAATAACAAGTGATAAAATCACAAGGTTATTGGTTAATGCATAAGATAAATTTAAGGAACTCGTTAAGTAAGTCGTTAATACTAATACAAATAAACCAACGATAATAATTAATATTCCTAAATCGACAAATTTATCACTCTTTGTTGTTTTCTCTTCTTTTACAACTTCAGTTTGTTTTTTAGCAACTTCTTCTTTTTTTACTTCTATTTTCTTTTCTTCAACTTTTTTCTCCTCTTTAATAGGGACAATGATTTCTTTTCCCTTTATAGGAGTCTTAGGAACTTCTACTTTTGGTGTTTTTGCTTTTTCCTTTTTTACATCAACCGCTTTAGAAACAGGTGCCTTTTTTTGTGGTTCTGTTTTTTTAGGAGTTGTCTTTTTAACAGGAGCTTTAGCACTCTTTGCAGGAGCTGTTTTCTTAGAAGTATTAGAAGTATTTGGTGCTGCTGCTTTTTTTACAGGAGCTTTTTTAACTTCATTTGTTTTCTTTGGAGCCGCTTTCTTTGTCTCTACTTTTTTAGAAGCTGTTTTACTTTTAGAAGCATTTGTAGTTGTTTTCTTTGGTGTCGTTTTTGCAGGAGTTGTCTTTTTTGCAGCAGTTGATTTGCTAGCTGACTTGTTTGTCGTTGTTGCTTTTTTAGTTGTTGTGTTTGTCTTTTTAGCAGTCGCTTTTGTATTTGTTCCTTTCTTTTTTTGATTTGTTTCTGCCATAATTTTTTCACCTCTATTTTTATTATACAACAAATTGTCGCTTTTTTGGTTAAAAAAGTATATTCATTTACAAAAAGTAGAATATTTTATATAATAAACTAGGTGATAGTCGTGAAAAAAATAATTCTTTTAGTTCTATCTTTTTTAACTTTTACATCTATTGTAAGGGGAGAAACAATAAAAACAGAAGAAAGGCTTGTTCTACAAAGTAAAACAGAAGCACAGCTTGTAAAGTGTCAATCAAAGGGAGATGCTTGGTTTAAAATAGAGGGATATACGCTTCGTACACATTTAACTG
The DNA here is from genome assembly GCA_964634785.1 of uncultured Muribaculaceae bacterium. Taxonomy (GTDB): domain Bacteria; phylum Bacillota_I; class Bacilli_A; order RF39; family UBA660; genus CAG-582. The sequence continues at coordinate 2,322 of CAZWKF010000106.1, forward strand.
CCATTGATTTAGAAGATGGAGAATTAAATAATGAAATAGATGAATATATTTGTTCTAAAATGGAGAAGGGAAAAAGAATTGAATTAGAAATAGATAATATTTCTACTAAAATGGATCAGTATAACCGTTATTATGTTTGGCTTTATATTGATGGAAATTTACTTCAAAATGATCTAATCGCTAATGGCTATGGACAAGTAAGTAACATTGAATATGAGTATCTTCCTTTAGCTTCTCTTTGTCAATCTCAAAAGAAAGCCATTGAAAACCATTTGGGAATTTGGAATTATGAGGGAATAAAAGAAAAGAATTGCAATAGTGGAATTCAAATTCAAAATACTTCAAATAAAGAAAAAAACAAAAAAGAATCTGTAAAAGAATACAATAAGGAAAATTTAAAGAGTCTCGTATTATTAAATGCAGGTGTTGTTCTTTTGGCTGTTTTAATCTTGCAAAAAGGGAGGATATAATGGTAAAAGAAAAACTGGATATAATCTATGAGGATAAAGAATTTATCGTTGTAAATAAGAAAGCACATTTACTTACTATTGCTACAAAAGAGGAAAAAATAGAAACTCTTTATCATAAAGTTTATGAATATTTAAAAAGAAAGAATAAAAACAATTATGTTTTTATTGTTCATCGATTAGATAAGGATACTTCAGGACTTGTTCTTTTTGCAAAAAATCAGAAATTAAAGAATGCTTTACAGGAAGAATGGTCCAAGACAACACGTGAATATATTGCTGTTGTCGAAGGATATGTTGAAAAAATGCGGGGAACGATTAAGGAGTACTTAAAGGAAACCAGTACCTTACTTACCTATGCAACAAAAGATAAAAGTGGAAAACTTGCCATTACACATTATGAAGTTTTGTATCGAAGCAAGAGTCATTCTGTATTGAAAATCAATATTGAAACGGGAAGAAAGAATCAAATACGTGTAGCTATGCAAAATTTAGGACATCCTATTATTGGTGATAAGAAGTATGGTGCTACAAAAAATCCTCTTAGAAGAGTTTGTCTTCATGCTTCTACTTTAGAAATAATACATCCTTTTAGTAAAGAAAAAATGCGTTTTGAATCCAAAATGCCCAAAGAGTTTGAAATTTTTATGAAGGGATGAAATTCTTTCTTTTTTTATGTTTAAATTTATGTTATGATACGTAGAAAGACAGTTGAAAGGATTACAAGATGGAAAGAATTGAACCTGTATATATTACACATGAAGAATTTTTAAAATTATTAAAATATGAAATAGGAAATGGTACCGATGGAACCGTTTGTCGATATCGATATAATCAATTGATAAAAGTTTATCATAGTAAAATACATGAAATACTAAATGATTTAAATCATTTTCAAGATGATGTTAAAATTTATAAAAAGGGCAGTATAAAGGAAATGGAACAACCTATTACAGCGTATTTTTATAATAAAGAAAATAAAGAACATTTAAGATTACAAAATAAAGAAGCCATTGAGTTTGCCATCAGTAAACAGAAAAATGTAAGTCGTACAAAATTACCACAAAATATGGTCTATATAGATAACTTATTTGCTGGTTGTCTGTTGAAACGAGTATATGGAATTGGTGTTCATTCTTTGATGGGTCTTCCTTTAAGATATCGAGGCTATATAATGTTAGAAGTTATCAAAAGTGTAAGAGAGTTACTTGAGAATAATATCTATCCTCGGGATCTTGGAAATTCTCCTTATGCTAAAGACGCTACTGTAACAAAAGAAGATGGGACAATAGACTATCGAGGACATTCTCATGTTCTTGTTAATCCCTTTACGGGAAAGATAAACATAATCGATTTAGATGGGAACTCGGCAGTATATACAGATAGTTATAGTGAAGAATGTGAAAAACGTGTATTTTTTGGGTTATGCCAATTACTAATCGAATTCTTTTTGGATATCGATGCTACTGACATGCTTGATAAAGATTATGAAAGGGATACACTTGCTTATTATTTAGAAAATGCTCGTGTGAAGCGTGAATATATTGAAGCATTGAGCTATTATAATTTAAATATTGATCAAGTTGAAGATACTGTGAAATCACTGATAAAAAGTGATACAAAAAAACAACATTTTTAAAGGATGTTGTTTTTTATAATAATGAGTCATCTTCACCAGAAGCATATTCAATAATATCGCCCGGTTGACATTTTAACGTCTTACAAATGGCTTCGAGTGTGGAAAAACGAATTGCTTTAGCTTTTCCAGTCTTTAGATTTGATAGATTCGCGGGGGTAATGCCTATATTCATTGCAAGTTCTTTAAGTGTAATTTTTCGATCCGCCATGACTCTATCAAGTCGCATAATTAATCCCATAAAATCACGATCCCTTTCTCTATCTTATATATTTCATTATAACATAAATTTATTGAATATCAACAACTATTTATTGTAGTTTTCGTAATAATCTCGTTCTGATAATACATCAAGTAAATTATTTAATACATCATCACCACATTGATTATAGACGTCCTCAATCTCTAAAATTAAATCAGATAAACTTGGCTTATCTTGATACGAAATTTGATATTCATCTAAAATATCCATCTGTTCTTGTGAAAGATACAAATTTTGATGGATCTTTTTTAACATGGTGTATTCAGGATTGATTTCTACTTCCATAATCGGCCTCCATAAAAAAAGGATACAACTATCCTACTTAATAAAACTCATTAAATCAACGGTATTTAGAAAATAATAACCAGCAACAAAGATGATAGCAAAAATGGTGATAAAGAATAAAACAGGAATAAAATCTTTAAAAGATATTTTCTTTTTCGTTTTATCTTGTTCCACAATATGAATACGAACGGTATCATCTGTCATGTTATCGACAAATTCAATTGTTTTTTCTAATTCCTCATTTTCTTTTATTTCCTCTGTGTTGATTAAATTGGTATTGACTAAGGCTTCATCGACATCGTAATAGTCATCTCCATGAACACTTTTTAATACTTTTTCAATCTCTTCATCAAAATTAGGGACAAAGTTATTATGGACATCAAATAACTGAATCGTATCTGTATTCATGTTTACTGCCTCCTTCTGCTATTCTTAATCTTATCATAAATTAAAAGTGATTACAATAGGTGAAACATTTGAGTTTCGGTATTTTCCAAAAAAATCATTTAAGTTTCAAAGTATATAAGAT
>CAZWKF010000107.1:0-5475 GCA_964634785.1 uncultured Muribaculaceae bacterium
ATTTTCAACTTTTTCTTCCTCTTTTTCTTTTACAATAACATTATTCATTTTTATCCCCTATATATTCTATTTGATTTAATTTTTGAATGTCTTATAACTTTGCATTTTCAGGAACACTATAATAGCTTATTAAACCAATTAATCCTTATTCTATGATACTCTATTGTGTTTTACAAGCATTTTTATAAGGAAAAAGCACAACTTATCATAAAAAAAGGAAATTACTTCCCTTTAATAAATATTTTATTTTTTATATATTAAATCATACGAAGATAAATCAATCCATTTTTCATTTTTATTATAACTTGTAAGTTTCATAGTATCATTTGATAATATAATAAAGCTATATTTACTATCATAGGTGTAATGTATCGTATTAAGACCATCCCAAGAAATCCAAATAGAAGATTTAGATTTTCTATCTACACTAACATTTTCTATAATAGGAATATTTTTCTCATTAAAAATATTTAATTTATTCTCTTTATCTAACAATTTCCAAGTTCCTAACGTATTTTGATAATAGGTATATATTTTAGGTGATTTATAATCTTTATCTACTCTTTTATAAATATATCCATCAAGGTATAATAAATCACCTTCTAGTTTACAACTTGTTGTACAATCAGTAAAAGTATTCCCATCCCACATCAAATAATTATCATCCATTTTATAAGTTGATGTACTTAATTGGTCATAAGGAGCTTCAATAGAATCCATTTTAATTGAGACATTATCTTTATAAATAATAATTTCTCTTATTTCATAACTATCTGTACTATTTAAAGGCATCCAAATTCCTTCCAAATCTTTTTCTTCAAAAGTTTTTGAATTTTCTTCTAACTTATCCGATACATTATCTTTTACATTTCCGTTGTTAGTATTTACTTCTTTTTTTAAACTATTGTATTTCTTTTTTAAACTATTATATTCTTTTTTTAATTTAGACAACTCTTTTTTATTTGATTTATTAATATTATTTAATAATTCTTCATCCGTTTCAATCTTACTTCGTAATACATCAATTTGTTCTTTTAGATTACTATTCTCATCTTTATAACCTTGAACTATTTCATAAATTTCATTATTTGGATTTGTCTTCCCTACTTCTTTCGTATTATCTTCTACTTGCTTATTATTACATCCTGTAATAAAGACTATGACAGCAAAACTTAGTAAAACAGTCACTATCTTTTTCATTACCTCACACTTCCTTCTGGTTTTATATGTTAACATATCAATTTTCAAAAAAACAAGTTATACTTTAATAATTCCCACAAAAAAGGAACTTCATTGAAGTCCTTTTAAACATACATTAGGATTGCTAATACTACCAATATAATTACAAGTAGTGCTAAGACAAATTTCCAAATATGTTTTACCCAATCTTTAAATTTTACATCAAGTATAGATAATCCCATCATAAGAATTAAACTTGTTGGGGCAATAAAGGAAACGAGTCCAGCAGCAGATTGTAATGCTAAAGCACTAATAGATGCATTTTCAAAGCTTGCAAACAATGAACCCAATTGAGTAATTGTATATTGAAGTTCAATAGTAAATAAGCTTCCTAATACTCCACTAGCAAACAATGTAAATACATTATTACCTAATGATTGAATTAAGTCTACAAGCACTGGTAATGTAGGATAGAATAATGTAAATAGAATAACAGCATAAATCATTAACATAATGACAATTGTCTTTGAAATACCTTTTAATCCATTTCCAAATTCTTCAATAACTTTATCAAATGATACATGATAAATAATCTTAATGACTAAAATAGCAAGTAAGAGAATACCACATATATTGAGTAAATCCCATTGTCCAAATGCTTTAACAACTGTTTCTCCACCTAATAGGTAAGCAAAATACTCTTTACCAAAAATAGTTGCTTCTTGAATCCATGTTAAGGTCTTATCAAAAATATCAATCTTAAAGGCATCAACCCATGGAATATAACCTAAAATAGTATTAAGAAGAACAAGTACTAATACAATTATTAAAGGTAAAATATTTATCTTCTTAGTCTTTGTATTTTTCTTAGATTTCTTCTCTTCAACTACTACTTCACTACTAGCAAATGGATCAACAAGTTCTTCAGCTTCTATCTTCTTATTGCTTATTTTACTCATACGAACTAAAGTAAAATAAGTAAGTAAAAGATAACTTATTGCAAATAAGACAACGGTACCCATGGTTTCAAAGCCATAGCTAACACCAATTCCATAATTTGCATCAACCATCGCACCTACAACTTTACCCGCATAAGTAGCACCTAATAAACCAACTAAGATACCACCAAATGTTGCTGATACACCTGTTACTTTATCTACTTTCATTTTACTTAATACAGTAATTACAAATGGAACAATTACTAAAAGTGCAAAATGTTCTGTCATAATTCCTGCTAAACAAGCAAATAGTAAAATAGAAACAGCAACAACTATTTTCTCTTTTCCTTTCCATGCATTTGCTAACTTATCCGTTAAATTTTGATATGCTTCTAAAGAACCTAAGAATTTATAAAATCCTGCAACCACTAGAACAAATACTAAATTAACTGTGAAATAATAGAATCCTAATAACGTATATGATGAAAAATCAAATAGCCCAATTCTCGTCATTTCTGCCTCTGTAAATGTTCCTGCACTAAAGGAACCTGAAGTCATTACCCAAGAAAGAATAACTGGTATAAGCATAAATAGCAATACAATCTTAAATAAATCATGCTTTTCAAAAAATTTCTTCATTTCTTTACCTCCTAAGACAATTATACCATAAGAATGAAAATGTCAATCACTTTTTTTATGTGAAATAATAGAAAATCCAGTCTATTTTTGACTGGAATTGTAATTTTGATAAGCAGAAGTAATTAATTTTAATTGTTTTACTTCATCATCTTTATCCATCGCCTGATTAATTAATGTGGTCGGAACACTCCTATAAAAACCACATGATGCGATATGATTCAATACTTCTTCATATTCATAAATTGAGAATGGATTTGGAACAAATAAATCTTTTTTTCTAAGAATACATCCATAATAAGTTCTATAATCTTTCCTTAGAAAATAACACCTTTCTTTTTTAAATGGTAAGATATTTAATCCGACTAATTCTTGCAAGGAAATTTTTGAAGGTCTTCGATCTCGAAGATTTAATAATTTCCAATCATTTGAGGCATCACTCTTAAAGTCATATGCATATATACAGGTTCTTCCTTCATTAACATGTTGTTGATAAAAAGCCACTTTATTTGCTTCCTCAAAGTTCATCATATGGTCTATATTTCCTGAGAGTATGTTTACTCTCTTATAACTCGTTATGCCACTTTCATCTTTATTAAATTCATACTCATATTCTTCTGTAGAATATCCCTTTAATTCATCCTCATCATATAAAACAATATATGGAGTAAGATTTTTATTATCGTTTTCTACTATATAAAACGAATCTCCATTTTGAGTAACAAAATATCTTCCCTTTTCCATATCTATGAAAACAGGTTTACCCAATTCATTTAAATAAGGCATGATCACATCAAGATATCCACGAATACTCTCATAACTCTCTTCTTTTATTCTTTTAATTTCCATAAACCCTCCTACATATCGTTTTTTATCTTATCATATATTTGGAATAAATCAAAGATATTCTCATAAGTTTAATTAGAAAGGATGATGTATATGAACGGAACTTATTATCCAAATCCCACTTTTCCAACAAACATGGGAAACTATCCCGACACAGGAAATGATGGAAATACTTCACTTCCATTACCTATGGAACAAAGTTATATTGAAAATATTTTAAGATTAAATAGAGGAAAACAAGTAAAAGTATTTGCGGCTTTCCCTGACAGTAATGATTGGCGTGATCGCAAATTTGACGGCATTATTGAAGATGCGGGGAAAGATCATTTAATTATGAGCAGTCCATCTACTGGAGATTGGTACTTAATTCCTTTAATCTATGTCAACTGGGTAGAATCAGAAGAAAAGATCAATTTTACAAAAATCTATTAGCATAAAATTGTAAGGTTGATTCTTCTTCTCCTAAAGTTGTACATTCTCCATGCCCAGGATATATAAGAATATCTTTAGGGAATGTTAAGATATGTTCTAAACTCACTTTCATATCATTTGGACTAGCCCCTTCCATATCAATTCGACCTATACTATGTTTAAAGATGAAGTCTCCGACAAACATCTTTTTTTCATTTTTAAAATAAAGGGTAATGGAATCAAATAAATGACCTGGTGTATAAATAACTTCAAAACGAAAAGGCCCAATTTCAAAAATACCTTCTTTTAAATTATTTCTATCATAACTTTTCACATGATAATATTCTTCTAATGTTTCCTTAGCACCCACATGATCAAAATGACTATGGGTAATTATAATACCTAGTACTTCTTTATCAACATTTTTGATAATCTTATCCGCTTCATCTCCTGGATCAATAATAAGACATTTATTTTCACTCTCTAAAATATAACAATTTGTTTCTAAAGCTCCTACCACAACTGTTTTTATATTCATAACAATCTCCTTTCCTTCATAGCTACTTTATGATAAAATAAAAATAGGTGATAACATGAACACATTCGTAATAATATTATTAACACTTATTATATTTATTTCCATCATAGCAACGTTCTATCTTATATTATACAATAGGATTCAATATTCTGTTATAAGAATTGAAGAAGCTGAACGTGTTATAATCGATGAATTACAAAATCGCTATGAATTAATTCAAGAAAGCAAGAAACCCATTGAAAAAAATACGAAAATGGATTTAAATATTTTTTCTGATTTAGAAAAAGTAAAAAAAGCAAATATCTCTTCTTATGATTTAGAGAAAAAAATCACAGAAGCTATTTCTACTATCTATATTGTTAAAAATGATTATCCAAAATTATTAGAGAAAAAAGAATTTAAAGAGATTATTCGCAAACTTGAGGAATCCGACACTAAACTAGATGCTGCTAAATCTTTTTATAATACTCACAATACAGTATTAATTAAAAAAATTAAGGCTTTTCCTTCTAATATAATTGCTCTCATTCATGGAATAAAAATAAGACCCTATTATGATGCTAAAGAGATATTCAATGAAATAGATGATGGGATTAAAATATAAAAAAACGGCTAAATAAGTCGTTTTTTTGCTGGTTTAAATGTATTATCAAATATTTTCTAATCTCTATATTCTAATTTTTAAATTAACAATTAACTAAAAACTTACATACCTCCATTATTCATTATCCTCTAAAAAGTAATTAACCATTTTTTCATAATTATCCTGACTATTTAAACAAGTATCAATTAAATATCCTTTTTCATTATTAATTTGATATTCTTTAATACCCCTTATATAAAAATCTTTATTTCTATCTTCGATAAAGAATGGCATTATATCATTATATAGGCATTCTCTAAACATTATCATTCTTCCAACACGAC
>CAZWKF010000108.1:0-5471 GCA_964634785.1 uncultured Muribaculaceae bacterium
TTTTTTTTTTTTTTTGCACTCCTAATCTGTTTTGTCAAGAGGTATTTTGATGAAATTATACAATTAGTTGACATGAAAAAAAAGCTTATATAGCTTTATTCAAAATTATCAGGAATATGCCCAGTTATTTGTTTCGTTGTAGTCGTTGTTTTTCTTCTTGTCTTTACTGTTTTTGTCGTCGTTGTTGTACGCTCTACTGTCTTCTCTGTTGTTTCTCTTGTCGTCGTAGTAGTCGTTGTCGTTTTAGGTCTTGTTGTCATCAATTCACGATTGTCTTTCATCCTCTTCTGATGATAATTGACAAGCAACAATACTAGAAGGACGATAATCGCGATAAGTAAAATAATAATGATGCTATTCATCGCCTTTGATGTCTTATTTTGCTGTTTCTTTTCTGGAATATCATCATATGTTTCTTCTGCCATTCCCTCTTCTATTGCATTTAATTCATTTTCAGTAAAAGCAATAGTCTTCTCAAGAGGCTCTATGTCAACAACGTTGATTTGTTCTGTATTATCAGGTAATTCTACTTCATTATCGCGAACTAAGTGAATCGTCTGTTCAAAATCAATGGACTGGTTAATATTTCTTTTTAACTGTTCTAATTTTTTATCTCTTGCCATGGTTTCTCTTCCCTTTATTTTCTACTATCATCATTATAAAATAAAATATATTCTTGGTCAATAAAGGAATATTAGAATAGATAATCTTTTAAGGAAACAAGATAACGGTTTAATTCTTTCTCATGATCTTTTATAGGCACATTGATAGATAGAAAACTATTATCATTTGAATCTTCTAATTCGGTAATATAAATCTTATCTTCGATAATTTCTATTAAATCATTTTCAACTAGATATTTTTTAATATCTGATTCTGTTTTATTTTCAAAATCAATTATGGAAATAAAGACAGTCGCATTTAAGACTCCGTATGACTCCCATACTTCCATTCGATAGGATCTTCCATCTTTTAAAGTTCCCTCTTGATAGCCGATATTACACACTTCCGTATCACTTGTAAAGTCTATATTTTCACGATTAATTTTAGGATATTTTTTCATATACTTACTCACTCTCTTCTATAAAACGTGCTCCCTTATGAGCCGAATCTTCTGGTTCATCTCTTAATAAGTCATTGTAGTCTTGTTGCCTTAAAGCTTCATACACGACAATGGCTACCGTATTCGATAAATTTAAAGCTCTCACATTCGCGGTCATCGGAAGACGCATACAATGATCTAAATGAGGTTTTAACAAATGAGGCGGAATCCCCGTTGATTCTTTTCCAAAGATAAAATAAATATTTTCGTCTCTGTTATGATAATCAAACTCTGTATGAGGCTTATGTCCATATCTTGTTAAATAATAAAAAGTCCCCTTATTCTTACTATAAAAATCTTCGATATCTTCATAAACCGTATAATCACATTTATCGATATAATTTACGCCACTTCTTTTAATATATTTTTCTTCTAAAGAAAAACCAAGAGGCTTTATCAAATGTAACTTGGTATTTGTAGCAACACATGTACGCATAATATTCCCTGTATTTCCGGGTATTTCTGGTTCAAAAAGAACAACATGAATCATTTATTACTCCTCCTTAAAAAAAGCAAGATTAACTTGCTAATTGATACATATCGATAATTTGTTCAAAGTCATCAGCATTTAATAAATGTTCTTTTGAATCCTTCATTAATGCTGGGACTCCTTCTTTGTAATAGACTACTGCAGGAAATTTTTCAATTTCTAATTTATCTTTTAAATTTAAAGTCTTATTTAGATCTTTCATAAAAGCAGTATCATTCTTATATTCTGTAACATCTAAATACATCACATTATCAAGTAAATTTTTTCTGTTTAAAAGTTTTCTTATTTGCGATTCATTCGTATGCACTTCTTCATCATAGAGATAACTAATCACTAGAAAAGCATCGGCATTCATCTCACTTGTTGTATTCTTTAAATCATCATATCCAACTTCTGTTTTTGAAAGTGGAGAGGAACTAATTTTATTATCTTTGTAAATGGAATACAAATTAAAACTTGCAAAACATGCACATATAATGAGAATAATAACTCCAAATAAAATCACATAGTTTTTTGGCGGTATCGTTTTTCTTGCCATAGGTACTTCCTCCTAATCTTATTCTAACAAATATTATGGAAGTAAACAACGATTTATTCTTTTTTAATGCGAATTATACTCTTTCTATACAGTTAATCAATTGTTTTTTCCACAATATATCGAGGGCGATGTTTTGATTCATTATATATTTTACCAATATATTCACCAATAACACCTAAACAAAGTGTTTGAATTCCTCCAATTAACCAAATAGAACATACAATAAAAGTCCATCCAGAAACGGTATTGCCAATGAGTTTCATAATCAAGGAATAAATCAAAATAATGAAACTTAAAAGTAAAATGATAAAGCCAATAGATGTGATCATTCTAAGTGGTTTAATACTAAAAGAAGTAATTCCATCCATTGCAAAGGATAGCATCTTTTTTAAAGGATATTTTGACTCTCCTGCAACACGTTCATTTCGTTCATAATAGGCAATATCGGTTTTATAACCAATTTGGGGGACAATACCTCTTAAGAAGAGATTGACTTCCTTATACTCTGCAAGGCCTTCTAAAGCAATGCGACTCATCAAACGACAATCAGCATGATTAAATACAATATCGACACCCATCAGTGACATAAAGTGATAAAATCCTTCTGCTGTAAATCTTTTAAAGAAAGAGTCTTTTGTGCGACTACTTCTAACTCCATAGACAATCTCAGCGCCATTTTTATATTTTTCAATCATATCATCAATGACATTGATATCATCTTGTAAATCGGCATCCATACTGATGGCAATATCAGCGTGGTCCTTTGCATACATAAGTCCTGCAAGTAAGGCATTTTGATGTCCTTTGTTACGTGACAATTTAATTCCTACATACATTTCATTTTCTTCATGCATTGATTCAATCGTTTCCCATGTTTTATCTTTTGAGCCATCATTTACTAAAACAACACGACTCTTTTTATCGATAATTTGATCATCAATTAACTTTTTCATTTTTTCATTCAATACTTTTTCTGTATAAGGTAATGCCTGTTCTTCATTATAACATGGAATGACAATATTAAGTAATGGTTTATTCTTCATTTTTACTTCCTTCTTTCTCTTATAAACAATAGATAACTATTCAAACTAACAATGATAATTTCTAAAAGAGCACATATCAAGTAGGCTTCTTTAGATAAGATAGAACGCTTCTTAGCATCAACGACTTTCATATAAAGACTTCCATCATAAAGTTCATCATTAACATACGTTTCCGCATTAGGATTCATATCAAACTTATTTCCCAAGTATTCAGGATCAAAATTAGGTAAGCTTTCCACTTTTTTAAAGAATTTAAAAGTATTGAATGCGACAAAATTCTGATTTGTTGCTTTATCACTTTTGAGTTTCAAAGTAAATTCTCTTTTTCCATCCACTTCAATATAAGGGAAGACAAGTGTTGCTCGACGAATTGTCTTTTCTTGTTTTTTCCTTGGCTCAAAGGTATAAACTCCCTCATAAACAAGATTTCCCTCTTCATCATAAAGTGAATAATTATACTTTGTCTTCTTGTGAAGATTAGCTAAATTCACACGCAGTTGAATGCGATTAAATCCATCATATACACGAAATACTTCTTTTATTTCACCATCGATAACAGGAATTGTAGCGCCTGTTGTATAGCCCTGAATGTTTCTTACAACATCTGTTGGTTCCTTATATTGAACAAAAACAAAGAAACCAGCAACAGCAATTAAGAAACTTCCTATGACAAATGAATAACCTATACATGTTCTCCATTTTTTTAAGGAGACTGTTTTCTTTGAAGTCGTTATTTCTATTTTATTAAGAAGTTCAAATACATGACTCATTCCCAAAGGTGTACCAAGTAAAATGATGGGCAAGAAAGAAAAACTATATCGACTTAAAGCTTCCCATAAAAGGTAGAAAAGAATAGCTCCAAAGATAGCAATAATAAATACTTTATCTTTACTTGTATCAAACTTTTTCTTTCTTTCCTTTATAATGGTAATAAGGAAGAAGAGATATATCGTAAATTTTAAACTCTGAACATAGCATCTTAAAGCTCCATTTAATCTTCCCTTAAAGAGTTGATGCGTCCAATCTACTTTGGTAACTAAATTATATTTTCGTTCAATGTCATGGTCTCCCTCAGACCAAACTTTTCTTAATTTGCGATAGTAAAAGATAGGGTCAACTTTTTTAATACGTTCTTTAATAACCCCTTTAATATCTTCTTTTTTATTTTGGCTTTTCAATGAAAACATTAAGTCTTTCGTTGAATAGCCTCCACTTTCTCTGTAATTAAGTCCCATCATTACCCAGTGTGTTGCTGGTAATCTTAAAGATTCATCAATTGTAATATCAAATTGAGGATATAAGGCCTTGCTATAAAGGCCAATACTTACACCAATTCCTAAGATGATAAAGAATGCCTGTTTTAAAAATAACTTTATATTATACTCTCCTATTAAAGAAATAAAGTAGGCAATCAACAATATAATCGTTACAACTCTCAATTTAAAACCAATTCCAAAGAGAATTCCCGATAATAATAGATAGCTTTTCGCTTTAAAATGGGTGTGTTCCTCCGCCTTTAGTAATGCAAAAAATCCAAGGATAGCAAAAGGCATAGAAATAATGTCTGTATAGTAATAGGAAATATATAAGTAAAAGTCAGGATATAAAGCAGCTAAAAGCATGACCATAAAGGCGTTTCGATTTCCACTAAATTTGCGAACAATTTTATAAAGAACATAAAGCATAAAAGCTGTCATAAAGGCATTATAAAGGATAACAAAGTTAGCAGGATTTGTATAACCAAGTTCTAATCCAACCAGTTTTAGAAGATAGATAAACAGTGTTAAAGGAATCTGAGTTGGATACAAAGAGAAGTATGGATCGCTTCCAAAAAAACCACTTGCAAGTAGACTATCTGTCTTCCCTATAATGTGGGTTTAATCATAACTTGGTACAACTTGATAATTCATTCCCCACATAAGCATCATTGTAAAGACAATAGCAAATAGACAAAAGGCAAGCTTGTTTATCGTTTTCTTACTGACTTTTTTTAACCCATTATACACATTACATAATAGGCATAAAAGAATAGCACTTCCTCCTAGTACGACAAAAAAAGGAATCTTATGTTCATGCATATCAAAAGCTGTTGTGAACGTTATAATTCCCCATAAAAAGATCATTAAATAAATAAATACTTTATATAACCTATTAATTATGTTTTTCATATCTTAGAAGCCTCTTTTACACTCTACTGAGAATAGTATATCAAAAAAGATAGACAATGTCTATCCTGTTTAAATTTGAGGATAGTGTTTCCAAAGTGTGGAGATTTACAGAACAAAACCATATAAACAA
>CAZWKF010000109.1:0-5455 GCA_964634785.1 uncultured Muribaculaceae bacterium
ATTTTTCTAAGGCAATTGAAAATGGAAAAGAGAATAATAATCTAATCAAAGATAAGACACATATTGAATTCAATGGAGAGTTATCCAATGTCGATGAAACCTATAACTTAAGATATACGGTTACGAATGGAAGTAAGAACTATGATGCCAGTATAAGTATTAACTGTACAGGAGGGAATGAATACTTGAGAGTAAGTAATGACTTTGATATCACCGAAGACTTAAAAAGCGGTGAAAAGAGAGAAGGATTACTAACAGTACAAGTCATCAAAAGTACCACAGAAGAAGTAAGTGCAAGTATTGCCTGTGAAATAAAAGGAAATGCTTTAGAAAGAACGTCTCTTGGAAATGGAAGTAGCTTTAGTGGAGGAGTCTATGGAGTAAAACGATCTGTAACATCTTCTGAGACAACATGGGAAAGAGTGGAATCATCTGTTGGACTAGTAGCAAATGCAACAAAAAATGGAAGCGCAGTACAAAATGACTTTGACTCAATCTATCCCTGGAGTGATATCATCACCTATAACTATGATGATGTAACCAAGACAGAAACAGCAGTCTATGGAGATGAAGACTTCAAATTTGATGGAAGTAATGGACAAGTACTAACAAGAATACCAGAATTTTACTATCAAAGAACCGTAATGGGAGGAAATGAATACATCTATATCTCAAAAGATGCCCAAAAAGGATTTACAAAAAGTGAAGCCTTCAGTGTAGGAAGATATACGATGTCAGGTAATGCAACAAAGGTATATAGTCGAAGTGGACAAAAACCATTAGTCAGTACCACCATCACGAACTTTAGAAACTATGCAAGAAAGTTGGGAAGTGACTTTGGTCAATTAGATTGGAGATACTTTATCCTTCAACTCTTATACTTAGTTGAATATGCAGATTACAACAGTCAAGAAGTATTGGGACAAGGAAATGCGACTAACTCTGGTGCATTAATAAGTGGGGGATGCAATGACTTGGGAATGAAATCTGGAAGTATTACTAATGATGGAAAACATTCAGTCATCTATCGAGGAATAGAAGATATCTTTGGAAATGTATGGCAATTTGTAGATGGAATCAATATAAAAGATAATCAGGCTTATATCAATTATAATCCAAATACCTATACAGTAGATACATTTGATGGGAATTATCGACCAGTAGGATATACGAATGCTTTCTTAGACGGCTATATAACTCATTTGGGGTATGATAGTAATCATCCCCTCATTTCTTTCCCAACGTCAGTAGGTGGAAAAGAAACGACAAATATAAGTGATTATTATTGGCACACAACAGAAAATCGAATAGTTATAGTTGGTGGTAGGTGGGCTGATTCTTCTCGCTGTGGTTTGTGGAATTTGAACTTTGCTGTTGCACCGCAGTTTTACGATACTCAATTTGGAGCTCGTCTTATTCGATATGCATAAAGAGAATACTACTCTTTTTTATTTCTAGACTTGTAAAGAAGACAATTATTTTTTATAATAAAAGTAGGTGAAGATAATGAAGAAAAAAGGAATCTTTCTCTTACTTATTGTAACAGTTATCATTCTTTTATTTAGTATGAAATTTATTGAAAAACGTGAAAAAGTAGTTTCTGATTATATAAATGATATAACTGAAAAAGTGAATATTGGAAAGCAAGAAGTCGAAGTCATTTATCTAAAAGGAAATGGAATAAATGAAACATTAACCTTTGGAAATGTTGTAAAAAAAAGAATAAAGATAAAAAATCTAGGAGATGATCTTGTCAGTTTTGCCATTGGATTAAAAAATGCTGAAATAAGCAATGAACTTTTAACTTATGATATCTCCTTTGCAAGTAAAGAAAATGATTCTTTTGAGGTAATCTCTTCTCATAATTCTTTTAATTCTAATCAGGCTCTTGTTTATAATATGGGATTAAAAAGTAAAGAAGAAATGGTTGTTGAAATCACCTTTAAAGCCAATTTAGAATTTGAAGAAACAAAGATAAAAGGAATTCTTGAAGTAAAAAATAATCTAACGGAAACAGAACTCTTCTTAGAAGAAGTATTCGAAGCCCATAAAGTTTTAGAAGGAAAGATAACGACGTTAAAAGGAATTGGGGAAAAAGGAATTTATATTATTTCTCTAGAAGAACTTATTCCTGAAATTAAAGAGTATAAGGGAATCATTATCATAGATGCCAGTGATATTGTCAATATCAAATATTATGATACGATAACAAATGGGAAGTATAGTTTAAATGATATTTTATTTAGTCATTCTTTAAATAAAAAAAGTATTGAAAAAAAGGATAATATCGAGATAAATGAAGAAAACTTATGCAACAAACATAGTAAAGAAGGATGTAAGAAATTCTCTTCATTAAAGGAAAATTCTTATGGAGGGATGGATACTTTTACTTCCAACGTAGGAAATTTACTTGAAAAAGTAAAACAGCAAAATGTAAATAAAGAAAATGAAGTTGTTATTCTTGATGTAAAGGAAGACTTACAAGATGCAAATGGGTTAGAAGGCTATGTTTTAATCCATCAGAGTACAAATCCAGAGTATTATTTGTATATAAACAATGGACTTTATATGGTATCTGGATATAATGTTACAAAATATGGTATGTTTAATGAAACATCGGGAACAATACGCGCCTATAATGAAACAGCCTTTAAAGTAGCAGCTGAGGATAGTCATAAGGTTTGTGAGTTTACAGGCTTTACAGATTGTTTTAATAGTAGAGGTGAAAAAGTGTAGTCAATAGACTCCTTTTTTTGTATAATGAAGTTAGGATAGGGTGATATGTATGAAAAAAGTAATAATAGGCTTTGTAAGTATTTTTCTAGTAGGAATTCTCATTATTGTAGGTATTTTAATAACGCTTGGAAATAAGAATAACATAAATTCAGAACTTGCCGAATTAAAAACGTTTTATACAAGCTTTATAAAAGATTGTCAAAAGTTTTCAATAGCTGATAAGGGAGAAGTTAAAGTAAATGCTGATTATAAGGGAGCTCATGGGGAATCTTTGCCTCGTGAATTTAGCTATTCCTTTTTAAATTTAAATACAGAACTTTTATTTGAAAGTGAAGCAGGATATAATATTTTATTTGCTGATAAAGAATTCCTATATTTATTGACAAAGGAGTATACTGTTCCTGATGATAAAATAAAGTTAAATCATGAAGTACGTGAAAATACATATGAGTTAAAATTTGAAGATGCTAATATAAGTTATCAAAAAGGCGAAGTTAGTTTTGAGGAAGAAGGATTCCTAAGAAAAAAAATAACGAAAGTAACAATAACACTTGATGATACACTTTATACTTGGGAAAAGGATAAACTTACGATTAATGAAAAGGGTAATACGACGATTATTGTAAAGAATAGCAATGGCTATAGTGTTTCTTATAACGATACGATAAAGATGAACCTAGTTACAAATAAGGAAACTCGAGCTGATGTGGTCATGAATCAGTACAGTTATTCTATTGAAAAAGTGAAGGAAGATACGAAAGTAACGATGAATACACCGGCTTCAATTTACAACCGTTTAGAACTCATCTTTACACCAAAAAATGTAGAAATTAAAAAGAAAAAAGAAGCTCCTAAACAAGAAAATCCCATTATCCGTTACTTTGATGAAATAAAGGGGAATTAAGATGACACGTAAAACGGGAATTGTCTTAATTCCCATTTGTATTTTAATTTTTATCAGTTTAGGACTCTTTTTGTTCAGTTATAAAGAAACAGAGAAAATGGTGAATTATTTTGAGGGAGAAGAACAATCTTCAATACTAGCACTCGTGAAAAAGCAAGAGGAAGTCAATACACGTTTAGAAAAAATAAGTAATAATCGTGAATATACCTTTGATCATGCCTACATAGAATTAAATCCTTATGAGATAAGTCCTTTATCAGGAATCTTAATTTACACTTCTAAGATAAAGGAACCTGTAGACTTATATATAAATGGAGAGTTAAAAACAAGTTTTGAGGCGAGTACTAAACATGTTATTCCGCTTTATGGATTATATGAAGATTATGAAAATACCATTATGTTAAAAAATGGAAATAAAGAAAAAACATATACTTTAAAGACAGAACCGAGTCATATAAAGTATCCTTTAGAAGTATCTAAAAAGCAAGAAAATGAGGATGAACTTATCTTTACAGTTGCCTCTTATGAAACATGGCTTACGGGATGGGATAAAGCGGGAAATCTTCGCTTTTATCTAACAGAAGATCTACGTATGGATGTCGAATGGTTAGAAAATGGACATTTTATTATTGGAACGACTCAAGGACAATTTGCAGAAAACTTTGTTGGTTTTGTTGAAATGGATTATTTGGGAAAAGTTTATAATTATTATACTTTAGAAAATGGCTTTTCTTTTGAATCTCAAGTACTTTCTAATGGACATATTTTAAGTGCTGGGGGAACAACTCCTGTTTATATTAAAGAACAGGTCATATATGAACTCGATTTAAATACGGGAAAAGTGGTCGATAAGATTAATTTAGCCGAAGTTTTTAAAAAAATTGATCCGACATTTAATGAAAAGTATTTGGGGCAAGCAGCTATCCGTAATGGTTTTTACTATAATGAATTGACCCATGAGATAATTGTCTCCTTTAGAGGAATAGATACGGTCTTTTGTGTCAATTTTAAAACAAAAGAGATGAAGTGGATCTTTACTTCACCTACGAATGAAGTCTTTCAAAATAGAGTATGGGATGCCTATAAAGTAAAAAGTAGTAAAGAGAATTATCCATGGGGACAGCATTCTCCTCAGATAACATCAAGTGGTCTTATTGCTTTCTTTAATAATGGGTATGAACGATATCATGGATTTGAAGTAGGTGGACCTGACTTAGTCAGTGCCTATAAAGAAAATTACTCACGAGCAGAGGCCTATGAAATAAAGGATTTAGAGGCAAAATTAGTATGGTCTTATGATGCGGGTAAAAGTTTATTTTCTCACCAATATGGTTCCGTGCGTATAGATGAAAAAAATTATAAACTGATTAATTTTGGTTATATATTAGATGATGATTATCGTCATTCTAAAACAGGACGTCTTTCAGAATCTGAAAAGAATCCTGATCATATTCATGCCGAAATTATTGAACTGGATGACAAAGATAAAGTGATTTTTAAGGCAGTTTGTGAAGAGGGAAAATATCGCGCCTTTAAACATACTATGTACGAGCAGAAGACTACTTATATAGAAGTGGCAAAATTGAATTATTACAATACTATTCCTGCAGACGAATTAAAAGAAACAACGACCAAAGCACTTCCTTTAGAAGAGGCAATTCCA
Organism: uncultured Muribaculaceae bacterium; assembly: GCA_964634785.1. GTDB lineage: Bacteria > Bacillota_I > Bacilli_A > RF39 > UBA660 > CAG-582. Next base: position 5,304 of record CAZWKF010000109.1, read on the forward strand.
TGGATTAATACCTTAGATTTTAGTCAGAATACGTTTAAAACAGACAAGGTTATAAATGAAGATGATGACATTTCTTTTTACTTTATTAATAAGGCTGGTAAAGTATATATTCTTCATTATAAGGAAAAGGAAAATAGTCAATTGAATCGTAT
>CAZWKF010000110.1:0-5370 GCA_964634785.1 uncultured Muribaculaceae bacterium
TTAATAAAGCTGTTAATAGAAATATTCAACGTTTTCCAGAAGACTTTTATTTTCAGTTGACTAAAGAAGAATACAATAACTTGAAGATTCAAATTGAAACTTCAAGATTAAATGAGTATAGTAAAGAAGAATGTAATATCTTGAAGTTCCAAAATGGAACTTCAAGATTAAATGGGCATGGTGGTATTAGAAAATTACCATATGTTTTTACAGAACAGGGTGTTGCTATGCTTGCAAGTGTACTCAGAACAAGTGTTGCTTCTTCTGTGAGTGTAGATATTATGCGAGCATTTGTAGTAATGAAAAAGTACATATCTAAAACTTTATTAGAGCAAACCTATATAAATAATCTTGTATTAAAAGATTCAAAAAGAATAGATTTGTTGGAAGAAACATTGTCAAAATTTAAAGAAAAGAGTAATCATTTATTCTTTGAAGGTCAGATTTATGATGCTTACTCTAAAATAACTGAGATATTTTTAGAAGCCAAAAAAGAATTAATTATAATTGATGCGTATACAGATATTACGGTTTTAGATATGATAAAGAAATTGAATGTGGGCGTTATAGTTATTACAAAACCAAATGGATTGCTAACAAATATGGATATTAAAAAGTATAATAATCAATACCATAATCTAACTATTAAATATAGTGATGCATTTCATGACCGCTATTTTATAATTGATCATAATAAAATTTATCATTGTGGTACTTCTATCAATCATGCTGGTGCTAGAACATTTAGTATTAATATACTAGAAGATAGAGAAGTATGTGATGCTCTTAAAACTAAAATAGATAAAATGAATATTTGTCAATGAAGGTTTAATATTTGATGATAAAGCCTTGCTATTTTTATCTATCTAACATAGAATAAAGTTAATGGGAGGGTTACTATGTTAAAAAGAATAAAAAAGTATAGGAAATTAAAAAAATATGCTCCTTATATTGTGCCTATTATTGGAAATATGGAAGTAAAAGCAGAAACAAAAGATGGATTTTTAGTTAAAGCAAATTTAGAAGAAACTTTTCATTTTGTAATAGAAGGAAATGAAATCGCTCTTTATTATATAGATTCATATCAAACTCTTCAACTAAAAACCATTACTTCTGATAAAGTAGTCATTGTGAATAAAATGTTGAAAGAGAATTGTAAAGAGGGAACTATTTTAGAAAAGTGTGAATATTGTTATCCTTTAGCTCAAAGAGAAGCACCTCATTTACATTCGTTTATCTCTTCTCGTTATATATATGATCATACTGTTCCTATGAGTCGTTTAAAAGAAACTACTACCGACAGTGAGTTAGCAAAAGATGCCTCTATGAAAACGAAACTAAGAATATTTGAAAATGGGAAAGTTCTTGTTAATGATAATGATATTTCACCTCTTTATCGAAATGTGAAAAAAGCGCGTTTTGTAGAAAGAGTACATGATCTGTTTTTTGGAATTATTAGTAAAGAAAGTTATGGAGAACTTTATAATATTCATTTAGGTTACTTACCTCGTGATTGTTTTCAATATCGGGAAACTTTAGGAATTACGGAAGAGGAAGAAAAGATAGCAGTGCCATATGAAGAAAATACAAATCATAATGATGGAGAGGCTTTCTATGATTTTCTTCTTCTCATCAAAGATGTAGAAGGAGTATTTACAGAAGAGGATTGTAATCGACTTAGAGGAGGAAAGAAAAAGCATTTGACTTCCTAGAATTTTAGTTATAAAATAAGCATATGTGATGCAGAGATTGTATTTTAGTAGTTATTTAAAATATTTTAAGAGAATGAATATTATAAGCTGAGAGTATTCTAAATGAATTTAAATAATGAATTTCAAATACAGGAGTATCAAACGTTTTCTCGCGTTAAGAGGTTTAAGTGCATGTAAGACATGAACTAAGGTGGTACCACGGGTTTATCTCGTCCTTAGAGTTCATGTCTTTTTTTATTAGAAAGAGGGATTTATATGAAAGAATTAGCGGATACTATTAAGAATGATTTGCTTAAAGAAATTGAAAGTGTGGAAAAAGAACAAGATTTAGTTGACCTAAAAGCAAAGTATTTAGGTAAATCAGGAAGAGTAACGGAATTAACAAAAAATATGCGTGATTTGGAGGTTGAGGAAAGGAAAAGTGTAGGACAACTTGCCAATACGCTAAAAGGGGAAGTATCGGAAATTATTGAAAAAAAAGAAAGTGAGATAAAGAATGCCATTCTTAATGAAAAGTTAAGTAAAGAAGTGATTGATATCTCATTACCAGCAACTAAGATACCTACTGGGGCACCTAATATTTTAGAGAAAGTCATTGAAGAAGTAGAAGAACTTTTTATGTCAATGGGATATGATGTTGTGGATGGACCTGAAGTAGAAGAGGATCGTTTTAACTTTGAACTTTTGAATATTCCTAAGGGACATGCGGCTAGAGATGCGCAAGATACTTTCTATATTGAAGGGGAAGAAATATTACTTCGAAGTCAAACCTCTCCAGTACAAGCAAGAACAATGTTAAAAGGAGAAGGCAAAGTGCCAATTCGTATGATTTGTCCAGGAAAAACATATCGAAGAGATGATGATGATGCCACACATTCACATCAATTTATGCAAATTGAGGGATTACTTGTCGATAAAGACATCAGTTTATGTGATTTAAAGGGGACTTTTGATACGATTGCAAAAAAATTATTTGGACCAGACTGTGTTACTCGTTTCCGTCCATCTTATTATCAATTTACTGAGCCAAGTGTAGAAACAGATATCTCATGTTTTGCCTGTCATGGAAAAGGATGCTCTTTATGTAAAAATACGGGATGGATAACGATTAGTGGTGCTGGTATGGTGCATCCAAATGTCTTGAGAAATTGTGGCTATGATCCAGAGGTATGGAGTGGATTTGCCTTTGGCTTTGGAGCTGAAAGATGTGCGATGTTAAAATATGGAGTAAATGATATCAGAACATTTTATAATACAGATTTAAGAGAACTTAAGAATTTTGATCGAAAGGAAGGTGAATAGTCATGATAAGCATGAATTGGGTAAAAGATTATGTCGATATTGAAGACGAAAATCTAGAAGAACTTGCCGTAAAGATTACAAGAGGTGGCTTAAATGTTGAAGATGTTATTACCCATCACATTGACCATCTTGTTGTAGGAGAAGTAACGAAATGTACTCCTCACCCTGATTCTGATCATTTAAATGTATGTGAAGTAAATGTGGGGAGTGATACCTTACAAATTGTGTGCGGAGCAAGCAATGTAAGAGAGGGAATCAAAGTTATTACAGCTTTACCTGGTGCTGTTTTACCAGGAGATTTTGAAATTAAAAAGGGAAAAATTCGTGGTGTTGAATCCAATGGTATGATTTGTGCCAAATTTGAACTTGGGTTAGAAGAAAAGACAGAAGAGACTTATGCCGCAGGGATTACGGAACTTGGAAGTGATGCTCAAGTTGGGTCTGATCCACTTGCCTATTTAGGATTGGATGATACCGTTTACGATTTAGATTATCATAAACGCCGCAATAACGATGTTTACTATCATATTGGCTTTGCCTATGAAGTAGCGACTGTATTAAATAAGCGTGTCACTTTACCAGATAGTCATTATGAAGAAAATGGGGAAGACATTAAAGACTATTTTTCATTATCTGTTGAAACAGATAAGTGTCCATTCTATATGGCAAAGATGGTACGTGATGTCGAAATTGGGGAATCCCCTGATTTCATTAAAAGACGTTTAACTAGTGCAGGAATGAGACCAATTAATAATGTTGTTGATATTTCTAATTATGTTATGCTTGAATATGGACAACCTATGCACTTCTTTGACTATGACAAGTTGGGTAGTCAAGTGTTAGTGAGAAATGCCTTCGATGGAGAGACTATTGTGACTCTTGATGGAAAGAAGCGTGACTTAACAAGTAAAGATATCGTCATTACAGATGGAAAAAAGCCTGTTTGTATAGCTGGTGTTATGGGTGGTGAAAATACCGAAGTTGATGAAAATACGAAGACGATTCTAATTGAATCGGCAATCTTTAATCCAGTATCGATTCGTACAACTGCAGGAAGACTCGATTTAAGAAGTGAAGCATCTATTCGTTATGGTAAAGGATTAAACTATGAATATACAATCGAAGCAATGAATCGTGCTTGTCACTTACTCGAAAAATATGCGAAAGGAAAAGTGGTAGGAAATCATATCTTACATGATAAAGTTGATAAAACTTTGAAGACAGTTGACTTTGAAGCAAGCGAAATCAATAAGTTACTTGGTATTACGATTAGTGATGAAGATATGAAGTTTGAACTTGAAAGATTGGATTTTGCCTATACATATGATGTTGGTAAATTCCATGTGACAATACCGAATAGACGTTTAGATGTTGATCCAAACATCAATGATATTGCGGAAGAAATTGGTAGATTCTATGGTTATGAAAACTTGGTTTCTACTTTGCCAAAAGTGCCAATTAAAAAGGGGGAATATGCTCCTGATGTTAAGATAAGAAAAGAGATTTCTAAAAGACTTAGAAGTCTTGGGATTAACGAGTGCAAAACATATACATTAACAAGTCCTGAGATGGCCGAGACATTTAAATATGATGATATGGAAAGTATTATTTTACCTAATCCAATGAGTGTAGATAAGTCTGTTATCCGTACGAGTATTCTTCCCTCTTTACTTAATACCTATGAATACAATAAGGCAAGAAAAGTATCAGATGTTTGTATTTATGAGATTGCTAAAACGTATCATAAAGATTATACGGAGACACAAAAGGTTGCTATTTTAATGAAGGGAAATTACATCAACAATAGTTGGAATCAAATAAATATAAAGTGTGATTTCTATGTATTAAAAGGAATTGTCGAAAATGTTTTAGATTACTTAGGATTCAAAAATCGTTATTCTTTTGAAGTTGATAAAGGAATTCAAGAATTACATCCGGGAATATCGGCAAGAATCTTACTGGATAGAAAGCCAATTGGAATTATAGGAAGAATTCATCCATCACTTAAAAAAGAAGAAATCTATGTTTGTGAAATTGCGATAAATCCACTCATGACAAATGTGAAACCAATTAAATATAAAGAGGCCAATAAGTATCCAGAAATGGTAAAAGATGTCGCTTTTGTTGTCGATAATAACATTACGAATCATGAACTTGAATCAGTGATTAAAAAAAGTGGTGGACGATTATTATCGGAAATTGAAATCTTTGATATCTATCGTGAAATCGAAGAAGGAAAGAAATCAATGGCTTATAAACTTACGTTTAAGGATGATACAAGAACGTTATCAGATGAAGAAGTTATGACTGTATTTAATAAAATTATTGAAGATGTCACAAGTAAAATGGATGCTAA
>CAZWKF010000111.1:0-5353 GCA_964634785.1 uncultured Muribaculaceae bacterium
TTGATTATTTTCAAGAGTTACTGCTCTTATGGGGTAAGGGGAAATCTACTTTATTTTAGATCCATTTGCTTCTCTTTTCCTCTTTTTCATTCTTCTTGTATCCTCATTTTCTTGTTTTTAGGATAAGAGAATTAATACTTTCCCCTTATATCCTTTTCTCTTGAAACTGGGTACAAAGATTTTATACAACATGAGCATACCATAAATCCCCGTATGTTCTTTTTATTTGGGGCTCATCTTGTATAAAATGCTATACATTTTGCACCCTAAAACTGTTTTGTCAAGAAACTTTTTTCTAATTTGTACATCTTCTTGACATAGAAAAAGCTTATCCTTTAGATAAGTCTTCTTTTAAAACCTTTGACATAACTATTTGGTTAGATTCTTTTTTAGTGAAGTGTTTTTAAATACAAGTTCATTTCCTTTTTTGGATACACTTTTAAATTTCTATAAATCTATATGTTGTTCCTTCTCTCGTGTCAATGAGTTCTATTCCTTTTGCAAGAAGATCAGCTCTTATTGAATCTGCAAGTTCAAAATCTTTATTCATTTTTGCTTGTTTACGTTTTTCAATTAAAGATAAAATCTCTTCCTCATTTTCAATTGTCTTTTTATCTTGTATTAAATCAAGAGCAAAGATAGTATCAAATTTGCGAATTAAATCCATTTTTGTATAACCATTTACTTGTTCATCTTTTAATAACTCATATAATAAAGAAAGCGCATTTGCTGTATTTAAATCATTTTCTAAAGTTTCCATAAATCTCTCATTATACGATCTAAAAGCACCCTCATCTAACTCTCCATCATCTTCAATAGAGGCAATACGATTTCTTAACTTTTTTAATGTTGCTTCTGCTTGATTAAGTCCATCAAACGAAAATACCATCTGTTTGCGATAATGACTATTTAAACACATAAAGCGAAAACTTAAGACGTCATATCCCTTTTCTTTAAGTAATGAGACCGTTAAGAATTCTCCCTTTGATTTACTCATCTTTCCAGCTTCATCTAAAAGATGTTCATTATGAAACCAATAATTACACCATTTATGTCCTAGATAAGCTTCACTTTGAGCAATTTCATTCGTATGATGAGGAAATATATTGTCTACTCCTCCACCATGGATATCCAAGTATTCTCCTAAATATTTTAAAGATATTCCTGAACATTCAATATGCCATCCAGGATAGCCTACACCAAATGGAGAATCCCAAACAAGTTCATGTCCTTCAAACTTAGAGGTTGTAAACCAAAGAGCAAAATCTGCTTGATTGCGTTTTCTTTCATCATACTCAACACCTTCACGAGCACCTACAACAAGTTTATCCTCTTGATGGTTCGTAAGACAATAGTAATCTTTTACTTTAGAAATATCAAAGTATACATTTCCTCCTGCTTGATAAGCGATATCTTTTTCTAATAAATTTTCAATAATCTTGATATATTCCTCAATGTTATCAGTGGCTTTTGAGACGATATCAGGTCTTAGACAATGTAAGGCATCATAATCCTTAAAGAATGCTTCTGTATAAAAGAGAGCAATCTCTTGAGATGATTTATGTTCCCTTTTGCGTGCCACTTCCATTTTATCTTCTCCAGAGTCTGAATCACTTGTCAAATGTCCAACATCTGTAATATTCATAACTCTATTAACAGAGTAACCCATATATTTTAAAGTTCTCTCTAAGATATCATGGCCTATGTAATTCCGCATATTTCCTATATGAGCATAATGATAAACAGTTGGTCCACAAGTATACATCGAAACTTTTCCCTCTTCATGAGGAATAAATTCTTCTATTTTTCTTGATAATGTATTATATATTTTCATAAATGTCCTCTTTCTACTTTATTTTATTCATTATTGATAAAGCTAAGACATCGAAACACGTATTCATTCATATCCAATCTTTCCTTACAAGTGACATTATACTGTATTTAAAAGACTTTTTCAATTCTTTTGACTTCATAGGTCTATCTTTGATAAAATAACACATAAGGAAGTGAACTTCATGATAAAACATTTTGCCTTTGATATTGATGATACTTTAACTGATTCTCATTCACTAGATCTTCTTTATCTAAAAGAATACTTACATACGGATGATCCTGAAGTGATTGCCTCATGGTATTCTAAAGACTGGGCTGTAAGAAAACCATTTTATGAACTCTATCAAGAAGAAATGATTCCTCAGTATGAATTAAAAGAAGATGCCTATGAAGTGTTAAAGAGATTAAAAAGACATCAATTTATTTTAACAGCTATTACAGTAAGAGGAAACACTACTCATATAGATGATAACCTAACGATTGATTATCTAAGACGACATGATATTCCAACAGACAACATCATTTTAAGATGTTTTGAGAAAATGAAAGCCTGCAAGGAAATTGGTGCTGGAAGTATGGCAGATGATTCGGCTTATGTAATGGAACAGTTAAGATCATCGGGAATTATCCCTTTTCATTTTTCTACTAATAGTCCTTATAAAGAGGATAAAGAAATCATTGTTGTATCTAGTTGGTTAGAAATAGAAAAATATTTAATGGAAATGGAGGAAAAAGATGAATATTCGAAGTATTATGTTAAGAAATGAAACATATTTAAGTCCTTATGCAACAAAAGATAGTGATTCAATTCGTTTTAGTCCAATAAAGACAGATATCCGCCCAAACTTTTTTAGAGATATTGACCGCATTATCTATACGCTTTCTTATACGCGTTATATTGATAAGACACAGGTATTCTCAAGGAAAGCAAATGATCATATTTCTAAGCGCATCATTCATGTACAATTGGTAAGTAAAATAGCTAGAACCATTGGAAGAGCTCTTTCATTAAATGAAGATTTAATTGAAGCGATTGCCCTTGGTCACGACTTAGGCCATACCCCTTTTGGTCACGTAGGAGAACGCATCCTAGATGAACTATCAATAAAATATCATGAAGGACACTTTATGCATAACGTTCAAAGTGTTCGCAATGTGATGGTTTTAGAAGAAAATGGGTTGGGTAAAAATTTAACGGTTCAAACGCTTGATGGTATTCTTTGTCACAATGGTGAATTTGTAGAAGGAGAATATCATGCTAAAAAGAAAACACCTGAAGAATTTTTAAATGATTATAAGAAGTGTTATGAAGATAAAAAATATGTAAAAAAACTCATTCCTATGACTTTAGAGGGATGTGTTGTACGCATTAGTGACATTATCGGTTATTTGGGAAGAGATATTGAAGATGCCATTCGTCTAGGAGTATTTGATAAAAAAGAAATACCGGAAAGTATTAAAGCGATTTTAGGAGAAAGCACAGGTAGTATTATCAATACAATTATTACAGATATTATCAATGAATCCATGGGGAAAGACTATATCAAGATGTCTAATCCTATCTATCAAGCAATCAAAGATTTAAAAGCATTTAATCAGAAGCATATTTACGATTTAGCCAATACTAAAGAAGAAATTGAACATATCAAAGAAATGTTTACTACTCTATTTGAACATCTTTTAATTTCTATTAAAGAAAAGAAATTAGATGATCCTATCTATCGTGATTTTCTTTCTACAATGAATGAAAAATATTTAAAAGAAACAACAGATACTCGTAAAGTCATTGATTATATTTCAGGAATGACAGATGAATACTTTATTCATCAATATCACTATTATCAAAAAAAGGAAGTGTAATTAAGCAACTACACTTCCTTTTATAACGTTAGACTTACTTGATACTGTTGCAATCATTTGATCAACTAAGTCTGATGCATCTTCGGTATAATTGATGGTGATTTGTGCCCCTTCCGACGAAGCCGAATAAGTAAAAGCATAATATTTTGTGCAGTTCGTTCCCCTCATTGTGATAGTTGTTATCAGATCATTACATTCATAAAACATATCATTCATATCCGTTACATTACTTGTATCAAATGAAGTTAATATTAAATTTCTTAAATTTATACATTTATTAAACATACCACTCATGTCGGTTACGTTACTCGTTTTAAAAGAACTCAAATCTAAATTTGTTAAATATTCACAATAATAAAACATATTATTCATATTTGTTACGTTACTTGTATCTAGGTTTTCTAAGCCTTTTATTTCCTTCATATAGTAAAAATTATAAAATAGAGATGAAGAATTTGGATTTGCTTTTACTCCTCCATTTTGGCCTATGTAAAGTTCATATCCACCGTCATTATTCTCATCATCAAGAATCCATACCATAATACTTCCATTCTGTTGTGCTGATCCATCCCATGATTTTATGGCATTATTTGGTACTTCATTTGTTGTAGTAAAAGTTATTGATTCTATATTAAGATTAGTCACTGTAATACTTCCTGGCAAATTTTCTAAAAATTGTATAGTTGGCTTTTCTTCTATAGAAAATTTTTCAGGTACCGTTTGAAAGTCTCCTAATCCACTCCATAAATATGCTTTTTTAGGTCCTACCCACTCTTCAAATTTCTTGTTATATTCATCCATTGCCTCGTCACAGGAATCTGAGTCACCGCCTGCAGGGCAAACTTTATCAAAATATTCATTAGCTTTTTCTAGTGATCCGAATTTTTCTATGTCAAATTGATTATGTAAATCATTGAATTCTTCTTGAGAAAGAGAAATAGGAATAGCACTCGCTAAATATCCATCTACCTGTTCTTTCTCTATCGCATCTCCTCCTGCTGCATCTCTTTCAACTGCTCTTCCACTGATTTCACATGTAATAGAAACACTCATTTCTGTTAGAGGAACTTTTATAACTGTTAAAGTTAATCTTCCACTTCTTGTCGTTCTTGCTGGTAGTATTTCTGTTGTATCAAATCTATTACTAACACGTAAGTATTCGTTCCCTCCTACACAGTTCATCACTAAATTCGCATCATATTGTTTACTGGCGTTTGTTACATCATAATCTAACACATACTTGTCATCTATTCCTGTTAGTTCTGTTGTAAACTCTATATGGGTTTTATCTTTAATTAAACTATTATTCTCAACTCCATTTTCGACTGCTTTACTATAATACACATCAAAGTCCCCTGTATTACTTGCTACAAACGTTTGTCCATTCAAGTATAGTACTGTTGATACACTGGCAAATCCTATTGTCATTAAAGTAATAGCTAGTAACATCATCATTTTCTTATTTTTCATATTCTTCCTACTTTCCTAAAGATAAAGGAATTTCCTTTACTCTCTAATTTATATTTTACACTTTTTTTTTTTTTTTTTTGCACCTCTAAATTAAAAAGTCAAGTCAAAATACTAAAAATTATACACTTTTACTGTAAATAAAAATCTACCAGCTTAGCTGGTAGTTTTACTTTGGCCTATAAGGCCCTCT
>CAZWKF010000112.1:0-5226 GCA_964634785.1 uncultured Muribaculaceae bacterium
GCAAGCAAGCAAGCAAGCAAGCAAGCAAGCAAGCAAGCAAGCAAGCAAGCAAGCGATATTTATCAACAAAATTATGGAATGGAGGTATATTTACTAAATATATCTCTGTTTTATTTGAAAGTGGGGTGCAATTAAAATTTTATATTGCACCTCGTGATTTAAATGGCTAGAATTAATAAGAACATAAAATATCATAATAGTAACTATAAACTTAGTGATTTACTTGATATAGAGGATTTTCTTGATAAAGTAATTTTTAATGACAGTGGAGTTCCAAAAAATCATTGTCAATTTTTTAGAATTGGAAAGCTAGTACTTATAAATTATCAGGGAGGAACTTCTCCAAAAAATAGCGGTTTTTTATTATTTACGATTCCTGATGGATATAGACCTAACAAGTTTATTTATGTTAATATTGTAATCAATGCTGCCGCTTATGGAACAATTCAAATTAATCCTAATGGAGAGGTGACTATAGGAATGCTAAATACACAGGGCTTAAATCAAAGGATTTATACGTCATTTTGTTATTTAATTGAAAACTAAAATTTTAGTCATTTTGCAATATAGAATTAAAACTTTATGGCAAGAATAAATAAAAAAGTAAAAATAGGAAATAGTGAAACAACTATAGAAGACTTGATTCCAGAAGTTATAACAAATGAAAACGGAGTGGCGGTTAAATTCCCCGAAGGAACAATGTTTTGTCATAAACATACATCTGGGACTGCTAGTTTTGATGCTCAATGGTATATGTTTTGGATAGCATATTTTGATTTAGGTGATTATCCTGTACCTTTTATCGAAACTCCAAGAACTAGTATACAATACACAGGCTTAAATACGCAGTGGATTGGAAGTCAAAGCAATAGAACAGGATCACACGTGGGAACAATCGGTATTTTAAAGCCAAATAATGCCAAAGACGTCAATATGTTTTTTGATGTTATTGCGATAGGCAGATGGAAAAAATAGTTGTTTAACAGAGATATATTAGTAATTAAAATTACTATGACAAGAATAAATAAAAAAATAAAAATTGGGAATACCGATACAAAATTAGGAGATTTAATCGGTAGTCCTAAACTTGTATATTCAAATTATACTAACTCCAAAATGTCATACACATTTGATAATACAGGATTATATGTAATCGCAATAGGAAGAATAAATGGTACTTCAAATGCAGGATTATACATAGTAAATCATTATAACGGAGGTACGACATATCTAACGACTGTAGCAAATGTTAGTCATGGTTCTGTAGAACTAACTGGAGCAACATTTAATTATACGATGAGTGCTTGGAGTAGAATGGTTATATTCCAAATAGGATAAAAAATAAAAATAAGAAAGGAAAAGTAAAAATGGAAATAATTGATTATATTAAATATGGTTTAACAGTATTTATAGGGGGAATAGGTTGGTTAGTAGGAGGGTTTGATACTATGATGATAGCATTATTGTTCTTCATGGCAGTTGATTATGTTACTGGTGTCTTTTGTGGAATTAAAAAGAAAGAATTATCTAGTGAAGTAGGATTTTGGGGAATAGTAAAAAAAATAGTGATTTTACTTTTAATAGGAGTTACAAACTTTTTGGGACAAGCCACAGGAATTGAAGGATTGAGATATATTGTTATCTCTTTTTATTTGGCTAATGAAGGAATTTCTATCATAGAAAACGCTTCGATTTTAGGATTACCAGTGCCTAAAAAAATCAAAGATGTATTAGAACAAATTAAAAGTGATAGTGAGGAAGAGTAATTATGGCATATACGAAATTAAGTGTTAAATGCTCTGTGTTAAAAAATGGAGTTCATTATTTAACAAGTGACTATAAAACAAGGAATAAGAAACGTCCTACTCACAGTGGAATGGATATGATAGGAAAAGGATATGCTTGTGACTATATACTTGCTATAGAAAAAGGAACAGTGATAACCGCAAAATATTCTATTACGGCAGGGTATTATGTCGAAATTAAGCATGATAATGGTATCATTTCAAGATATCTTCATTTAAAGAAAAAATCAATGAAAGTAAAAAAAGGCGACAAAGTATCAAAAGGACAAATTATTGGTTACATGGGAAATACGGGTGCCTCAAGAGGTGCACATCTTCATTTTGGAGTGAAATCCAATGGAAAACACGTAGATCCTAAACCTTATCTAATAGGAGAAAAGAAGTTCAATGCTACATCTACAAAAAAAGCCTATACAGGAACATTCCCGAAATTACCAAACAGAGGATATTTCAAAAAGAGCGACAAAGGAACAGAAGTAAAGAATTTACAAAAATTCCTAAACTGGGCAGTTGGTTCAAAACTAACAGTAGATGGAGTTCTTGGAGATAAATCTATTAGTGCAATTAAGCAATTCCAAAAAGTAGTTAGTCTTAAACAAGACGGACTCTTTGGGAAAAATTGTCTAAGTAAAGCAAAATCTTATAAAAAATAATAAAGCCAGAGATTGCCCTCTGGTCTTTTTTTGTGGGAAAATATAGTTCTGCGTCAAAATTCGACAAATTTCGACAAACGGATGTGGTATTATAACGCACCAAGAAAGGGGAGAATAAGCATGTATTACGAATTAAATAAGAAAGAGATCCAAAAGTTCATCAAGAAATATTTCAACGAAAATGATGAAGGAATAGACAAAATAAGTCATATCAGCAGAATCTCATATAAAAATGTAGAAGAGTATAGAATAAATCATAAATATACTCTAAAAGTGTACAAGTAGAACTTACTTGTACTTTTTATATAATAAGTCTTCTTCATTCCAATTATCATATTTGCTATTCAAGTAGTTTTTAGCATATTCTTTCATTTGTTCCCTGTAAGGCGACTCTTCATATAGCTTGTGGCATCTCTCACAGTTCGTCATTTATATTGAATCTCCAAATATATCCATAAGCACTATGTCTTTTACCAGAACAAACTTCACTTATGTTTCCACAGTTACAATTTTTATTTAGTATTTTTTTTGCTTCAGTAATTGAATTAAAAGTTTTTAAATAATTATTATTTAAATCGTACATATCCACTTTTTTTGAAATTTTATTTATAGCTGGTTGAAGGTTTAATAAATTACTTTTAGATGCATGTTTACTATTTTCTTTATATGTGCACCATTCTAAATTACTAATATTATTATTAAGCTTATTCCCGTCTAAATGATTCACAACAGGAAAATTGTGAGGATTTGGCAAAAAAGTTGTAGCAACTAATCTGTGAACTCTATATCTTTTTTTATTAATAGTAGTGAAATAATAACCATTATTATCAAGAAAAAGTTTTTTTATAATTTCTTTATTCTTTTTTATATATTTTCTTTTTTGTTTTTTATCTATAACTGTTATTTTTCTTTTTAATGATTTAATTCTTCCATAACTTGAAATTTGGTATACTCCTTCATAGCCTTTAATATCTCTCCATATTTCTTTATTCATCTAAATAACTCCTTCCAAAAATATTTATAAATTCTTCTCGCGTATGTGATTTTTCAAATATTTTTTGGCACAGTCGTTTCCAATATAGAGCCATCTGACTATCGTTATGAATTTGAATATGATGATATATACATAGAGGGAGTACCATATGTTCTTTCATAGAGTTAATTCTATTTTTACCCGGAAACACTTCGTGTAAGTGATCCTTTTTATTTCCACAAACAATACATCTTGTTAGATCATTTGTTAGAATAGAAACTCTATTTTTTTCTAATTTCGCTATTTTTTTGTTTATAACCGAACGTTTCTGCAGAGTTTTGCAGAGCATTGCAGAACTATATCTATTTTCTGCGGAGCATTCTTTACATAGATCTCTAGATACTCTTTCATTATGAAGAGTACACCATACTCCTTTATTTATTTTTTGTTTCATATATTTACAATTTTTGTACATAATTCTATTAGCAAAAATTACTCCAAAATTACTCCGAAGTGCAAAAAATGAGAGTAATTTCATATAATATAAGTAAAATAAATGATGACAGAACCCTAAAACTATGTTAATATATTAAGTGTAAGTGTTCCCGCTGGAGCCACCATGAATGTCGATAAGTCCTTAAAGATAAGGACTTTTATAATGTAATTTTTATTATAAACATATTTCTAAACACACACTTTTGATTAATTGGTTAATGAGATCGTATATGTCAGCAAAAATTGCCGAAATACTTGTTTTGGCTTTTTTTATTGCTATAATTATATGAACCTTTAGAAATAAACTAGTAATTAGAAATATCTACTATTCTACAAATTGTAGAGCAATTTTCTTATTTTGTTATGATACAATTAATTTGGTGATAAAAATGAATCTAGGAAATCGAATAGCAATTTTAAGAAAAAAGAAAAAATGGACTCAAAGTGATTTAGCTAATAAAATCTTTGTAACCGATAAAACAATTTCAAGTTGGGAATCTAATAGAACAGAACCCAGTTTAGAAAATATAATTAAATTAAGTGAGTTGCTTGATTGTAATGCTAGTTATTTAGTTTATGGAAATACAAAGAAAAATGATATAGAAACGGAAATAAAGGTTAAACTTTCAAAAAATGAATTTCGCGATATAGAAATATTTATGAAAAACAATGCTAAATTTTTAAATGAAAGTAAACAGGTGGATACATATTACCAACCAATCTATAGAAAATTTTTAAAAGAGGGTAAAGAGACAATAGATGAATGGCTTAGAATAGGAATAAGAGGAAATAAAAAAATTCTAAATTATAAAAATTGGTATAACAATATGTATTGTGATGAATATGAAGTTGAAATAGATAATGAAAATAATTTGGATAAGATTCTTAAAATTCTAGGTATGGAGCAAATTGCAATAGTTAATAAAACAAGAAACACATATTTTTATTTAGACAAATATGAAATTGCCTTAGATTATGTAGAAAATCTAGGATATTTTATAGAAATAGAAGTTAAAGAGTATGATGAGAGTGCTATGAACGAATATGATAAATTACTTAAATTAGCTAAAGATTTAAACTTAAATTTAGATAATATTGATAAAAGGGGATACCCTTATCATCTTATCTATGATTCTAAATAATATTAAAAAGCGAGGCTGTATACACTTTCTTAGGAATTTGGTAATGTATATCTGAACTTTTATGGTGTTATAACTTGCCCAGAAATCACTTCTATGTTATAATGAATGTGCGAGGGAAACTTGCATAAAATAAAAGAGGAACATTCAATATTGCAGTG
>CAZWKF010000113.1:0-5214 GCA_964634785.1 uncultured Muribaculaceae bacterium
TGGTTTAATATAATCATAAACTAAAAAGGTTTCATTAAATTTACCAAATTCATTCATCTTTAAATAGGATTCTCGTTCATTTAGTTTCGATCCATTTTTCCCCGGAATAATAGTATCATCCTCAATAATCGCATTAACGGGCTCAACTGTTTCTACTTTTAAAGCTTTCACTTGTTTCATAATGGGACTTCTATTTTCCACAAAAAGGATTGCTTGATCAGAAAAATAAAATGAGAAAACCCCTAAACATATAACCAAAAGATATTTCAATTTTTTCATAAATTCACCTTACTATACTGTATGTAAAGGCATCAAAAAAATGACTTTTAAAAGCCATTTATTCTTTTTCTTGTTTCTCTTTTGCTTTCTTCTTTTTAGGTTTGCGGAAGATTAAAACAAGAAAAAGGAAAGCAATCAATACAATAGACCCACATAATACATATTTATATTTATTCACGAGTTCTTGATAAAATTCATCTGTCTCTTTTGAATATCTTTGAATAGAGGAATCTTCTTTATCATAAGTATAGTATCCAATATCTCCTGTTTCTATATCTTGAGCATAAAGAATCATTCTCTTTGAGTTTTTACTTAGTGAATAACCTTCTACTTTTACACCATTAATGTCCATTTTTCTTTTTACATAAAGATTTAAAGTATTATTTTTCTTTAATTCTAATGGATATAAAACATAGGAATTACTCTTAATTTCTGTATATTCACTTTTAATTGTATCTTCATATATAAAATATTTTATCTCTCCAGCATCATTTTTTAAACCAAGTAATGTAATTCCTGCAACATCACTTTTTAAAGCGGGAACCATCTCTCCTTTATAATCAATTTCTGATGGCATAAAGCCACTTTTCTCCCCTAAAGCATCAGCCTTTCGAATAAGGGTATAATTTTTGTCATTTACTGTTACTTGAATAGGATTTAATTCTTTTCTCATAATGTTAATCACATAAGTTTGGGTATTTCCCTTTTGGGCTGTTACGACAACATTAACGCGATTATTTCCCTCATTTAATTTGATTTCTCCAGTTCCTGATACACTTGACTTAGAATCTTCTTTCGTTGCTTCTACGTTAACTGTTTCTATTTCATTTTCTACTTCTACATTGTATTCAAATGTCGATTTATTGAATGCTGGTGATAAAGCATATTCTCCCACTTTTAATGAAGATAAATTGGCATTTTTAGAATAACTTGCCTCAATTTGTTCTCGCGTTTGAATTTTAACCGATGCTGACTTAGAAGAAACACTCATTTCAGAATCATCATTTAAATCAGCAACCACATAACTTCCTACTTTAATTGTTGCCGTTCCACTTTTCAAAGCTTTAAATTTTAGTGTATAAGATTTACTTTTCGTTCCCGATGTAGACTGTGTATAATCAGCTACTGATGTCTGACCACTTGTTAATTTTAACAACGAAGTGTCATAAGTTACTAAGAATTGCCATGCTCCCATGGGTGTACTACTCGACACCGTTACAGTCGCTGTTACGGTATTTCCAACAACCGCCGAACCATTTGTTTTTACAGAGATATTGGCATTGGCTGCACTTACGACATTTGGCAAAGCAAATAAAACCAAAAATACTAGAACACATAACTTTAATTTTTTCATAAAATCACTCCTTTTTATTGTTCAATTTTTGAAATATTTAAAATATCCTTTTGGACCTTTAATAAATCAACCGCATTAATTTTTCCATCTTTATTAATATCAGCGGCAATTCTTTGCGCATTACTCAATTTAGATACTTTTAAAATATCTTTTTGAATCTTTAATAAATCAACTGCATTGATTTTTCCATCTCCCGAAATATCACCATATAGAACAACTTCTAAGACTTCCGCTGTTTCTCCCACAATAGATACTTTATAACCTGTTCCTAAAGTATTTGTGACCGTTTTACCTGAAGCATCAACGATGGAAACGGTAACACCTTTACTTTCTAATGCCTCTTTTAAATCATCAGCCGTTGTTCCCATTGGTATTTTAGAAATATATCCTTTAGAATAATTATAACCTGATGAAACGATAGCAGAAGAGACATCTACAGACTCTTTAGGGTCTCCCTCACTTGGAATGGTAATTGTATTATCTAAATTATCATATACAGGGATAATAAAAGTAAAGGGTTGATCCAATAATCCCGATGCTTTATAAGCGTTATAAAGAAGGGACGCTTCACTGACAGGTGCTTGAACATTCGTCATATATTGATGTACAAAACGATTCTCTAAATTATTAGGGAAAATATTAAACTTTTGAAAATATGCCGTATTTTGACCTGCTGCAATATAACTTTTTTTTAAGGAAGTTACACCACCTGTCATAGCTGTTTGACGATCTTTTGCTTTATTTCCCGTTCCTCCCCATCCATGATTATAGGCATATATTAAAGCCTTTTGGGTGACATTAGAACCGTCGTATGCTGCATAATTAAAGAAGTTGTAGTAATGGTCAATAGATACTTTATTTCCATTCTTATTGTAATACCAATTATAACGTGTCGTATAATCTCCACTTACGACGGAGAATAATTTTCCTTTATACTCTCCAGAAGTTAATTTTGCATTTCCAAGTTCTTGCTTAATTCTTGAAGCAATGGCCATTTGAGATACTTGTACTGCACTCGCTGATACTCTAATATATTCCGTTAAATCAGGAATCTGTTGCACTAAATAGTTATTATTAAAGAGTTTATTCGTTGCATTTTTATAATCTGTATCTTTAATATTTTTATTGACATTTTGGTCTTCAAACATAAAGATATTTTTTTCATCTAAAAAGTTTCTTGGATCTAAGTAATAACGGACAGCCGTTGTAGAGGCAGTAGTCATTCCTGAATCCCACTTTTTATTGCAAGATGAGCCTTTAAAAGAAGCTTGTGCACCATTTGTAATCGATGAACTTCCACAACTGCTCTCAGAGATAACGGCAGATACAAAGTCTACCGTTTTACCATCGGCACCCGTTATTTTAGGTATGAATACCCAGTTTGGATGGTTTGCCTTTAGTGTACATAATTTATCCCAATAGCTTGAAGGAAAGCCAGCATTTTTTAGTTCATTTTGACAAGCTGTTTTAGCTTCTGTATCATCAACAACTGGAGGTTTTTCCTCAATAACTGTTAAATAAGCTGCACAAACATATCCTGCTCCACCATTATATTCGACTTTATACCATCCATTGGAACATTTATTAGAACCTGTACTTTCATCTTTTAATAATGTATTATCAAGAACAACTAATTCATCTTTTCCTTTATTTACAGTGCCAATCTTTTTCTCATTTGTACTTGGAGTTGGTCGAACAGAAACATCAGTTCCTGTTACAATCCCCTTAAATGTCGATGCATTTACATAATTAGGAAATAGACAAAAAAGCAAAAGAATTAGACAAAAAATCTTTTTTTCCATGACATACCTCCTATTTAATCATACTTATTATAACAAATTTCTTGCTTTTTTTTGTGAAATTAACATGAATTTACATTTAGTAGACAGAATGGGATTGCTGTTTACAATCAAAAAAAGAATCAAGTTCTTTCTGATTCTTCTATTATTCTTTTAACTTCATCTATTTTCTTCTATCTTTATATTCCATCGCGATTTTCTCCCCTTCATTCGCTTTTAATCTCTTCTGGTTCTAAGTCAAGTAGCAAGATATACTTGTATTCTTCCCGTGCTTTTCCACTTTTAATATACCAAAACTCATTTTTCTTATCAACATTGTATTCAATAATTTTAACGTTCTTCACATACTTTCTTCCCTTTAAGGTTTGCATATAGTATTCATTAATTTCATGTCCTTTATTCCCCGTGACATAGTTTAAGTCGATATGAATGTATTCTTCTTTTGTGTTATAGCTTTCTCCTCTTTTTGTTTTAACAGAGATGATATTGGCGAATAGAATAAAGTTTCGGAATTTAAGTCCAGAACTCGTATTGAGTTCTACATGAATATACCTCTCTTTTGTCTTCACAAGTAGATCCACTGTCTTTACTTGTTCCTCTTTTTCTTCTACAGGTAATTCATTTCTCAAGATTTCTAAATCTTCTATCTTCACATGTTCCACTTTCTAAAATCTTTTTTAGAAGGACATTTTCTTCCTCTTCTACCACCAGTTTTTTAAACAAGCGATCATACTTTCCCGTATAAAAATTAGCACTTTTTTTATTGTAAAAAGACCTATCCTTTAGATAAGTCTTCCTCTTGATATTTAAGAAGGGCTTTTTTTATTCCCACATAGGGCAATGTAACACAAGTCTTTCTATTTCCCTGTTTATATGTTTCATCAAATACGATGGCTTCATTGAAGTCGATATCTTCATACTCTTCTTCATTAAGCATCGCTTCAAAATTCTTAATATAGTGTAAAACTTCCTCTATACTTTTTCCAATCATGTTTCGAATCATAATGGAAGTAGATGCCGTTGAAATGGCACAAGCTTCCCCATCAAACTTGATATCTACAATTTGGTTATTCTCGATTTTAATATATAAATCAATATTATCAATACAAGATTCATTATTCGAATTTACTTTAATGTAACCTTCTACTTCTTCACTTGTCTTATGATATGGATGGGAGTAGTTATCTAAAATAATTTCTCTTTTTTCATCACTGTTCATTAAATCATCTCACTTATAATCTTTTCTTTATTTTCAAGTAATTTTACTAAAGTATCAATTTCTTCCTTTGTATTATAGAGATATAAACTGACACGTACTGTATTTTTAACACCAATTGCCTGTTTTAAAATCTTTGCACAATGATTTCCTGCGCGAACACAGATATGGTATTTATTCAAATAATAGGCAACATCTTGAGCAAAAATCCCCTCGACATTAAAGGCGATAATACCACTGTCACATTCTTCATTCACAATTTGTATATGAGGAATATCTTTGACTTTTTCCATCATATACTGTTTTAATTTTATTTCGTGTAATTTGATATTGTCCATGCCAATACTTTCTAGATAGTCGATCGCGGCTCCTAACCCTATAACACCTGCAATATTTTGCGTTCCTGCTTCTAAACGGATAGGAATATCTTTTAAAAAGATTTCTTCAACGGAGTCAAATGATTCATTCATTCCTCCCCCCATATTGACAGGAATCATGCCTTCAAGTAATTCATACTTTCCATAAAGAACACCTACTCCTGTTGGCCCACACATTTTATGAGCAGA
>CAZWKF010000114.1:0-5147 GCA_964634785.1 uncultured Muribaculaceae bacterium
TACTAAAAAAGCAGTATATTCGTTTTGAACATACCACTTTGTCAACAAACTGAAAAGAGGACTCCCTCTTTATTTTTTTAAAAGATATTTTTTTACTACCTCTAATACTTGATCATGAGAAACTCCATTTGAAATAATGCCCCCCTTAATTGCTTTATCGTAAGACTGGTTTTCTCCATAAAAGTCTGTAACTTTTCCACCAGCTTCGGTAACAATCAAAGAGGTCGCGGCAATATCACAATTGCCGTGTTCACCTCCTGGAAATATATCACATGAAAAATACCCACTTGCAATAGCCATTCCACTTCTAGCAACACTTCCTATAGAAGAAATCTTTGAAACCTCTTTTAGCTCCTTAATAAGAGAAACTTCATCAATCAACTCATTATGAAATATTTCCACATTCGTGCGATATCCTAAATCTCCTAGTCTTTTTTGATTCACTTCAAGTCTAGTCTCATTCAAATAAGCACCTTTATCTTTTATAGCGGTATATAGATTGTCTTCACTTGGATTATAGACAACACCTACAATAGGTTCCCCCTTATAAACTAAGGCAAGGGAGAAAACAAACACAGGAATATGATTTGTATACATGCCTGTTCCATCTAAAGGATCACATATCCAGACAAAGTCGGCAATTGGATTAAAGCTTTCTTCTTCGCCTATTACACCATGTGTTGGATATGCCTTTTTTACACAGTCAATCAAATAGGCATTAATCTCTTTATCTACTTTTGTCACAACCGTCTTATCCTCTTTAAAATCTAAGGCTAATGATTCCTGATAAGATTTTAACATCGTTTCTCCTGCATAGAAAGCTATTTGTTTTGCAAAAGCTAAGTATTCCTGATTCATTTTTTCTCCTTTATATTTCTTTGACATATTTTTTGATTTCACCTTCTAAAAAGATACTTAGGGATTTTATATCATCTTCTTTAAAAGGACTGCTCAAATGGTACTTTTCAACCATTTCTTTAAAGGACAAGTCACCGCCATCTTTACATAGATTAAGATATTCTAAAAAGGCATTTTCTTTATCCTCTAAAGATTTTTGATAAAATGAGAAAGCACAGATGGTATCTAAACTATAATCAATTCCATAAAATGGATCATCAATGCGATTCTGATCACTTTGCCACATAAGGCCAAGTGAGTAATACTCATGCGTATACTGACGATAAGGATAATACTCTTGATAAATGCTCTTCCATAAAGCATTCCGTTCTTCCTTACTCAAAGAAGGATTTTCATATATTTGTGAGTTGAATTCATCAATCGCACACATTTTTATGACGAGTTCAATTAAGGAAGTTAAATGACGAAGACAATATTTATCCACATCTTCTTTAAAAATGGATTCTAAATAAGGATAGACAAGTAACTCCATAGAAGTTGAATGTGTTTCACAAATATCAAAGGTTGGCCATCGATTCTCATGATATTTTTTATTTCTGCTCATGTAAAGCTGAATAGAATGCCCAAATTCGTGGAGAATGCTTGTGAAATTTTCCTCTAATCCCATATAAGTTTTAATGAAAGTCGGCAAATGATAATCGGGTAAGTAAGTAGTAAGACCTCCAGAACTTTTATTCTCCCGTTCCTCTAAATCAATAAGTCCCTCTTTTTCCATTAAGACAAATAAATCATAGATTTCCATATTCATCTCTTTGAATATTCGTTTTAATATCTCTACTAATTCTTCCAAGGATTCCTTAATCTCGGCATTGCCATCAGGAAATAAATACTGTTCATCATAATATTCGAGTTTTTCTAGGTGTAATCGTTCACATTGAGACTCTTCCAACTTGACAAGTAAAGGAACAAAGTACTTTTTTACATTGTCTTTAAATGTTTGCAAGTCTCCTTCATCATACCCGATACGATTCATCTTTACAAAACCATAGTCTTTGTAATTTTTCATACCTAGATTTTTGGCAATTTTTTCTCTCACTTGAATTAACTCATCAGCAATGGTTTCTAAGTCATCACGTAAACTCATTAGAATCTCATATTTTTTATCCATCGCATTCTTACGCATCAAACGATCATCATTTTTAAAATACTTGCTAAGTTTATTAATGGTAGTTTTCTCACCATTGAATTCAAAGCGAGTTCCCATAAGCAATTTTCGATAAGCACGACATAATTCTTTTTCTCTTTTTATTAATTCCACATTCTCATCACTTAAAAGACGAATTTGATTACTTGCTAAGGCAAATGTTCTAGGTGTTATCCAACTCTTTAATTCTTCTTCATTCTTATTTTCTGAAAGAAAGCGAAAATATTCACAGACTAAATTATTATACTTCGCATCAATTGTGCCAAATAAATCTTCACTTTTAAGATATTTTTCATCTGTGATATTCTTTAAATAACCTAGATAACTACACCAATATAAGGTTAAATAATGATCTCTTAATATATTTATTTTCCCAATGTACTTGATTTTTTCTTCTATACTCGTTGCCCGTTTTAAAGCATCAATCGATAATGATAAATGATTAAGTAAGGCATTTAATTCACTTTCTTCTAAATCAAGTTCTCTTATTTCATCCATTATTTTCATACATTCCTCATTCTATGAAAGTATTCATCATACTCCTATGGATTATTTTACCATAGTTTCTTCATTTATGTCATTATCTTTAAGAATTTCATTTCCCCAGTAAAAAACAAGGTGCTTAAAGCATCTTGCAATTGAAGCACTTTTTATATTTCTTTTCTCATTTTTCTATATTCTTCTATTGTAATACAAAGCCATGTACATCCTAAAATAAAATTCATTTTCTCTTTGTTTATAAAATAGACAACAAAGAAGCTAATAGTAGCCATCATTGATAAGATGGTTGTTTTTTTATTCACTTTCATCTTTCCTCCACTAATCTACATTTACACCTTTTTTAAACAGTGTAACATTTGTAAAATATAGAACAATTAATAGAATAGAATAAATGGCTATCGCGATATAAATAATCGCTTTTACAACATCGACACTGATGATTTCATTTGTAACAAATAAATTCATAAAATCTTTGTTAAAAAGAGCCATGATAAAGAGCAACAGAAGAGCAACCATCTGTGTTCCTATGTAAGAAGCAAAACCAATGATAACCGAAAAACCTATTTTTCCATTGTTTTGTCGATGACCTAAAATAATACCCGTATATCCTGATTGCACCATATTGGCAAATTGTAAAAAGAAGATAAAGAGAAACGCTCCTAATATTTTGATAATGGTACTTCCAAAGACTCCAGCAATAGGCAGTAATATGTTCTTTAAAGCTTCTAAATTTTCTTTTGAATAATAAGCAATAAACAAACAGAGTCCAATGACTAAAAAACTTACAAACAAAGTGATGATAAAGGTCAAAACTTTTGATAGATATAAAGTCTTCTTATCTACAGGTAATGTGTTTGTTAAATAGGATTCATCACCATAAAAATGATTTCTAAATCTTACCCATAAACGCATGACATTATTAATTAAAATATTGACAATCATCGCGATCATTGTACCACTGCAAATTTTGCCAATGATTTCCATCATAAATGAATTTTCTATATTTAAAAATATTCTTGTAAGCAAGGCAAAGAAAAGAGCTAATCCATAAAAGACAATTAAAATTTTATACACACTTTCCATATCATATTTTAATAATTTCTTTAACATTTGAACATCCTCCTAAAAATTTCATCAATTGATTCTCCCTCTTTTTTTCTAAGCTCATCAGAATCGGATTGCAAAATAATTTTCCCATTATCAATAAAGATGACTTCATCTAATATTCTTTCAATGTCGGCAATTAAATGTGTCGAAATAATAACACTTGCTCCCTCACTAAAGTTCGTAAGAATCGTATCTAAAATATAATCTCGAGTAGCAGGATCGACTCCCCCAAGAGGTTCATCTAATATATAAAGATCGGCATTTCTTGACATCACAAGCACCAATTGTACTTTTTCTTGCATCCCTTTACTCATTTTTGATAACTTCTCTTTTGTATCTAAATCCAAATCTTTTAGTAATTTTCTTGCTTTCTTTGCATCAAAATTATCATAAAAGTTCTCAAAGTACTCAATCACTTTATCAACCGTCATCGTCTTATCTAAATAGGTTCTCTCTGGTAAATAAGAGATGATTTTCTTACTCTCAACACCTACTTCTTTTCCATTGACCAAAATTTTTCCACTGGTAGGTGTTAATAAGTCATTTATAAGTTTTATTAAAGTCGACTTCCCAGTTCCATTCTTTCCTAAAAGGCCAATAATCTTTCCCCTTGGAATACACAGATTGACATCCTTTAAGACACGCTTTTTTCCATAGTATTTATTCACATGAACACATTCTAATAATTCCATTATTCACTTTCTCCTATTCTCTTTAAATATGCAATTGCCTCTAATTCTGTAAAACCAATTTCTTTCATGCTTTCAAGATATCGTTTCGATACATCTTTGGCATATTCTAATTTTAACTTATCAATTAGCTTTTGATCTTTTGTAACATATTTTCCATTGGTTCGCTCCGTATAGATGAGTTTTAAATCCTCTAATTCAACTAATGCCTTTTGCATTGTATTGGGATTTACTTGTGTTTGAAGGGCAAGTTCTCGTACTGAAGGCAGTCGCACACCGGGTTCAATGTTGCCAGAGACAATATAAATTTTTAACTGTTCGACCAACTGAATATAGATGGGAATATTGTTATCAAATTCAAACTTCATAAGACATCCTTTCTATCATTGTATTACTTACTTAATACAATGATACGTTTATTTCTGAAATTTGTCAATAAAAAACAAATCATTTTTTCATGACTTGCTCGAGAGTTTCTTTTATCTCCATTCATCACTTCTTTTTATCAAAACTTAAAAATGAAATGATAAGGGCGATAACAAAATTTAGACTCATTAAAATATAGGTACTATATAGGATACTGCTTCTATCCCAATGATCCCCATACATGGAATTAAAAATAATATTTAAAATAAACAAGCAAATAGCAAAGAGGAAAAGAACCCTTTGAATCTTTTTTAAAAGACTTCTTCTTTTTTCGATTTGCTCAGCAAGAATGAGTAGATTTTTTTCAGCACAATTCATATAGTTATTCTTTTCTATTTTTTCCCCACTTAATAAATCATTGA
>CAZWKF010000115.1:0-3578 GCA_964634785.1 uncultured Muribaculaceae bacterium
TGATATTGAAAAGGATTAGAATCTACAATATTTTTTGCAAATACAATTTTAGGATAAGCAATGCCTATCTTTTGTTTTTTAACTTCTTTAGGAAGAAGACCAAAGTAATTCTTGAAGGCACGTGAAAAAGAACTATTAGATGCATATCCATAAGTAAATGCTATCTTTGTAATGTTTGCATTTTTATTAAATAAGTCTTCATAGGCTTTACTCAATCTTCTCTTGCGAATATATTCACTAATGGTCATATTGGTTATAAAAGAAAATATTCTTTGTAAAATGTAAGAAGGTAAGCCTGTTATATGCGCTAATTTTTTAATACTTATTTCTTCAGTTAAATGTTCTTCAATATAATTGATCATTTCATCTAGTAATACTGTATTCATTTTTTTCTCCTCGATTAAAAGTATTATAACAGAGAATTTTATCATTGACAATTTGTTGTGTAGAAACTTCATTTTGTTATATAATAGGGTTAGGTGATGATATGAAAAATAAAGTGGTTATAATTGGTTGTGGAAATGTTGGGATGAGCTACGCTTATGCTTTACTGAATCAAAAAACTTATGTAGAAGAACTTGCTTTAATTGATTTAGATGAGGAAAGAGTGATAGGAGAGGTTATGGATTTAAACCACTGTCTTGCCTATAGTCCATCGAAAATGGAAATACAAAAGGGAACTTATGATGATTGTAAAGATGCTTCATTAGTCGTTATTGCTGCTGGAGCTAATCAAGAAGTAGGTGAGACAAGAATGGATTTAATTCATAAGAATAGTCGTATATTTAAATCGATTGTCACTTCTGTTATGGAAAGTGGTTTTGATGGAATATTCCTTGTTGCTTCTAATCCATTAGATGTGATGACACAACTTGTCTTAAAGTATTCAAAGTTTCCTAAGAGTAAAGTGATTGGTTCGGGAACTACTTTAGATACAGCAAGATTAAAGTATCTGTTAAGTGAAAAAGTGGGTGTTAGTCCTAAAGATATTGAATGCTTTGTCATGGGCGAACATGGAGATAGTGAGTTTATTCCTTGGAGTTGTGTTTCGATTGCTGGTAAAAGTATTGATGCTTTTATTTCGAAAGAAGAAATGCAAGAGATTGAAGAAAGTGTACGTTTATCTGCTTATGAGATTATTAAAAGAAAAGGGGCTACTTATTATGGCATTGGGATGAGCCTTGTGCATATTACTTCTGCTATTTTAGAAGATAAGAAAATGATTCTTCCCGTTTCTTGTTATGATGATGAAAATGAAATATGTCTTTCCACTCCAGCTATTGTAAGTAAGTCAGGTGCTGAAAAGATCTTTATTCCACTAGAAACAGAAGAAGAGGAAAAATTAAGAGATTCTATAAAAGTCATAAAAGAAGCAGTTTTAAAGGTCAAATAAAAATGCTTTCTTTTTTTTCAAAAAGTGGTACAATAATTTTTATGGTGATTATATGTTTAGTTATAATGAAAATGACATTTATGAAAGATCTGGGGTTTCAGAAGTTCCTATAGGGAAGTCTCTAAAGGAAATAAAGGGAACATTCATAGATGAGGATGGAAATGCAAAACCAATCATAGATTATTTAGAACAATCAGGCGAATGTATTTCTAAGTGCCTCTGTTTAAAGACTTTTCGCGGTTATATTCCCGTTGATTTAATTGATAACTTTTGGGATATCTTTCATGGAGAAAACTATTTGCATGATGAGATGATTTCAAGAACAGCTTATAAAGAGGCAAATGTAAGCGAAGGCGAACAAGAAAAAGTAAAACATCTAAGTTATGTGATGGGAAATCACTGGAAAAAATAATTTGATATAGAAATGGGGTGAAAATATGCAAAATTTTCATTTCCATACACATACTTTTAGATGTGGGCATGCTGATTCAATTGCTGATGAGGAATATATTAAAGAGTATATAGAACAGGGTTTTAAGGTAATTGCCTTCACTGATCATTGTCCAGAAAAGGAAATAATTGATACTAGAAAAAATATAAGAATGTCTTATGATGAACGAAAAGAGTATTTAGCAAGCATTCAAAGATTAAAAGAAAAATTTGCAAGCCAGATTATCATAAAAAGTGGCTATGAAGTAGAGTATCTACCGGAGGAAGAAGAGAATCTTAAAGAATTAAAGAACGAAGTGGATATCATTGTATTAGGTCAGCATTTCATATATGACCAAGATAAAAAGCTAAAGATTTTAAAAAAAAACCATTTTAATAGAGAAGAATTGTTGACTTATGTGAATTATATTGAACAGGCTGTTAAATTAGGAATACCCGATATCATTGCTCATCCTGATCTTTATATGTTTGGTGAATCTTCATTTGGAAATGATGAAAAAGAAGTGGCACATAAAATATGTCAAATAGCTGAAAAATACAATGTTCCTCTTGAGATAAATTTAGCTAAAATATTTAATGCAACTTATTATAAGGACAAAGTATTAAATAATGACTCATTTTTAGAACAATTAAAAAGATTAAAAAATGTTTTCTGTCCGTGTCGAGAGTTTTGGAAAATTGCTACCAATTATAATGTGAAAGTATTATATGGAATAGATGTTCATCATAAAGGACAAATTAATCAGTTTAATAATTTGATTGCTTTGGCTCAAGTCATAATTGGTGAAGATGTCATTAGTCAGCTAAATTTTATTAGAAATGATGGTGTTTTATTAGAAAATGTTTCATATTCGGAAGAAAAATCTATTCATAAGCCAAAGAACAAATAAGATAGTGCTGGAGAAAAAATAAAAATAAAAAAGGAAGTGGAAATATGGAAAAATTACCACCAATAGAAAAAATACCAGAAGCTTACTCTGCTATAGCTGATGGAAGAGTTGAAATGAAGGGAAATACAGCTACTGTAAAGTCGTCAACTTTAGAAAAAGAATATCTTATTAAATGGAAAGATAATTTGTATTATTCAAATGATTCATCTACTTACTGGCAGGGATATCCAGGGTATCCTGTTTTAGCTGTCCTGTTTTTACAGGGAATCTTACCCTTAAAAGAAGAAATAGTGCCTTATTTTAAAGGAATTAATTGGAATGTCCTAAATAAAGAGACGAAAAGAGATTATCAAAAGTCTTTAGAAATGGTTTTAGAAAAGTTTGATAAGGAAATCCAAGTTTGTATAAAAGAGGAAATAAATGAAGTTTATGATAAGATAAAAAAATTAGATATTGTCATTACGAAAAAGAAAAGTGAAGTGGAAAATTAGATGCAAGAGTTAAACGAAGAACATATAAAGCCTTTTATGGATTACTATAAAGCTTTTCATGATAGTCATATAAAAGGAATCTATTATGAAGTTGCAGAATCCGAAATTAAATTGAAAATCAATGTCTTTTGGAGTGGCGAACCTACTTTAAAAGAAGATGGAACATATGAAACACATCCTGTAAAACTTGAGATGATTTTTAAAGATATCGAAGAGTGTAACATCAAAACAGTGGAAGAGTTTAATGAGATTCAATGTGCCTATTTAAAACAAATTCACTATCATCATAAGGATTTATTTTGTTTTTCTGATGATGAAGAGAATCCTACAGTTTATATACTAGCAGGAAGTATT
>CAZWKF010000115.1:3588-4929 GCA_964634785.1 uncultured Muribaculaceae bacterium
AAATAAAGAGTGTAAAGTAGGAGGTAAAAACTTAGGTAAATCGAGTATTTTATAGTAAAATAAGAATAGGTGATTTTATGCAAACGAAGAACTTAAAAGAAGAGGCAAGACGTATTCTTGTTGAATTTTTAAATGTTGATAAAAAAGACCCTATGAAAGTAATGGAATGGTTCTATCAATCTTTGCCATTAAATTCAATGTTTGAAGAGAAGACAATTGCTGAATTTATCACAAAATTACTTGAAGAAAATGGTTACTCAACATCTGGTATGAAAGAAGAATTACTTGCTTATCGACAATTGGTTAAAAAAGAGGAGGCCACAAAGGAGGAAATGGCAACGTCATTAATTCGTTTTGCTCTTGCCTATATAAAAGAATCTTTTTCATTAGATCCTGCTATTATCTGCTATATTCGCCATTTTAATGAGGAATATAATAAAGAATTTGCTCAAGAATATATGGAAAAATTACTCTCTATGTATATGGGAGAGAAAGTTATTTTTACAATGATTGAAAATGGAGAGTATTCGATAAAGACAGGAACTCTTTTAAGTCATGGAAATAAAATTGTTGAAATAGGAGATTATTTCATTCAATATGAAGATTTGTGTGAGATTCATACAGAAGATGGAATTGTTTTGTTTCATCAAGAAAAAAGATTAGACGAAAAACACGAAAAAAGTAGTGAAAAAATTATTATTTCGGAGTATAATACAGATATAGGAATGTTAATATAACATTTTTTGCCAACTTAGCACAGCTGGTAGTGCAACGCACTCGTAACGCGTAGGTCGTAGGTTCGAATCCTATAGTTGGCACCATTAGATCATATCGTCGCATCCATGGCGTTAATATAAATCAATCTGAGTATGATTGATTTTTTCTTTTTCAGTTAGTAAGTACATAAGCAGCACCGTGGTATAACTCCCACCAGATTTCTATCATTATTTTTGATTTCAGAATGACTTATACAGGTAATTTTGGTATAATATGTAAAACCTAATGAAAAACGTTCCAATTTTTGAAAAGTTAAAACTAACAGATAATCTTTAGAGGAAGGCAATTTGAAGATGCAAGATAATAAAAATCTAATAATTAGAAGTAGCGCAGAAGAATTTTTAACATTTAAGATTCAAGAAGGTGATAAAGGAATCCAAGTTAGATATGATAAGGACACTTTATGGATGACTCAAAAAGCGATGTCAGAACTTTTTGATACAGGTATTGATAACATAAATGTTCATTTAAAAAACATATTTGATTCTAACAAATTAGATAAAAATTCAACTATTGAAGAAAATTCAATAGTTCAAAAAGAAGGGAATAGAAACGTAACAAGAA
>CAZWKF010000116.1:0-4923 GCA_964634785.1 uncultured Muribaculaceae bacterium
CCTCACTAACACTTGGATCATACGTAATATCTATAACATGATCTTGTAAGTATTTTGTCTCATCATAGACAAAAGTACCCTTATAGTTTCCTCCTCCATTAGAATCGGTAATGGAAATATAGGTATCTTGATAAGAAAGTCCATAAACTCTTACAGGAAGATAAAGGTGTCCCACTTTATTCTTATATAAGCCATCAACTGTCTTATCTTTTATATCGGAATAAACAGTCGCTTCTTTAAGAATGATATCAGCATAATTGCCTTTAACTTCGATATCAAACATCTTAGCATCTTTTGAGGTATAGTAAAGAACTAAAGCATAATGCCCTTTTTCTAACCTTTGTCCATCCACTTCATGATAGTTTAGCTTTAAATGACCATCTGAAGTAAGTGTATTTTCTTCCGTGAAATAGCGGTTATAATTAGCCCCTGTTAAAAAGTCACAAGTTCCATTTTCATTATTTAAAACATCTAGGCAGTCCTTATTGATAACCCATTGAAGATCATCTTTTCTTTGGGTATTAATCTCAATATCAATTCCCATTTCTTGTAGATTTTGATAGAATTCCTTTACTTCTATTGTCTCATTTGTCTCATCATCTAAGAATGTACCTTTCTTTTCTACTTTTCTAACTTCCCAATCGAATAATGTCTTTACGGATGGCATATCAAAATAGCGGATTGTTTCTTCTTTAAAAGTAACTCCCAAACGATAATCTCCATCTAGTTCAAGAATGGCATCGCGATCTAGAGAAATCTTAATCTGTCCTGTATGCGTTAGATGCTCAATTGTATCATCATAATCTTCACTTTGGGCATCCCAAATATCCGTAATTGATTTTACCATTTTATAAGGCGCTTCAGGAGATGAAACATTTACCCATCCATGTTCTCTCGTACTGTAATATTCTAATACATAATGGAATTCATTTAATTCATCTGTATCGATGTATTTTGTATCAATATCTTTTAATATATACATCTCATCTTCTGTTGCATAAGGATAATCATTTGCTACATTATACTCATAAATAGCTTCAAGCACTTCAAAAGATACGGTTTCCTTTGTCTCTTCCTCCCCTTCTTCTTGGTAAGTAAATGATAGTTCATAAAGAGCAGTATCAGCATGATCTTTGACATTTGTCAGAGAGAAAACATATCGTATTATGCCTTCTTCTTGATAATAATCTTCATCTATTTCTGTATTGTACGTAAATAGCACAAGTCCATCACGATTTCTAAATTCTCGTTTTTCTACATCTACTTGAAGAAGAGTATCTGAAAGTCCCGAAATTTTTTGTACAAGACTAGGTACTATTTTGTCTGGTTCATTGATATAATATCCTTTCATATTAATCTTAACAGTGGATACTTGATTAGGATGATATTCTAAAGGATCAGGTTCCGTTGTATCGACAAATAAACCATAGTATTTACCTAACACTTCAAACTCTTGACTGGCAGTTGCTGTCTGTTTTCTATTTTCATAGAAAATCGTTACCCGATATTTTCCACTTGGAACAGTTCCCTTTGTAATATAAGAAAGAATATATTTTTCATCATTTAATTGATTTAAATCACGATTCAAATTATCTTCTTTATTAAAATAACTTGAAGCATCTTGCCATACTTCTGTCTCTTTATCATAGTATTCAATACTAGAAGTTAATCCAGCATATTGATAAATATCAATTAAATCTGAAGTGATCGTTGCTTTACTTTCAATATTAGTATACATTTGCTTTGTATCATTTCCTGTGTTCGATAACTCTGGTAAGGAAGCATTAATTTCATAGACTGGTTCTACATAGGTAATACTTGTTCTATGAATATTTTGCATCCACATATCTGGATAATTTTCACGGCTTATAACAGCATCTTCTTCATTATTAATATATCCCACACCAATATAGTTATCATAAGCAACATAGACAAAATACTGACCAGGTTCTACTTCTGTTTTAGGTG
This sequence comes from uncultured Muribaculaceae bacterium, assembly GCA_964634785.1. Classification (GTDB taxonomy): domain Bacteria; phylum Bacillota_I; class Bacilli_A; order RF39; family UBA660; genus CAG-582. The sequence goes on from CAZWKF010000116.1 coordinate 1,969, forward strand.
TAATCGCAATGGGATTTGTAATATTTGTTTCATCATCTGTAAGAGCAATATCAAATTGATTTGTGACTTCATGCCCTTCAATTGGTTTTCCATCACGTTCTTTAACAATATAGGTTCCTTTTAATCTACCCATAATGATATTTCCTACCCCGTCAAATAAGAAACGAGTGACAACATAAGCATACATATCAGAATATTTTGTTCTAAAATCTTGCAATAACATTTGTTGCTGATTTCCTGTTTCATCGACAAAGGTAACGAGCATATCTCCCCCAGTTGCCGGTGTAAAACTTTTAATATGTAAAGAGAAATTGTCGGTTGTCTTTATTAAATTTCCATCAGCATCAAATTGATAGTTATTGATGTCATCTGCAACTTGAGTATATTTATTTTTAAAGATTTCAAAATTTTCATCTACTACTTCATTTGTTGTATTTCCTATAGTCTCTTTATAGCTAATTAGATTGTCTTTATATTTTACTATCTCAATATCATAATCTACTTGTTCATAGAAATATAGATTTCCATTTTCATCCAAATCAGCCATTTTATCATAAATAGACACATCGATAAGATGCGGATTAATATAAGTAAAATCTAATCCTGCTTTTTGTAAATAAAGGGCAATTTCCCATTTCGTCTTTTTATTTGCAGGAATTTCTGACGAATATCCTTGTTCAACTTGAGCATTTAAATAATAGTCTACAGCTGCATCATAAAGATGGAAATCAACTTTCACTTCTTCGACATCAGGAAATTTTAGTGAAATGTAATAATCACCAATATACTTTTCATCTGTATTGTCATAGATAAGTTTTATCGTCATTTCAGTATCTGTGTAACTGTATGTTAAAGAGAATCCTTCTTCTTCAGTTAAAGTATTTCCATCTAAAGACATAATAGTATAGTTAAGGGATGCAAAATCATTTTCAGAAATATCTTCATAATGATAAATAAAAGTAATTTCACCACCACTTAAAGCTAAGACATTTTGATTTTTAGAAAGAAGAGTTTTATTTGGAATTGTTCTTTGTCCTCGTTCTAAGTGAATAAGATTTCCAGAAGCATCTGTTGTTATCTTTTCATCAGCTAAGAAGGCCTCATATTCAGATTTATATGCCGTTTTAAAAGCATCTGTTGTTACCGTTACTTTTGTATTTTGACTATCATAATAGATAACTTGTGTCTCTGTAGCATTTAAAATTAAGCCATCTGAGAATCGATAAAGAAGTGCACCATTTTCATCAGTTGTCAAAGAGTCGATATCTGCTGCTGGATAAACTGATTTAAAATCTTCAATGGTATCTGTATAAGTTGTTCCTTCTAAAATATAGGTAATATGTGTAGCTGTCTTCTTTAATATTTGTAATTCATATGATATGATTAGCGGTGTTCGATCATACCGATGAGATTCAATTTCTAATCTTTCAAATACTAATTGACGATTTCCTATGCTAAAGTTATAAGTATAACTAATTACTCCACAAGCTCCACTCGAAGAACCATAGCTTATTGTAATTGTATAATCTCCTACTGGAGGTCTCTGAGTTCTTGAACCTGTTTTATTGTTAATCGTAATAAAATCATCTGAACGTGTAATAATAAAGCGCGATGTATAGTTTGTACTTCCCTTCTTAATAATAATTTGATAATCATCAGTAGACGAAATATTATCCACATTTGTTAAATCAATTTGCCATTCATTTACTACATTTGATGGATTTCCTATATTATGAGAAATTTGACTCCAACTTGCATCAAAATGATAGTAATCACCAAGCATTGTAAATGAAGTCGTTTTTGTAATTCCATCAACACTAATGCGAATAGAATAAGTACCTGCAGTATATCCTTGTTCATTTTTAAGTCCTAAAGCAACATCCATAGAGGAGCCATCAAACATTCCCTTATTTACATTAAATTTGTCTGTAACGTCACTTCCACTTTTAGAAACAGAGATTGAAAATACGTTCGAATCATCACTCGCAACATTTAAAACATCGTAAATAGAAAAAGAAACAGACCCAAGTTTGTTCGTGTAAAGAGATTCTAATCCATTTTCACCTTCAACAGTTGTTTCGCTTACAGAAAAATCAGGAGTTTCTTCTATTACGTCAGCTAACATAGTAGGAGTAGAAGTTGTCAACATATTTTTAGATAACCACTTTTCACTTGTCTTACTAATTTTGACAAATCCATTTTCCTCACAATAGACTTTTACTGGAGTATTGCCTTCTATATTGGTAAGTTTGTCAAACCTCTTATTTGGTCCCTCATAAAGAGGAGTTTCTTCAAGGGCATAATAAAGACTTCCATCTCCCGTATAACAAGAGCCAGATAGTTTATCTTTATTTGCAAAAAGTCTTGTTTGATTTTTTATTTTATTTGGGATATTCATTTGTAATATTACTGCAAAAAAAGCAATAAATAAAAACATTGGTATTATACGCGCGCTTACCTTTTTCATTTCATACCCTCCTATAGTAGAATTATAGCATTGAAGCCTTCTCAAGTAAATACAATAGTATACATTTTTCCTTAGTATTTTACCCAAATATGTAAAAAATATAGCGGATATTGTCAAATACAAACAACAAAAAAGACATTCACTCTTAAATGTCTTTGTTAATTTAATAATCTTATAGAATACACATGAAGTTTAGCACTCTGACTTGAAGAAGATATTAAAAGTTTTGTTATCTTGTCCTTTGGTATATCATAGGTACGAGTCGTTTTTAAAACAGAACCATGATTGCCAAATGAACCATCAATATAACTTTCACTTTCATTATCCTTGACAATGCCGAAATTCCAATCATATCCAGCTTCAAAGGAAAAAGTAATCTCGATATGTTTATAATCATTAATTGGCAGATTTTCTAAATAAACTGTTTTAACTGTCCAACCACCCGGTGATACCACTGTAATACTTTCATCTTCCTCATTATATTCTAA
>CAZWKF010000117.1:0-4831 GCA_964634785.1 uncultured Muribaculaceae bacterium
CCATAGCAAAGAAGGTTTACAAAAGTCAAACTGCAAAAAAAGAAAATCTGTATACCAAAACCTACAGATTTTCCAAAAAAAACTACTAATATTTTATTTCTGTAGCTTTTTTACCTACAGATTTATAAAGTTTGTAACTTTGCATTTTTTTTACTTTTTTATCGATTTGCCAAAACTTCTAAGGCTTTTTGCAATTGTTCATCTGTTTCATCACTTGGATTCTTAGCATACTTAGCCGTTAATTTTACAGTTATTCCTGGTTCAATTCCAACAGAGTCAATACTATCTCCACTTGGAGTAAACCATTTTGCCGTTGTATATTTTACCATCGTATCATCGCTTAGTGTGGAAGTATTTTGAACTTTCCCTTTTCCATATGTCTTTGTACCGACTAAAATAGCTCCATAGCTTTCCTTTAGTGCACTTGCTACTATTTCACTAGCAGACGCTGTTCTTGAATCAACTAAAACGACAATATCATAATTTCTAGAAGTTTTTGTCTCATCCTTTATAGTATTTTTTGTTGTCTTTCCCTCTAGCGAGTAAATAACCTTTCCTTTTTTTAAGAAAAGTTCACATATTCCAGTTGCTGAATGCAGATAGCCTCCCGTATTCCCTCTTAAATCAATGATTAAAGATTCAATTCCTTTACTCTCTAGATCGGCAAGTGTTTTTTCCACTTGTTTATCGGCATTTTCATTAAAAGAAGAAATATAAAGATATCCTATCTTTTTCTGTTCCTTTTCAAATGTTTTCGCATCTACCACAGGATATTCAACTTTTTGCTTTTCAACCTTAAAAGTCTTTTCTTCTTTTCCTCTAATAACGGTAAGTTCTACTTCACTTCCATCTTTAATCATCGAAACAATACTTTCATTTGTCGTTTCTTCAGTAATTTCTGTTCCATTTACTTTCTTTAAAATATCGCCTGCTTCTAAACCAGCTTTCTCGGCAGGAGTTCCTTCATAAACTTTATCAATTGTCGACGCTTGTCCTGGAATCTTTTTTATTTGAATGCCTATTCCCTCATAATCACCTTTTAGTTTTTCATTTAAGGCATCTGTATCTTGACTATCCATATAAACAGAATATTTTTCGTTTAAATATCCCATCATACCATCAATAGCAGCATCAGCAAGTTCTGTATATTTTAAATCTTCATAATATTCGCCTTTAATTTTTTTATAAGTTCCTACAATATCATCCAATGCATCATCTCTTAAAAAACTCTTATCTCTTATTTGATAAACGACAAAACCTGTAATAAGGCTTAAAAAAATAGCCGTTGTAATGGAAATCGTACATACTTCTCCTAAAGTAAAAAGTGACTTTTTCTTCTTCTTTAAAAATTTCTTGATGTTCATATTATCACCCTACCATTAGTATACCATAATAAATGAAAAAAGACTTATAAAAAGTCTCTCTTAAGCAAATTTTTCAGCAATTTTATCACGATCTGTGATGTATTCAATAACTTCATTATCCTTTATATGAATAAGTGTTGGTCTCGTAATCATAATTTCACCGGCATTCGTTGGTTTCGTATTTTCTTTTCCCGCTTTATCATAGTTTTTCTTATTCATAGCGTTTGATAAATCAATTTTATAAAGAGGAATACTTCCTGTATAGCGAATTAAAAGGGTATCATACATACTATGTGTCTTATCTTTCTTATCATAGAATAAACAGTAATACTCTTTTTCTTTTTGCTTAAATACACTTGCCATACTTATTGTAGATTCATCATAAGCAACGGTTGTCGTTGTCGTTGTAGAAGATGTTTGAAATTCATCCTTCGTCACAAATTTTCCATTAAAAAGATAAAGGATACCAAATAATGCGACAACAATAACTAAAACGATTAAAAAAGCTACAGCTGTTTTATAATCACTATTTAATTCTTTATTTCGCTTAATTTCTTTACTCTCAAAGCGTTTTTCCTGTATTTTTTTCTTCTTTTTCATTCTATCACCTAACGTTATTATACCAAATAAAGATAAATCTACGCAACTACCTTAGGGTCTAATAACTCTTCACTTTCTAATATCTGTTCTAATTCACTACGCATCTCTTGCATAGCCTTTTCATTTTCTTCAATCTCTTTGTGCAGTTTGTCGTTGCGTGCCTCAAATGCTGTTAATAATGTCTTAATACAATTTTCTTTATTTTTCATACTACACCTCTTCACGATTACTTATTATATAGCAGGTAGAAAATTTCTTCAATACGTTTTTAGCAAAATAGCTCATCTTATTTGAAATATTTTTTTAACTTCAAAGTTTAGGTTCAAATAAAATTTATAATCCATTTAAAAACCTCAATCTTTTTTTAATTGAGGTAAAATTAGATGACTAATTTTTCTTTATATATTGACGAACATAGGCATTGATATGAGGAACATCTGCTTCTGTTAAACCAAATTTTTCATTTAGATAATCCATGTCTCTTCGCGATATCTCTAAAAATTGTGCATATGTTTCCACTTCTAAATCAGCATTAATTGTCCATGGGATAGTCTTTCCTTCTTCATAAACTTTTACAAGTTCATCAGATAATTCTATGCCTTTTATACGACATTGTGTTGGAAAGGCAATTGACTTTCTTGCACTTACTACTTTAAACCCATAATCTTTTTAAATATGCGTCATAAAAAAATAGAGAAAGAAGAATTCCCTATTTCGTTTTAGCTACTAAGCTTGATGAATTGGTAATACTTTCGGCAATCGTCATCATCTCTTTACTATCTAGTGTATTGCTTGTTAGATAATAATCAATCCCATTATTTGTCCAATAGATAGAATTACTTGTTAAAGCCCCAATTGTACTTCCCATTAAAAGGGGTTCTCCACTTACTGGAACAATTTCCATCTCCTTATTGCGGACACTTGCTTCTTCTACTAAAATAAATGGATCCACTCCTGCGAATGTTAGAATAACTCGATTTCCATTATCTGTACTTACTGTATCTTTACTCGAAAGATATGTATCTGTTGGTACATAAAGAGGGTAGATGATATCTTCTAAAATATTGCTAGTACTTTGCGTTGTACATTGTTTTTTACAAGCTTCATTATCTGCTTGATTTCCCGAATTCTTATCATCACAAGTGCTAATACAATCTTCTGTTTTTTGGGAAGCTTTAGTACTTTGAGTTGTCGTTTCGCCACTTTGTGTTGTCTTTGCCGTTGTTGTAGAAGTTGTTGATTCCTTTTGTCCTTGTTTTTTTGTCGTTTCTTCTTTATCATTTACTTTATATGCATCTAAAGAGAAATAGTCATTATTAAATTTTGGACTATAGTTAATATCATTAACTTTTACTTCTAAAATGGTATTGCCATCTTCATCTAAAACACTGACATTTTTAACATTGAATTTTTTATCTGTTGTTATTTTTTCACTAACTAATTTTGCATTGTTGGGATAATTTACTTTTGATTCAATCACATAAAGATCATTTTCTTCTTTAATGGTGGCAGTTCCATCATCATTAATATCTTGAACAAGCGACTCTAATAGATACGCCTGAGAGGAATTACTTGGCCATTCACTTTGAAATTTAAAACTCTTATTCAAATTAGGTGTGACAACAAATACTCCTTGGCTATTCTTTAAAATAACTTGTTCATGATTGCTTATCGTATTTAGTAAAGATACTTTATAGTTTTCTTGGTTTTCTACTCCCACTGTAAGATCATAAGTAAACTCATCTTCATTACTTACAAGTTTCATCGTTCCCTTTAACTCATAACTTTCCTTTTTGCTATTATAGTCTTTAAAGCTTTTTAAATTATCTGTATTGCTCTTCATACAACCTGTTAATAAGACTGCCATTATTAACATGAGGACTACTTTCTTCATTAAACCATCTCCTAATTAAAGGTATGATTAATAATGGTGAAAATGACAAAAAATAAGTTTCTATGTATATATTTTTAATTATATCGCACAATAAGAATGGAAATGAGGAGGATTTATGAATACATTACAAAAGATTTGTTTAGTCATTACCATTATTGGTGCTATCAACTGGGGATTTATCGGTCTTTTAGATATAAACTTAGTTGAGTCAATATTTGGTGTTGGTTCAATTATTTGTAGAATCATCTACTCTTTAGTAGGATTAACAGGTCTAATTAATATTGGTATTTTATTTACCCATTTAGACGAAGATTAGCGAGTATGCTAGTCTTTTTTTGTGTCAAAGAAAAAGAATCAATTCTCTTTTGATTCTTCTATAATCTTTTCCACTTCTTCTATTTCCATTCCAGCTATTTCAGAAATTTGATTTATAGGCATCCTTGAGGACATTTTTAATATCATTTCTCTCTTGCTTATTCCTTGCTTAACTCCCTTTTCAATCCCCTCTTCTATGCCTAACTCTCTTTCGGTGTTCATTTTCTTTCTTATGTCTTCTTCTACTGTGATAAATGCTCGAAACTCTCCTGTTTGGTTGATTTCTTCTATTCTATCTTTATACTCCATCGCGATTTTCTCACCTTCATTCGCTTTTCTATCTCTTCTGGTTCTAAGTCAAGTAGCAAGACAATAATTACATTTTTTTCTCCTCAATGATTTGCTTTACTTGTTTGATGGGTAATTTTACTACCTGAACTATTTTCTCAAGAGAGTCTCCTAACGCATATAAATTCAATATCATTTCTCTCTTGGTTTGTTCTATTCCTTGCTTAACTCCCTTTTCTATGCCTAATTCTCTTTCGGTGTTCATTTTCCTTCGTATGTCCTCTTCTACGGTGATAAATGCTCGGAACTCTCCTGTTGTTAATGTCAATATTAAAATGTACAAATAAGGGAATTTAGTTATGTACAAAAA
>CAZWKF010000118.1:0-4738 GCA_964634785.1 uncultured Muribaculaceae bacterium
TGTTCCATAGTCTCTTTATTAAGACCACTTCGTGGAGGATCAACAACAATTGTATCAAAAGAAACATTTAACTCACTCAAAATACTTCCTGTATCTCCGGCAGTATAATGGGCATTTTCTAAGTGATTTAATCTTGCATTTTCTTTGGCATCTAGTATGGCATTCTCATTTTTTTCAATTCCATAAATCTGTTTAAATCTATTCTTTAAAGAAATACCTAAAGTACCAACGCCACAATACAAGTCGAGTAAATTATCCCCTTCTAGGTGTTGATTTAATAGTTCAAATATAACACCTGCCATATATCGATTTACTTGAAAGAAAGCATCATAACTTACCTTAAATGGATAATCAAGAATTGTATCATAAAAGTAATTTTGACCATAGATTGTTTCTCCATTCCAAACAATACCCCAAATATTGGCATTCATCTTATCAAAGTGAATGATTGGTTCTATAGTTGAAGTTATACTGATTAAAATTTCTTCTTTTTCATTTGCGCGAATCGTAATACTTCCCTCTTGTAAGCTTAAAAATGCATGATCCTGAATGATTTCATTTATCGCCTTATCCGCTAGTAGACATGATAAAATAGGAACAAATTGATGGCTTTCTTCACTGTAATAACCAAAATGACCCTTTTCAATTTTAAGAGTCACCTTATTGCGGTAAAACAATGCTTGATTATTCTTAATGAGTTTTACTTCAGGTTTTAAGCCAGCATTCTTTCTTAAAGCATCACGCACACGTTTTAATTTAAATTCTTCCTGAAGCGATTCATTCATATGCATCAAATGACATCCTCCACAGATACCATAATAAGGACATTTGGGGATAACACGCGCTTTAGAAGTCGTAAGATACTTATCCACTAAAGCTTCCTTATATTTCTTCTTTTGGGCTATATTTTTAAGTGTCACTTCTTCCTCTGGAAGAGCATGTTTTACGAAAGTAATTTTTTGATCATCATAGGTTATCCCTCTTCCAAAGTGATCCATTCGTTCAATTTTCATCTCTTATACTCGTAAAGCTTCTTTATCTCTTTTAAAGAAAGTTCACGATACTCCCCACTTTTTAAATGCTCAAGAGTCAAAAATCCATATTGAATACGTGATAACTTGTCGACCAAATACCCAAGATTTAAAAATAGTTTCTTGACAATGTGATTTCTTCCCTCAACCAAAGTCACTTCGACAATAGAATAATCTTTTTCCTTATCATACTTTTTGACATTCACTCTTGTAGGCTTACATAAAACACCATCCACTAAAACACCTTTTTTTAATTTCATTAAATCCGCTGGTTCTAGAAATTTATTGAGTTTTGCTACATAGGTCTTTTCCACATGATGTCTTGGATGCATTAAAATATTGGCAAGAGTCCCATCATTTGTCAAAAGTAAAAGCCCCGTCGTATCATAGTCAAGTCTACCTACAGGATAGATCCGTTTATCTGTATCAATAAGTTCAACAACTGTTTTACGTCCCACTTCATCACTTACAGAACAGATAACACCTCTTGGTTTATTTAAAAGATAGACTTTTTTATCCTCTATTTCCAACGTTTTTCCATCAACTACAATCGTATCATCATAGGATACCTTTGTTCCTAATTCTTTTATTACTTTTCCATTAACGGATACTTTCCCTGCCAAAATCAAATCTTCAGCTTTTCTTCTAGATGTTAATCCTGAGGCAGCAATCACTTTTTGTAATCTTTCCATAAAGTCCCTCTCTTCTTTCATTTATTATAACAAAGAACAAGAAAAAAAGCACTTAAAATGCTTTACTATGCTAACTAAATAGATTTTGAAAGAAAAGCTTCACTTTTTTAAAGAATCCTATTTTCTCTTCTTGCTTTTTATAAAAAATATCGGTTTTAAAATACTCTTTTCCATCTAAGCTAACGGTTACAATTCCATAGCGGTTTGTTACGTCATCTAATTTGGTCACTTCAATTTCAACATCTTTAATTTCATTATCCAAAAGCAACATAGAAAAGTCCTCTTCTATATAAGCACCTTCTTCTTTCATAAATGTCTTTTTATCTAACAGTTTAACCAATTTATATTTTTTAAAGTATTCTTCATATAAACTTTGATGAATGGCAAAATCATCACGTTCATCTAAAGTAACTACAATTAAGTTTTTTCCATCTTTTGAAGCCGAAGTAACAAGTGTGCGATAGGCTTTTTCTGTATAACCTGTTTTTCCTCCTGTAGTGTAAGGATATAAACTTAATAACTTATTCTTATTATACCAATCATACGTCTTATAGTTTGTCTTTACCATATGATGTTTAGTCTTGGTAATTTTTCTGAATGTTTCATTCTTCATTGCATAACTCATAAGGAGTGCCATATCAGTTGCTGTTGAGGTATTTCCTTCCCCTTTTTCATTTTCTAAACCAGAAGGATTGATAAAGTGACTATTTTTCATACCAATGGAAGAGGCAAGTTCATTCATCAATTTAGCAAATCCTTCCTCTGAACCTCCTACATGTTCCGCAAGCATAATGGCAGCATCATTCCCACTTCGAAGCATTAAGCCATAAAGCAAATCTTCAACACTTATCTCTTCTCCTACTTCAATATAAATACCTGAGCCAAAACTTGCAAGTACACTTTGGGTTACCGTTACTTTTTCTTTTATATCTACATTTTGAATCGTAACAATAGCTGTTAATATCTTCGTAGTAGAGGCAATAAGTTTCTTTTCATCCTTTGATACACCATATAATACTCGATTCGAATCCATATCCATTACAGCAACTGTAGCAGATGCTTGAATGGGCAATAAACATATAAAACTTAATATTATTAATCCTATTTTCTTTTTCATAATACACTGTATTCAAAAAAAAGAGATTTATGAAAACCTCTAATTTGTTTATGCATAGCGAAGTAAACGAGCACCACCATTATTCCAAGAATCAGACGAAATTTCATACAAGTCCCAACACCATAAACCGCATGGACTGGAAAAGCTATACGTTCCGCCAACAAGAACTATTCGGTTTCCAATATTTTGGTCATAATTGTCACTTATATAGGTATTTGCATCACCTCCTATAACTGTTGGAAAAGATATCAATGAATGATTTGTATCGTATCCTAGTGAAGAAATATATCCATTATCTAAGGCATTTGTATACCCTAACATTTGATAGTCACCATCAAAAGCATCAACTTCATAAGTTTTTGAATTATAGTTAATATAAGTAACATTGTCTTTTATGTTAATTCCATCTACAAATTGCCATACATTTCCGAAGATATCTTCTATTCCGCGATAAATCACTGAATGTCTTCCATTATTATCTAACGTTCCTGACTTCATTCCTAAAGTGTCACATTCTCCACTCAATAAAATGGTAATATTATTAACATTCCCTCTTCCTAATACATCTTGACTATTATAATCAGCATACTCCACTAAATATAACATTTGAATAAGAAAATATCGATAGTCTAGTTGCCCGAAATCATCCCCTAAGTTTCTGGCATAATTTCTAAAATCCGTTATTGTAGTACTCACTATTGGTTTAACTCCACTTCTGCTATATACTTTTTCATCACTCCCTGACATTGTATATCTTCCTATACTAAAAGTGTCGCTTTTTGTGAAGCCCTCTTGAGGATATTTGGAAATATATTGATACTCTACTCCATCTCTCTGTTCTCTTTTGTAATAGAATTCAGGTATTCTTGTGAGTACTTGTCCATTTGACCCATCAAACTTGAAATTTTCATCTCCATATTTCGCTGTCTCTTTCTTTTCTACATCATCATAATTATACGTGATGATATCACTCCAAGGGTAGATAGAATCAAAGTCATTTTTTACTTCACTTCCATCTTTTGTTGCATTTGCTTCTAATCCTACCGAATCTTCTATTCTTTCCCATTTCGTTGATGAGGTACTGATTTCTCTCTTTACTCCATAGATGGTTCCATGTTTGATAGTTTCTCCACCTAATTCAGTTCTTTCTACTCCATTCACAGTCATTTTTACCTCTATTGGGAAGGAAATTTCTTCGGTTACTCCTTTGATCACTTTTAAAGTTAATGTTCCTTTTCTACTTGTTCTAGCTAAAAGATTATTTGTATCAAAGTCATTGGTTACTCTTATATATTCATTTCCAGCAGGTACATTCAATGTAACACTTACATCATAATTTTTTGATGCATTTGTGACTTCATATTTTAATTCATACACTTCATCTATCTCATGTAATTCTGCTGTGAAGGCTATATGAGTTTTATCTTGAATTAGACTATTCTTTTCTACTCCATTTTCATAGGCTTCACTAAAGTATACATCAAAGTCATTTGTATTAATGGCTACATTTGTGTTTCCAGTTATAAACAAAGTTGTACTCACGGCTGCAAATCCCACTGCCATTAATACAATTGCTAATACTAATATACTCTTTCTTTTCATGATATTCCTTCTTTCTAAAGAGAAAAATTTTCTACTCTCTAGTTCAATTTTATCATTTTTTTTTTTTTTTTTTTGCACCAAATTTCAAGAGAAAAGTCTTCTTTTTAATTAAATTGTACACCTATTTTACATCTGTTTTATTGCAAAAAAAATTGTGTTGAGTTATATTTTGATTGCTTAATAGAAAAATAACCTCAACACATTTTCTATTATACATCATTTTCTGAATTTTAAAAGGTTATTTTCTCTCTTTGGACTAGAAAGGGAGAATTTTTTTATGAATTCTGATAAAAACA
>CAZWKF010000119.1:0-4708 GCA_964634785.1 uncultured Muribaculaceae bacterium
GATTATGTACATTACTCGTTATACTATATTTAACAGTAGGCTGAATGATTTCAATCTTTTCTGGTTTCTGTAGTAATCTTTCATAAGTGTTATTTTTAATCTCACGTTCCAATTCTCTTCTAGATAAGTTCTTACTTAAACAGAGATTAAGATAGTAATTTCTTTTATTTTCTTCTTTTATTGGTAACAGAACTTTTATATTGGTCCAAGATAGTCGCTCCAGTGGAGCGACGATTGGAAAAGACAAGTAAAACTGCCTAAATCGAAATAAATTTGCCCTGCTATACCCCTTTCCATATTTCGCTGAATATTTTTTTGACCAAGTTTTAATTAATTCATCTCCATATTTAGATTTATCTCTTCCTCCTTGTGCTTCAACCAATAATCTCCCAATGTTCCAATAATTCATTAAAATATCTTGGTTTTCCTCTATTCTTCTAGCAACTTTGTTTACTTCATTTCTCTTGATATACTGCTCAATTTCTGTATAGTATTCATTCATAGACAAAACCTCTCTTTCTTTTGATAGTTTGCTAGTATAGCAGATGATTTGCAAATAACTTGTCGAAATCTGTCGAGCAAAACTCATCAGCTTTCATTTGAAGAGTTTTATTTCATTTTTATTTATTGTTTGATACTTTTCTTATCATTTCTTGCATTTTGTACATCTTATTGTCCCAATAAAAAAGAGACTTAGTCTCTAACACGAAATAATAAAGTAATGGCAAAAGCAAGTAAAATAGTAGATACAATTCCTGTAGATACGCCACCTAACATATGAAGGATCCCTTTTTCTATAGCAGTATTATAAAGGGTATTACCAAAGGACATAATGACAACATTGGCTCCACCACCAATCGTTTCAATAATTTTATCATAAGCCCCACAAAAACCTAAGAATGCTCCAATAGAGACAAATAGGCTTGTAATATGACCACTTGTTAATTTTGTATTATCTTTAATAACTTGAGCAATTAAACAAATAATACCAGTAAAGAGAAAAGATTTTATAATCATTTTAACACCTCAATTTCTATGGCATGAGCAATAGCAGGAATGCTTTTCTTTTGATTAACTAATGTAGGATTATGTAACGCTCCTGTACCAATAACAAGTATTTTTTTTATTTTTTTACTTGCTAACACTTTATTAAAGAGAACAAAAGGAATGACAGAAGGACCACTTCCTCCTTGCAATTTTTTTTGATTTTCTTTATAAATACTTGCCCCAGCATCCATAAACTTTTCTTCTTCATGAATGCCATATTCCGTTTTAATTAAGTGAAGAAAAAGTTCAAGACCTAAACGTCCTAAATCTCCTGTTAAAACTAAATCGTAGTCATCCAAAGTCTTTTTACTATTTCTCATATGTTCAATAAAAACTTTAACGGCTGCAGGAGCCATAATAGCCCCTATATTATTGACATCTTTTACTCCATAATCAATTACACTTCCAATTGTAGAAGAAACAACTTTATATTTACTTGCCTTATTAGAGACAATTCCACCAACCGAAGCTGTAATGGTTACCGTCGTATAGCAAGATTTTAGAGAACCATATTCATTTGGAAAACGAAATTGACGTTCACTTGCTAAGATATGTGAACTTGTTAGAACACAGGCAGAATCGACACTTTTTCCATCGATATATTCGGCTGCAAGAATCACCCCTTCAATAAAAGTAGAACAGGCATTATAAATGCCTAAGAAGGATTTATCAAAGTATTTTAAAGTCGTATTCATCGTAGCTAACTGATTCGATAAATCTCCACCTATTACAAGAGGAAAAGAATACTTTTGCAACAAGTGATTAAGAACGGTCTTTTGCATCTTTATCTCTGCTTCTTCAGCTGTTTTTTCTCCATAATAGTAATCTTTCATATAGAGACCCGCATTTCTTATATTCCCCTTTTCTTCATCAGGAGAAGCAATAGAAAACCAATCATTGATATATACATTGTTATATTTTAAAGTAACCATAAAACACCTCTTATTCCTGCAAAGATAGCAGCTGTAATGATTCCATAAAGGATAACACTTCCAGCTAGTTTCAAATAATTAGCACCAATTCCCGTAATGAGTCCTTCCTCTTTATATTCTAAGGAAGAAGCAGCAACAGAATGAGCAAATCCAGTAATCGGTATAATTGCCCCCATTTTTAAATAATCAACAACATCATCGAAACGACCTAATCCTGTTAATAAAGATGCAATCGCTATCCAGACAATTAGCATAAATTCAGGAGATACAGCGGAAACTAAAAGTTCAGAGATACTTCCAATAATTCCTCCTGATACAAATGCTCTTATGGCATTTTCTAGTCTTTTTTCCTTTGGTGTTATACTTTTTACTACTTCATTATAAGTCATACGTTAAAAACCTCCATTACTAGTATGGAGGTTATGTGGAAATATATTCGAGAATTTTCTTTTTTCCTTTCGATTCAATACGTGAGACATTTACTTGTGTGATTCCAAGTAACTCGGCAACTTCTCTTTGTGTTAAATCATAAAGATATCGATAACGAATTACGGCAGATGATAAAGGATCGTTAAGTGACTCTAATGATTCTTCAAAGAGAATATAATCATCTGGACTTTGTTCTATTCCAACTTGAATGTTTTCATTTTCATCATCTAAATAAAACATTTCATCCATTAAAATTTTTACCATTTCTAAATCAGGAAGAGGAACACCCATGTATTCACTGATTTCTTCTAATGTCACTTCTCTTCCTAAAGTTTGGGTTAAATGAGCATATGTTTGATTCATTAATTTATAAAGTCTTAAATATTCTTTATTTAACTTTATCGTGCGACTTTTCATTGATAAGTCATACATTTCGCCAAATATATATTTGCTAGCATATGCTTCAAAAGGGACATCACATTCCTTATAGTTTTTATATGCTTTAATTAGTCCCAAACATCCGGCTTGATATAGGTCTTCGCGTTCTACTCCATAGAATTTTCGTGCAATACGACGAATAAGTTCGTCTTGTACTGCCGTATATTCCATCGCTATGGATTGACGAGACTCAAAGCCACTAATTCATTCGATATATTTTCAAAATGTAAAGGCGTATTGATCTTATTGTTCACAAGCAATACTTTTCCCTTTTGATTTTCAACATATGCACTGCTTTCTAACAAAGCATCTTCACCCTTCTTGTCAATACTTACCAAATCATTTAAATTATAAACCATATATTTGACTTTATAATCCTTAATAATTGGCAATGTATATTCGGAAAATCTAGAAGCAGTATTCGCGTTTAGATTTCCTTTTAGTCTCACAAAAAGAATTCCCTTACGATATTCCAAATTCATCTTTAACATTTTTATCACCTAATTTTATTCTAGTACCATTCATAAGACATTTAAAGGCTTTCGACAAATGTTATAAAAAGTGGAAAAGAAATGACAAAAAAGAGACTTAGTCTCCTTTTACAATTGTTGCAAATGTACATTTTTCAGTTTGGTTATTTATGGTTACTTTTAATATTTCACCATTTTTATTTACCCATTGATATTTTGTTGAATAACTTGATTTTTCAACCAAAGTTCCTTCTACTTTTCCTACAATATCCACAATTTCTTTATAAGTAATACCTGTACTTACACGAGGTTTAATATCACTTTCAAATTTAGAAAAAGAGACAGCATCTTGTGCTAATGACTTATTGTCAACTTTTACAAAAATGTTTCCTTTCTTACCAGAATAGTAAGCAACTTCAATTCCTGAATCTTCTGTAATTCTCCAATAGTAACGATTATATTTAGCATCAGTTACTTCGCCTTTTAATCCAATGATATTATTAATTTCCTCTACCGTATTCTCTGGTTTAATTAGCTTAATGCATTCAACAGCACTACACTTAGCAGCAGTTTCTGTTACTTTAACTGTCGTTGTTTCTGTTGAAACAGGAACAGTTGTTGTACTACTTGTTGTTGGCTCAGTAGGATTTGTACTTTCTTCAGTAGCATTTGTTGTTGGCGCTGTCGTTGGTTCAGTAGTAGGAGCAGTCGTTTTTGGCACGTTCGTCTTAGATTTTCCTATGTTTTTATAAACTATATTTCCAACATAAATACCAATGAAAATAATAAGGGTAAATTCAATAATCAAGAAAACAAATTTGACAACCTTATTTGGTTTCTTTTTCTTTTCTTCCTTTGGATTCAAAGTGACACTTTCAGGAGCAATTGTTTGTACTTGCTCGACTGGAGTTGCATTCGGAGATGAATTAGCTGGTTGAGATTGTGGTATTGAAGCTGAATTTTGCATAGTATTAACGGGTTCTATAACTGGAGAAGATGCAACCACTCCGCTACTCATTGGTTGAGATTGTACCACTTGAGGATTTTGGGTTGAAGTTGAAATAGTTGGAGTTTCAGAAGTTGGAGATATCTGAACTTGATTGTTCATAACTTGAGAGTTTTGAACATTTGAATTAACAAGAGTTTCTTGAGCACCGTTTGGAATCGCAGGAGAAGATTCTAAAGGAGCATCTATAGAGGCTGGCATTACATTTTGTATAGGACCATTTCCTTCATTTTGATTGTTCATAACTTGTGTTTTTTCAACAGATTGATTAACGGGGATATTGGTAAAATCGACTCCTGATAAAAAATTATTTCCTGTTGTTTGTCTGCTTGGATTAAAGGTGGATTGTGTATTTACTATATTTTGTCCATTCAAAAATCCTCCAT
>CAZWKF010000120.1:0-4706 GCA_964634785.1 uncultured Muribaculaceae bacterium
CTTGGTCTTAGGATGTCGTATATATTTAGGAAAAACAAGAAAAAAGATGTATGAAAAGTATAAATCAAAGGCTGCAAATTTAGCCAGCGAAGAGAAAGAAGAACAAGTTGATTTAGATACTCTCTATGAAGTTGTATCTGATGCAAGAAGTGCTTACCATCAAGCCCGTCATGAATATGAAACCTATATCAATACATTATCGGAAGAAGATGCAAGATATTTCAATGAATATATGCAATACATCGAATACTTAGCTGAATCTAATTTTACAGATGAAGAGGCAGCTAAAAAACTAAAGGAGTATATTTATGCAAGTCACAAGTAAAAAGGCGTTAGAAGAAACTGAAATAAAGAAATTACATAGGATGTTTAAAGAACAATTAAAGGAGTGTCTCCTAGAACAAAAAGAACTAGATGAAATTTCTGCACCTTTATATCCTGATTTTATTGAGGAAAGATTAACGGAAGAACACGTTACTCATTTATTTCTTTATAGTTTAAATGTAAGTCTAGTTCTATCTGTTGCTTTTACTCCTGCATGGTTTGCTTTAAGTGGCATTCTCATAAAACTTTTTTCACAAGTAAAAAAATTCTTAGCATTACATGAAGAAAACAAATTAGGGATTATCGAGCTCGAGCAAATTTATGAAGAGGAAGTTTCTAAATTAGAAGAGTTAAGAAAAGAATTACTAGCGCTTATTATGCAATATAAAAAAGGGTTGGAACAAAATGAAGGGATAGAAGAATATTGCCAAATGATAGAAGAATACTATCAAGGAGTTATGTCTTATGAAAGAAAAGGAGGAGAAAATAATGAGTACAAGCGAAAAATTTCAAGAGGATTGTAAATTAATTTATGATTATTATAAAAGAAAACAAGATTTCGACGATTATGTAGCATCTATTATAAGACTTTGTGAGATGGAAGAATTACAAAGTAAGGAAGTTATGCAAAAGACACTGTAAAGTCAAGAAGAGTGAATCTATTGACTTTTTTTAATGGGTAAAGTACTATTAACATAAGGAATGATGAATATGTCAAAGAATAAGAGAAACTTTTTTATAGGAAATGGAATTGCTGGTATTTTGATTTTTATAGGAATTTTATATCTTTCTATTCCATTTTATTATGGGCAAGAATATAAGACGATTGATATCAATAATTTATTTATCAGTTTTACATTTTGTTACGGGATTTTACATTTTGTCTTTTACTGTTTCTTTGATAAGAAAGAACCTGTTGAGTCTCTTTATCTATCGATTGGTTCTTCCTTTGCATGTTTATTAGATGTTATTCTTATGAAAAAACTAAATATGTATACAGCATTAATCATTAGCAATTTTATCTTTATTCTTTTTCTTTTAATTGCCAAAGGGATCGTAGTAAAAAAGTATTATCAAAAAACTTCTGCTCTTTTCTATGTTGAACTCTATATTTTGATTTTATATGCTTTCATTGGGATCCTTATTACGATTTCTTTTCTTGCTAAAAGACCATTATGTATAATTATTTTAGGATTTTATATTGTACTATTGGGTATATTAGAGTCTTTCCATACCAGTATAAGATGCATGCTAAAGGCAAAGCGTTTTATACATAAGATTCATATTAAGTAGAAGGTGATTGAGTTGAAAGTAGTAACAGATTTTAAAGATTATGAAATATTAGATATGGCAAATGGTCAAAAACTAGAAAGATGGAATGAAGTTATTTTGTCTAGACCAGATCCTCAAATTATTTGGAAAGAAAAGTTAAGGCCTGCTTTATGGGATAGTATCGATGCTAAGTATCAAAGAAGTCATACAGGTGGTGGAGAGTGGTGTGTGTATAACCAAAATATGCCAACTGAATGGTCTGTTAAATGGGAAGATTTAACATTTAATCTTAAATTAATGGGATTTAAACATACGGGATTATTTCCTGAACAAGCATATAACTGGAAAATGTTAAGGAATAAGATAAGAGAGGCAAAACGTGATGTAAAAGTATTAAACTTATTTGCGTATACTGGAGGGGCTAGTGTTGCTGCTTTAAGTGCGGGTGCTAGTGTTGTTCATGTAGATTATTCTAGAGGAATGATCGATTGGGCCAAAGAAAATGTGAAGTCTTATCATTTAGAAGATAAGCCTATTCGATTTCTAGTAGATGATGTTTCTAAATTTGTTGAAAGAGAAATTCGCAGAGGGAATAAGTATGATATCATTTTAATGGACCCTCCATCATTTGGAAGAGGCAGTAAGAAAGAAATTTGGAATATTGAAACAGGACTTTATGATTTAGTCAAAAAGTGTACAGAACTTTTAAGCGATGATCCTATTCTTTTCCTAATTAATTCTTATACAACAGGACTTTCGATGAATGTCTTAGAAAATATACTAAAGTTGACTGTTACTAAAAAATATGAAGGTGTAATAGAATCAGATGAAATTGGTCTTCCAATGAAAGAGAGTAATTTAATTTTACCTTGCGGTATCTATGCAAGATGGGAAAGTGAACCCTATCAAGAAGAGAAGTAAATTTCTCTTTTTTTCTTTACAGTAAAAGTGTATAAATTGATGTAAACTAGAAAAGAAAAGTATCGAACAAATAGACAAAAAAAAAAAAAAAAAGTAAAATTGTTCTAGAGAGTAGGCGATTTTATGCGAGTACAAAAGAAAGTATTGTTCCTATCTGTATTCTTAATGATAGTAGGTTTTGCAGCAGTAAGTACTACTTTATATCTAAATGGAGAAATAGGAATAAGAACAAATGAACCTGATTTTGATGTATACTTTAGTAAAGCAATAGAAGATGGTATTGAGAATAATATGCTTATTCAAGATAAAAGACATCTTGCATTTAGAACAGAACTATCTAAGATTAATGAAAAGTATGTACTAGAATATGATGTCACCAATGCAAGTAAACAATATGATGCGAGTATCATCATCAATTGTACAGGAGGAAATGAATACTTACGAGTAGAAAATAAATTTAATGTAGTAGAAGATTTAAAAGCAAGAAGTACGAGAGGCGGAAAACTAACATTAACAGTTATTAAAACTGTATTTGAAGAAACAGAAGTGAATATCTCATGTGAAATAACAGGAAGAGCTGTAGAAAGAATAGAAGCAGGTGGCGAGAATATAGACAAAGAACAAGAGAATTATTTAAGAACAACAGGCTTTTCTACAAACGTTTATCTAGGACACGAACTGAATAAAAGTAAAGTAGAAAGAATCACAATTAAAGATACAAAAGAAGTGCCGACAAATGCTATAGAATCATGGGATGTATCAGAAGCACAAAATGGAAGTATTTTAGCCTATACATTAGATGAAGATAGTAACAACATGTTAGAACTTTACATAGGTCAAAATGGAGGAGTAAATGCCAATTCAGATTCTTCGTATTTATTTTACGGTTTTACAAATGTAACCAATATAAATGACTTAGAATATTTAGATACAAGTAATGTAACCAATATGTCTAGAATATTTTATGAATGCAATAAATTGAAAATCCTAGATGTAAGTCATTTTGATACAAGAAATGTAGTCGCGATGAATGGTATGTTTTACGGATGTAATAATATCACAATATTAGATTTGAATGGATTTGATACGAGTAACGTAGCAGATATGAGTGGTATGTTTTATTATTGTACTTCATTAGTTAATATAGAAATAAGTCACTTTGATACAAGCAAGGTGGAAAATATGAGAATCATGTTCGGTAATTGTGGAAAGCTAAAAAAAATAGATGTAAGTCACTTTGATACAAGTAATGTTAAAAATATGGATACTATGTTTTTTGGGTGCGGAAGTCTAGAAAATTTAGATGTAAGTCACTTTGACACACACAATGTGACAAACATGCATTTAATGTTTGGAGACTGTTTTAATCTTGTTAGCTTAGATGTAAGTGGATTTGATACAAGCCAAGTGACAGATATGGGTGGTATGTTTAAGAGCTGCCTTACAATGACGAGAATTAATGTAAGTCACTTTGATACACACAATGTGACTTATATGCATTCAATGTTTGGAGACTGTTTTAATCTTGTTAGCTTAGATATAAGTGGATTTGATACAAGCCAAGTAACAGATATGAATAATATGTTTTATCATTGTGCCAGTATAGAGAATCTTGATGTAGGAAATTTTAAAACTGATAATGTAACGAATCTATCAATGATGTTTGCTTATTGTGAAAATTTGACAAATTTAGATGTAAGTAACTGGAATACAGATAATGTGACAGATATGTCAAGTACATTTGGCTATCTAAGGAAAATCGAAAAGTTAGATGTGTCTAATTGGAATACGTCAAATGTAACGACAATGCGAGCAATGTTTGTAGAGTGTAATATTTTAAAGACAGCAGATTTACGTCATTTTGATTTAACCAATGTAACAAATTTAAATTCTTTTGTTGCAGGATGTCATAATTTAGTTACGGAGTTTACCATAAGAGGAACCAATTGTGTAAATTATGCAGGAGAAGATGGATACTGGGCAATATTTACAAATACGGCCATAGGAACAGGGAGTATAACAGTGAACTATACAGCTGATGCGTCTGAATTAGTTGACCAAATGATAGCTACAAAATCAAGCACTTCTAATGTAGTAAAAGGAAGTGTCGTTGTCTAAGAGGTTTTCCTCTTTTTTTTGAGTTCCGGTAAAAAATGTTGAAAAGAAAAAGAAAACGTAGAAATTGAAAA
>CAZWKF010000121.1:0-4699 GCA_964634785.1 uncultured Muribaculaceae bacterium
GCAAGTTGTTGAAATTCAAACTGTACACCAAAGATTTTCATGTCATTAAAGACAATATTTCCATAGAAGACAACAATACAAGCAGCCACTATTTGAGCAAGCAATTTATGTTTTGCCTTTAGAGGTCTAATATCATCAAAGATTCCTGTTAAGACAATAACAAATCCTCCAATTAAAACAGATAACATTTGCGTCGTCTTTGGAGCAAAGATCATATAGCCAATTAGAAAGGAAAAGAAGATAGCAAGTCCACCCATTCGTGGCATATCATGTTTATGTACCTTTCTTTTATAATCAGGTTTATCGATGGCTCCAATATAAAGTGCTATTTTTTTTGCTATGGGTGTTAATATCACAGAGGATAAAAAGGGGATTAAGACGAGTAAAAAAATATTATAACCACCCACATATAATTTTAAATCCATAAAAAGTATTCCTCCTAACTTTATTATACACGATTATAAAACTTTTTTAAATATTTTCTATAAATAAGGTATATTCTTCCAATTTGTGGATACAATAATACTACATAATGAATCCCTTTGAAGTTCAAAGACTCGTTCATTATGTTTAAATGATTTACCAGAAATGGTAAGATGAATTTACTAAGCGAAGTTGATACTTAGTAATAGAAAAAAGTCACAATAATGTGGCTTTTTCTATTTTTTTGTTATAGTTATTTTCTTTTGCTTTTCCAATTCTTGAATACGCATATCAATTTCTGCTCTACGTGTATCAATTTCTATTCTTTCTCTATATAATCTTTGAAGTTCTTCATTTATTCCTACATTTTCTTCTCTACTGTTTTGTAAAACTTCATACCCCTTAAGATAAATGTCTATCTTTGGTGCAATAGAAGATGTTGGAAATTTTAAACGATAATAATATAAGAAAGCAATAAAATCAAGACAGCCATGTTCCTCAATAATCACTTTTCCATTTGATAACAATTGCTCTTTTTCAGAAAAGTTAATTCCCATGCGATAAAAGCTTACATAGCCATGAAGACAAATTGTTTTTTGATCACTTAAGAAAATCTTCTCTTCAAAATATGGATAAAAATCTAAAAATTCACCCTCATATTTAAATCGAAGTAAACGAACAAGACCTTCCAATAGCTTTTGACGATTTTCATCTAATCCTAAAGCTGTTGCATCTTTATCCAGTAAATCACCAACAGTTTTAATATTCTGTTTGCGTAAAAGCTCGATAATTTTAAACTCATTTTTTAAGATTTCTTCTGCTTGAATTGGTTTTAATCTATAACTTTCCAAAAGAAATTCCCCCTTTTTTCTGTGTATCCTATCATAAATCGAGTATAGAGTCAAATACTAACTATGCCCAATAAAGATAAAAGTCCCCTATTCTAGAGAACTTCAAATAACAAAACTGGTGACCTGTACGGGATTCGGACCCGTGTATGTAACCTTGAGAGGGTTATGTGTTAAACCACTTCACCAACAGGCCATAAACACAACTAAAGATAGTTTAACAAACTTTTCCATTTTTGTTAAGTCTTTTTTCTAAAATAACAAAAAAAGTACACAACAACTGTACTTTTTAATGGATCATTAAACTCCTAAAAGAACCAAATCTTCTATATCTTTTTTAACAATATTCTTAAATAATTCCACATCAATTTTTTCTACCGCATTCATTAAAGCATTGGTATCAATAAGGACTAAATCGGGACGCATAGTAATGATATTCGCAATATCTACCGTAATTCCTAAACTGTTATAATAAGCAAGATTTTTTCGAACTGTAACCTCAGATAAAGCCATCAGCTCAATGAAATCTAATTTTGCCTGATGTAAAATACGATTATAATCAAAATCAGTGACTCCATATTCTTTAATATACTCAATCATTTTCTTCACCCCAAGTTACCTTTTCATTTAGAGCTTCATTATAAATCTTTGTAATTAATAATGTATAGACTAAAGACAAATCAAGTTGATATGGATTTAGTCTTTCTGTTCTCAATAGATAGTTCAACTTCTTTTCAAGATGTACGACTTTTAAAAGACCATATAGATTTGGCGATTTTGCCAACTCTTCAGGCAAATTTACATGATAATTACTTAAAACATCCACATTTTCAATTAACAAAGCTGAATCAACTGTTAAACTCTTATAACATTTATTCACAACTTCACGCTTATTTAGGCCTTTTTGTTCTAAATACTTCAAAGTATAATCTAATACTTCATAATCACCAATCATAAAGAGAGGATTTCTTTTTAGTAAGGCCTTATAGTTAATTGAGATTCCTTTTAAAAGGTCCATATTTTTTCTGTAGTCTTCATAACGTGATTTAAAATATTCGTTTTTCTTTACAATAAAACACGTTAAAATAGTATTTACAATAATTTTTAAAAGTGGAATATCTAATGACTCATCATCATTTCTTACACTATCTACAACCCCTCGAACAGACTCTGGTGTTGCATATAATATTAACACTAATTTAGCCAATACATTCTCTTTATCAATAAGATGTAGAATTCCATAGTCTTCAGCCTTATTTTTCTTTACTAAAGAAAACGTAGCATAGACCTTTTCAATATCACAATTTTTTAATTCTGCTATCAAATAATTAGGTAAATCGCGATAATCAACATCAATTTTCTTTAATATTTCCTTTATCTTATCATCTAATTTTGGTTTTATGATATATTTGATATCAAAAAGTGGTCCATTCTTCTTAGGAGCTTTTAAAACTTCTAAATTATGTACATTAATATAAGACATAATTTTTATCATATTGGGTTCATATTCTACTTCATTATAATCTCTCACGATTTCCTCAACAAAGGCAAAATCACTAATAATCTCATTACGTTTGAGTTTTTGATACAAAAGTTTACATTTTTTTTCAACTTCTTCAATGTTAATAATGCCAGGCACCTTTTTTTCTAAAAGATTTGATAAAGCATTCACTACTGTTTCAATAGTCGATTGGTATTCTTGTGACAAATCAACATTCAAATGATAGTCTCGTTTTCCAATTAATAAATCTCGTATTTTAACAATATCATTCTTTATAGAAGTCGCATTTTTACTCTTTATGTCATCAATTACTTTATCTATAATTTGATCCGTCATATCCGCTAGATTATCTGTGTTACTTAAAATCGATCTCAATAATTCAACAAGATTTACACTATCAACATAGATATCTTCTTTATCTATTTCTGAAATGGATGCTAATCTATGCTCGATAACACGATAAAGTAATTCTTTTCCTTCCTCCATATTATTCAACTCCCATTTTATTCTTATTTTTTAACTCACTCTTTTTTTATTCTTTTGTTCTTTATTTAATTCATTATATTCCTTCATTAGTTCTTGTAAAACTTGAATTCCCTCTAAATAATGTTCATCTCGTGGATCTAAAAGTTTAAGATGCACAAGTGTTTCTTTAATTTCACGTACAACTGGCATACTTTTGAAACGAACTGCTAAATCATGATCAATAGAGAAATCGTGTTCAATTTCTGAAACAAGTCTACTTTCATATTCATCAATATAAGGACCAAACTCTTCAATAAGTTCACAAATTGACTGATTACTTCGTAATAGTTCTTCTGCTTCTACCATGGTACGACATTTTATTTTCTTTTCATGTTTTAAGATAGCTTCTATTTGTTCTTTATAATAACCTCGTAATTTTTCACTTTCATGACTACTTGCATTTACATATTCTTCATATAAATGCATAAGAATATTAGCAAACAAAATGCTCTTAACAACTTCTATATTTAAGTTTAGTTTTTCCGCTAAACTTAAAGAAATGGTAGGAATTAAATCAATATCAATTTGAATTCCCTGTTCCTTGATTTCATCTACGACTCTTTTTTCCTCAATCTTTGTATAATTTCCTTGACATCTTGCCACAAATTTTCCTACATGACATGAAAGATTTAAATATTCTTCAGTCACTTCTGATAAGTCAGGATTGACAATTCGAATATTCTGAAGAGCCAAATATTTTAAAATTAAGACGCGATCATGCATAGGAATAGAAATTTTTCCCATTAGCTTTTCTAAATTTTCAAAATCTTCAAAAAACATCTGCATAGATTGGTTTTTAAACAATTGAATATATTTAGTATATTCTTCTATCATTGCATTTTGACTCTTATCTTGTTCACGATTAATCTCCTCAAAATCATGAAGATAGGTCAGTATTTTTTTCATAATGTCTTTAAAAAAGAGACGAAGTTCTGTTTCTGTTTCATAGTTTTCACTTAAATTTGCCATTTTTACATTTTCTTTAAATTTTCTACTGATCTTTTTTTCATCCAGTTCGCTCATAGGAATTAAAACGAGCAATCTTTTCATATCCTCATAAGAAATTTTCGTAATATCATAATCCGTCATCTGAGCAAGAGGTGTATGAACATATTTTTTGATGATCGTCATAATCTCGTCTCGCTTTTTAGGATCGACGTTCAATTTCATTGTTGGCGACTTAAGCGTCATAATACGTTTTTCAAGTTCTTCAATAAAACGTGTAACACTTGCTTGCATTTCGTCTTTTTTTTCCGTACTCATGTTCATATCCTCCTATAATAACAATAATAGCACATCTCCCTCTTAGTGTCAAAGAATATTAGGCACCTAAACAACCTGTTTCACTTTGAGTTCCGGTAAAAAATGTTGAAAAGAAAAAGAAAACGTAGAAATTGAAAAA
>CAZWKF010000122.1:0-4678 GCA_964634785.1 uncultured Muribaculaceae bacterium
TATGTCTGAAATAAGAAAAATAGATCAGTCGGCAAAACGTGGGGGAAATGATATTTTGGAGTTCAGAGCTTACAATACACCTAAATCTACAAATCACTTTGTTAATAAAGAAAAAATAATACCAAAGAAAAAAAGATATTTACATAAGAGTACATATTTAGACGTACCAGTTGATTGGTTGGGGCAACCTTTCATAGATGATGCAGATTATTTAAAAGAAACATCTCCAAAAATATATGCTAATGAATATTTAGGAGAAATGACTGGTGATGGTGGTAATGTCTTTGAAAACATAGCATTGGAAGAAATAACAGATAGTATGATAGAAAACTTTGATTATACATATCAAGGAATAGACTTTGGATGGTATCCAGACCCATTAGCATGGACAAAGATGTGTTATCAACCCGATAAAAAAACATTATATATATTTGATGAATACGTTATTAACAAGATGAGTAATGCTGATGTTTGGAAATATTTACAAGAAAAGAAAGGTGTAACAAAAGATGATTTAATAACTGCAGATAGTGCAGAGCCAAAATCAATAGGAGACTTCCAAAGCTATGGAAGTTTAATGCGTGGTGCAAAAAAAGGGCCTGATAGTGTAGATTATTCTATGAAATGGTTAAGTAGTCTTGCTCAGATAATAATCGATCCTATTAGATGTCCAAAATGTGCAGAGGAATTTACAACGTATGAATATGATACGGACAAAGATGGAAATTATATTAGTAAGTATATAGACGCTGATAACCATTGCATTGATAGTGTTAGATATGCAATGAATCCAGTGTGGAGAAGGAAAGGAGAATAGTTTATGTTTAAAATATGGTGGAATAAAGTATTGGCATTGTTTGGGAAAAAACAGAATAATGATGATAAATATATAGAAGCAAATGAGGAGTTTACTACTGAATATGAAAATATTTGTGGAATAAACTTTACAGCTATATTTTCTAATAAAATAGCGAATTATGTTGTTAATGATTCTAATATAGATTTAATTGGTGATGATAAGAGAACTATCTTGCTAAGAAAAACTGTAAAAAAGTTAAAAAGAAAGCTAAAGAAAATAGTTGCTAGAGAATTAGGAATAGGAGGAGTTTTAGTTGTCCCCTATGTAGCAAATAACAAAATATATTTTAATGTTGTTTCACAAAACAGGTTAAATATAAATAAAAGAATTGGTGATGATATCGTTGATTGTACTATTATGGCAGAACACATTGTAAAAGGGAAAAAACATTACTATAGATGGGTCGATTATACATTAGAACAAAATGTATTAAATATTAGATATAGAGCTACATTTGATGGTGAAGAGATTCCAATGAATAATATTCCTGAATGGGCAAATATTCAAGATATGAGTATACCTAATGTTGATAGAATGCCTTTTATGTATTTAAAATCACCAGTTGATAATAGACAGGAAAACGATGATTATGGTGTCCCTATTACTTATGGATGCAAAAAAGAAATAAATGATATAAAAGATACATTGAAACAGATTTTAAGAGAGTATGATTTAAAAGAAGCTTTTGTAGGAGCAGATGCAACAATGTTTAAAGGAGATAACGCGTTGCCATCAACTGGCTTATATAGAAAAATAAATGCCGGAGAAGATGACTTTTGGGAAGTATTTGATCCTGCTTTTAGAGATACTTCTTATTATAATAAATTAATGAATCAATGTTCGTTGTTGGAAAAACAAATAGGAACGAGCAAAGGGATATTAACTGACCCGCTATCAACATATCAGAATACTGATGAAACTCGAAGAGGTTTATACGATACTTTTAGCATAGTCGATGATATTAGAGATGGAATCAGTGAAGGGTTAGAAGATTTCTTATACGCTTGCGAGGTTTTAGCAAATTATTTTAATTTAACTCCAATGGGAAAATATGAGATAAAAGAGGATTGGGACTATACATTTATTGAAGACAGTAAAAGTCAATGGAGTCAAATGTTACAAGGGCATTCTAAGGGCGTTATAAGGAAGGCTGAATTAAGGCAATTTATTAAGCCAGAAGAAACATTGGAAGAAGCGCAAAAAATAGTTGACGAAATAGAAGAAAGTGAGCCAGATATAGATACTTTTCTAAATGATAAAGATTCTTTTAATAAAAATAATGATAAAAAAAAAGATGATAAGAAATAATAGTCTCTTGTTTTGGTAGGTGATTTAATGAATGACGAATTACAAGAAGTTATAGCCAGTAGATTTGAAAAGAGATTCAGCAAATATAATGAAAAAGTTCTTTATGAAATAGGAAGCGCAATAAAGGAAATAGGAGAAGTAATTCCAAGTGATGCTTATAAATTAGCACAACAATTAAAATATAATACAACAATAGAAGATTTAGAGAAAGAACTTGTTAAAATAACAAATAAGTCAATAGAAGAAATAAAAACAGTTCTTGAACATATAGCAAAAGAAAACATTCAATTCGCCAAAGCTTACTATGAAGCAAGAGAATTAAATGTTCCTATATATGAACATCGTGAAGAATTACAGAGAATTGTTGATTCCATAGCGACTTTAAGCAATAACAATTTTATTAATATAGCACGTTCTACTGGATTTAAATTATTAGGTTTTGACAATAAACCATTGTTCCTTAATTTAGAAGAAACTTATCACAAAGTTATAGATGAAGCAGTATATGCTATTACCACGGGAAAAGAAAGTTATAATCAATTAATGAGAAGTACACTTAAACAACTTGCTAAAAGTGGTGTTAGAAAGATGGAATATGACAGTGGATATTCAAGAAGAATTGACACGGCTGTGAGAATGAATGTCTTAGATACGATGAGACAAGTATCAAATGAAATTTCTAGGCAATTAGGAAAAGAATTTAATAGCAATGGTATCGAGATAAGTGTTCATATAAATCCAGCACCGGATCATGAAGAAGTGCAAGGGCATCAATTTAGTAATGAAGAATTTGATAAATTTCAAAATCATTTAGATTGTTTTGATTCTAAAGGCATGAAGATACATCATAAACACGGCAAATATGAACGAAGAGCAATTAGTGAATACAATTGCTATCACTATATATTTCCTATTATTCTTGATGTAAGTAATCCATTATATAGTGATAAAGAGTTACAAGATATAATTAAAAACAATCATAAAGGTGTTGAAATAGATGGTAAAAATTATACATATTATGAAGTGACTCAATTACAACGACAATTGGAAACAGAAATAAGAAAAGCTAAAGAGCAAAATATAATTGCTCAAGCAAGTAATGATGAAGAGCTTATTTTAAGTTCACAGAAAAGAATAACCTCATTAATGAATAAATACAAACAGGTTAGTAGACAAGCTAATATGGATATAGACATTGATAGGACTTATATACCTGATTTTAAACCTAAGAAAATAAAAGGAAGTGATGCTAATGGATGATATAGGTGGTGTATGGCGAACTGTTGGAGGTCGTAGAATATTTATAAAAAACGGACAAGATTTATCAACAGCTATGAAGGAAAGTGGGAAATTTGATAATAACTCTCCAAAAAAATATAAAAAATTAAATGATGAAGAAATAAATAAATTTCAAAAATCAAGTGATGAATGCTATAATAAACTTAACTCAGATGAAAAAGAAGCAATGTATGAATATGCATTAGGCGGTTATCAGGATGTAAACGATTATTTAAACGGTAAATTCGATGGATACGTAAATACTCAGGATATGATTGAAAAAATTGATAGTTCAATGGATAAATATAGTCTTGAGGAAGATTTAGTAATATATCGAGGGACTAGCAGTGATCATTATAATAACTACAGTGTTGGAGATATTATAGAAGAAAAGATGTATTATTCGACATCTCTTAGTCAAGGAATAGCCCAAACATTTGCAGATGATTGCAATAATCCTATTATGACAGAAATATATGTTCCAAAAGGAACAAAAAGTATTTATATCGGAGATAATACCAATTATGATTTTGAAGCAGAGTTGTTGCTTTCCCGAGGATTATCCTATAAAGTAATAAAAAAAGAAAAAGATAATATTGTTTTGGAGGTTGTAAATGGAAAAAGAAAATAGTTTAATGTGCATGACTCGTAAAGAATTTGAAAAATATAAGAAAACTAGTAAATTTTGCAATAAACCATACGAGTTTTATAGAGTATACCCTATATTAAATCGTAATAGTCAAAAGGAACTTAATATATACATAAGAACTCATGATGATCCTGTAGATATTATTAAAGAATGTGCAAGATTATTAGAAAAAGAATTAAGCACTCAAAAGTAGAGTGCCTTTATTATGCATCAATAGTATAGTGGCAATACAACAGTCTCCAAAACTGTAAATGTAGGTTCGATTCCTACTTGATGTGCCAATTTTAAAGACATAGAGATATGTCTTTTTTCGTGTGGTATAGCAACGATAGGACTAACAAGTATTTTAAATCTCACGTGGACTAGACCACGTAAAAAAATGTAAGGAGGAAAGATATGAGAGATTTTTTAAAAGGACTTGATTTAGATAAGGAGACCATTGATACTATCATGGCTGAACATGGTAAATCAATTCAAAGTTTAAAAGAAGATAACGAAACTTTAAAACAAAAAGTTACTACTTATGAAACTGAAATTAATACCTTAAAAGAAAGTTCTAAAGAAAATGATGGTTATAAGGAAAA
>CAZWKF010000123.1:0-4550 GCA_964634785.1 uncultured Muribaculaceae bacterium
TCTTATATACTTTGAAACTTAAATGATTTTTTTGGAAAATACCGAAACTCAAATATATGAAAATGATTTTCATCTTATAAAAATCATGATATAATGAAAAATAGGAAAGAGGCGGTGATTATGGAGAAAGTTTATATCTTTGGACATCGAAATCCCGATACAGATTCTGTCTGTGGTTCTATTGCTCTTGCATACTTAAAAAATAAATTAGGCATGCATGCTGAACCATTTATATTAAGTGATATCAATCCTGAAACAGCCTATGCATTAAAAACATTCAAGTGTGAGATTCCTAAGTATTTAAATGATGTAAAGATTCAACTAAAAGATGTACATTATAATAAAAAATATCTTGTAAGTGAAGATGCCTCTATTATGGAAGCTGTAGAGCTTATGAATCAATATAATATTACGGGACTTCCTTTAGTAGATCATGAAAAAAAGTTTAAAGGTTATGTCTCTTTAAAAGAGATTGCTGCTCATACCATTTATAATGATTCCCTTGTCTTAGATACAACATTTGATAATATTGTCAAAGTATTAAATGCTAAAGAGAGTATTAAGTTTGATGATGAAATTAAAGGCTATATTCATATTGCTGCATTTTCCTCACAGGGAATGGATTCTATTGATGAAAAGACGATTCTAGTTGTTGGAAATCGTGAGAAAATTATTGAAGAAGCTTTAAAAAAACAAGTCAAGATGTTAATTATGATTAAGGGAAGTATTCTTTCTAAAAAGATGCGTGCTTTCATTCAAAAAAAGAAAGTAAATGTTATTTTTGCTGATAATGGAGCCTTTAAAATAGCCAGAATTTTATGTTTTGCCAATCCGATTAAATCGATTAAACGAAATCAAGAGACGATTACCTTTCATTCGAGTGATTACTTATCCGATTTTGAAGAGGAAACGAGTAAACTAAAGCATACCAATTATCCAATTCTTGGAAATAAAGATATTTGTCTTGGGATGCTAAGAACAATAGATGCTCATGAAATTGATCGCAAGAAAGTTATTTTGGTTGACCATAATATGGTAAGACAGTCGGTTGATGGTTTATATGAAGCCGAAATTATGGAGGTAATTGATCATCATAATATAGGAGATATCAACACCTCAAAACCGATTAACTTTCGTACAATGTCTGTAGGTTCTGTCAATACGATTATCTATTATCTGTTTAAAGAAAATAACATTAAAATACCTAAACAGATTGCTGGACTTATGGTAAGTGGTATTTTATCAGATACACTTTTACTTCAAAGTCCAACGACAACGATGAAAGATAAATTGGTGGCAGAAGATTTATCCAATATAGCAGGCATTGATATGAAAAAGTATGGGTTATCCCTTTTAGAAAGCAGTGTTTCGATTGAAGGACTAAGTGCGAATGATATTATCTATAAAGACTGTAAAACATATACAGTTGGGGAAAATACGATGGCGATTGCTCAGGTGTTTACAACAGATATTAATGTCTTTAAACCACATTTTGAAGACTTAATTACTGAATTAAACCGCATTGAAGAAAACAATCATTATAAAGTGTGTTGTCTCTTCGTTACTAACTTTTTAACGAATAATTCCTATGTGTTCTTTTCAGAGCACTCGAGACACATACTAGAGCTTGCTTATGGACTTGAAGAATTAAAAGAGGGGCAATTATTTAAAAAAATTGTATCGCGTAAAAAACAGATTATTCCAAATATCATGGATGTTTTAGAGCGCATTTAGGGTGGTTTTTATGGTAAATATTGAAGTTTTAAAAGAATTAAGGGAACAAAATCATTATAGTTATCGTTTTATTGCTAAAAAGATAAAAGTAAATAAAAGAAAAGTGCAAGCCTTTGAAAAAGGGGAAGAAACACCTACTGAAGAAGAACTGCTTAAACTTGCCGATCTTTATCAAGTACAAGTAAGTGACTTACTCTATAAAGAGGAAGTAGAGGAAAGTAAAGGCCTGTTCAAAGTGATTCTTGCTATTATTGTCAGTATTCTTATGGGGCTTCTTTTAAAAAATATTGTATTCATTATTTTAGCACCTGTATTTTCCCTTTTGTTT
The DNA here is from genome assembly GCA_964634785.1 of uncultured Muribaculaceae bacterium. Lineage (GTDB taxonomy): Bacteria > Bacillota_I > Bacilli_A > RF39 > UBA660 > CAG-582. Next base: position 2,063 of record CAZWKF010000123.1, read on the forward strand.
ATAGCCAATAAGATGGAACTAAACAAGTATGAAAAAGAAGAAGGAGAAAAACCAAAGAGTCTATTTGGCTATGCTTTGAAAGAAAAATATAAGAAATTATTATTTTTAGAATCCAATATGATTGCTTGTGGTTATATTTTATTCACTTTTCTTTTCCGACTTCTTCATTTTGACTTTCTTGTTCTTGAAATTGACTTTTTTGAAAGTGAAATAATGAATCAACTTTTTATCATCAGTGGAACCTATTTCCTCTTAGTCATCCTTTGCTTTCTTATTGAACTCTTATTTGCCAAATTAATGAAAAATCATACGGAGGATACGTGGCTATGAATCAAAACAATGGACAAATAAATGAAATGAATGGACAAAACAGAAATGGAGTGGATCCTCAATCATTTCATCAGACTAATGACATTATTAAAGTAGTAGAAGTAAAAAGCAATAAAAAAACAGTCATTATTTTACTTGTTATTTTAGCTGTTTTAATCATTATCTTCCTTGTTTTTGAATTGCCCATGCTTATGAATTTGTAAAAAAGATAGTGTTTCCTTATGAACTATGTTATAATAAATATAGAATAGAGGGAATGGATATGAATTTTGATGAACTAACAAAATCTTTATATCAGGAAAACATCAATTGGGTATATTCCATTATCAAAGAACTTGATGTAAAAGGAATTGAAAAAAAAGAAAAATTTATTCAAGATCCCTATGTATTTAATAACATCGTTGTTTTAGGGTACTATTTTATGAACCTCTATGTGATTAGTAACATCAATGATTATAATCAAGATGATGCTAATTTAATTATGAGTTCTATTATTACAGGAGCTAGTAGTTATAATCAAGTAAAACTTCAAGAAATTTATAAATGTAATATTGAACTTGATAAATTAGTAGAACAATATAATTCTGTTGTAAGAAAGACGAAAGCTTACTCACCAAATGATGGATTAAAAGCAAGAGTGGTAGCAACAGATGAGATTTATCGCCGTATTTATGATATATTCAATCGCAGACATTTTAATGTTTTTATTAAAGTTTTTATGGCTTCTTTCGGTGAATATGAAAAACGAATAAAGAAAGTAATAGAAGAAAATATAAAACCAAGGTAGGATGAGTATTATGTATAATGAAAATAAGGTAAAACAAGTCATAAGTGCTATTAAAGATAATCGGCTAGATGCAATGGATGATGAGTCTTTGGCTACTTTACTTTCTATTTTGAGTCCTCTTGAACTTGATAAGTTAGAAGAACTTTCTTTTCAAGAATTAGGGGGAACAAAAGCCTTAAAACGTATTATGGATATTCGCCCTTATGTACGTTTTATGGAAGAAAGAGAATTATATCGCATTGGCAAAAGTGAACATTATCGAGTATTCTTAGAATCTTTAAAAAATGGTAATTATTTGGATTTATTTTCTAAATTAACGACTGAAGAACTTGGAGATTTAAAAAAATACATCTATAATAATGTGTCTGTAAATGATGAACATCAGATGAATGCAGCTGATAAAATATTTAAAATGATATCAAGAGAGATTGCCAAACAAGATTCTAGTAAAAAACCTGTATTACAGGATTTAGTTGTTAAATAGAAGGATTATAGTATTCCCAAATTTGATAAATTTGCCTATTTATGGTATGATAGAGCCGAATTTGAAGGGGATAGTATGGAAAAAATTGATTTAAGAGAAATCGAAAAAATAGAAACAGGAAATATCGTGAAAAATCCAGATTGGTTTTATCATGGAACTTCTTTTGAATATGTAGCGGATATTTTAAAAAATGGAATATTAGCAAAAAAATATTTGAGTTACGCAGTGCCTGACTTTGGATTGAATGGAAAACACTATATTTGTATTGCTCATGATGCAGAAGAATATCATCCTGAAGATAAAATTTATTGGTACAAACTCAAAGGGCCTTTGATGATTTTAGATCATCTTGAAGATGTAATAAAATGCAAAAAGAATCCATTATATCGACGTTTAAAATATACGTCATTGCCATTTCGTTATTCAAATTGGGATGGTGAATATCAAGTATATGATAAGATATCACCAGAAAAGCTTGTTGGGATAGAATGTATGGTATATGAATGGGTTAAAGAGGATAACTCATTCTTATTAAGAAACCTACGTGAGATTCTTGAAAAAATGCAAAAGTTGGAGATTGATTTACCTGTTTATGATTTTTCAAGACAAGAAGATGATAGAGTTCATGAATTGGATAAAGAAGCCTTTTTAGAACTGAGTGAACAATTAACAGATCCACAGACATCCAAAACTTTAAGTTATCATTAATTTTATAATGAGAAAGCCAACATAGGCTTTTTTTAATTACTATAAAAATTTCTTTACATAAAAGTGTATAATTTTAAATAAATTGGCTTGACTTTTTAATTTAGAGGTGCAAAAAAAAAAAAAAAAAATGGTAAAATTACAGTAGGGTAGTACATCCTGATGGAGAGTGAAGAAATGTA
>CAZWKF010000124.1:0-4387 GCA_964634785.1 uncultured Muribaculaceae bacterium
TAAATAAGGCCATAGAGAGATTTTATTCTTTAAAAAGTGTTTAAGTCAGGATTATGGACAATTTTCAACACGTTTATGTGTAAGTTTACACTATCTAAAGTAACTATCTTCAGGATAATAAATAGCGCCTGTTTCCCCTCCAACTTTAAAATCAAAGAGATTTCCCAAAAGAGGGAGCGAAAAACCAAAAGCGACTGTTACTGTATAGTAGTATTTTGCTTCAGAATCATTTTCCCCATATCTTACTTCTCTTGTTATGCAGTAAGACTGTGGAGTTGTAGGATTTTCCGTTACAATCTTGTTAGTAACACCAAGAATTTGTTTTTCATCAGAAGTTCCACAATTTAAAGTTTTCATATAGCCTTCACTTTTTAGAATCCAATCTAACTTTTCTAAGGTAGTTGGATTTAATCCTTGGTATTGTTCTACCGTCGTAACCATCTTTGTCTTTACTAAATATGTATTGCTATAATTAATCGTTATGGCTATATAAGCAATAAAAATACTCATAAATACAAGCACGATGCCCAAAAGCCATGCACCACCTATGGATTCTCTCATGTATATTCACCCTTATTCTACTTCTATTATAACGAAAAAAAGAGATTTTTCAAATCTCTTTATTCATATTTATATTTTCCTTTACTTTTCTTTACAATTCTAAAAGCTAAGTAAATTCCTCCAGCAGTTCCTCCTAGTAATAAAATAATAAGTAAGACATATTTCCAAATGCCACGGCTTTTTCTTATTTGAACTTTATACGTACATTCATTTCCATCTTCTGCTGTAACCCGAATTAAAATTTGGCTTCTATTCCTCAGTTTTTCATTTCCCTCTATAACATAGGATGCCTTTTCTTCTTCTGTGGGAACTGCTTTTAATTCTACTTTTTCTTGATCCTTAGGTATTTTTACACGATATTCAAATTTGTCTTTTTTAAATTTTATTTTAGCTCCTTTTATCTCTAGTTTTTGTAAACTACAATCTTGAGAAAGTAGCGCATAACGAATTAGTGAAACTTTTGCTACATTTTGTGTTTCTCCATCAGGAGCAGTAACTGTAATCAAGATTTCTGAGCTTTCGTTTGTCATATTTTGATTTCCTTCGATAATGACAGAAGCTTCTTTATCTTCGGCTTCAACAGTCACTTTAACATTTTCAACTCCATAGGGAAGTGAGAATTCAAGTTTATCTTTATTATTTGCATAATCCAAATCTTGATCTTCTATAAAAATTGATTTGATATTGGCATTATTGCTTTTTTCCTCACTTGTAATCGCAGTTGTTGTTTTTGTTGTCGTTCCTTTTGTTGTTGACGTTTTTTTTGAAGACAAAGTAGTTTTTCTATTCGTTGTTGTTCTCTTTGTCGTTGTCTTCTTTGTCGTTGTTGTTTTCGTTGTCGTTTTTTTGGTCGTAGTTGTTGTTTTTCTTGGATCTAAATAAGTCTTTCCATTACTTGTGCGATTACAATCTATATATTCAACAGTTGTACAATAATATGCACGATTAACTGTGCATGATCCCGAATATTTTTTACATCCATCACTCGTCATTTTAACGTAAGGATCTACATTTTGATTTTCACACTTATACACATCATGCAAAGTTCCAACAACAGGAACTTTTGTATAGACACTTGCTTGACAACTTGCACGCATACAACGTGTATAGTATCCCACGCCTCCATCGCTATCTTTAATCGTCAATTCCTTATTAGAAATACGATAACAAGTAGAATAATCTAACTCACTCTGTCCTGTAGGAACGGCATATGCGGACCCACAGCAAAAAAGGAAAAGGGACAAAATATATATCACTATAGAATTTATTTTTCTCATTTTTTTCACCACTATTCTATTTAGATTATACGAGATTTCTATCTATTTTGCAAGATTTACTGACGTCTATTCTCACTTATCAGTTCTATATCCTCTGTAAGTTGTTTAATACGTTCAATAATTCTCTTTGCTTTTACTAAATCAGTTCCATTTTTTGTATTTGAAAGATGAACTTCTAATTCTTCTATAGTTAAGTTAGACGTAAAGAATGTTGGTAATTTTGCATCCATGCGATATTGTAAAATGGTTCCTAATATTTCATCACGATTCCAGTTTGTTACACTTTCTGCTCCTATGTCATCTAAAAGAAGACAATCACATTTCTTAAATTGCTCCATAATTAGAGCATAATCATCATTAAATTCTTTTAACTTTCTTAAGACTTCTGGATAATAAGCCATCACCGTCTTAGCCCCTGATTTTGCAAGTTCATTTAATAAGGCAGCCAAGATGTAGGATTTTCCACTTCCAAAAGAGCCATGTAAATAAAGTCCCTTTAGATGTTTATCTTTTTGATAAGCCTTATAAAAATCTTTTACCCATTTGATGACATCAACGCGTTTTTTATCTGTTAAATCAATCTCCCCCATTTTAGCTTCTCGAACGGAAAGAGGAATATCAATACACGTAGCCCGATTTGCCTCTATTTCCATCTGCTCTTTCTTATACTTACATACGACATAATCAAAACGAAGTCTTTCTTCTTCTTGATGAGGAAAATAAACACATCCTGTTATCGCATTCTTACACTCATACAAACTTTTGCAATGTGCACAATGATCTAATTCTTCTGCCGTTTTTTCTAACTTAGAAGTATATTTCATGGCAATTTTTTCAGGAATTTTAAGTTTGGCAATTGTCTTTTTGAAATTTTCATTTTTTAAAGCTTCAACATATTCTTTTAATAAAGTATGCTCTAAATCATTTCTAGTTAATGGAATATTCACTTCATTTGCTTTTTTCATCTTCATCACCTGAATTCATTAAACATTTTTTCTAATTCTTCTAACTCTTCCTGACTCATTTCTTCTTTTTCACATTTTTTATTTATCCATGCAGGTAAAGAGATATCCTTTTTAACTTGTTCACTTCTTTTAGGATTCTTCTTATAGCCTTTTTCGGCAATTTCCATAGCTTCAGGAACTGTCTTAATACCTTTTCTTGCCCATGAGCTAGCAATCGTATCTAAATAGCTTTGATTTAACTTTCCATCATTGACGCGAATTGCGTAATCGATTAAGACATTGATAACGCCGGGAGATAAAGAGAAATCAATGGCTAGATGCTCAAGTAGTTTTAAATCACGACTACTTGGTTTAGAACCTTTGTTTTTGCTTTTTAAAAAGTCATAAGGTTTGGTATTTTCAAAAACATAAATCATCTTTCCTCGATTTGAAAAATCGCCATCGGGGGTCTTTAAATGAATGGGTTGCGTGCGGTAAATAATCGTAGGTAAACTTCCATTATGATTGTATTCATAATTCTTTCGTGCTGCTTCTCTTAATTTATCTTTATTGATAAGTCCCACATCATCGATAACAAGGCGAATAATTTCCACCATTTTTAAAGTGTCTAAGTTATACACAAAAGCAAGCTGATTGATGAGATCTTTTGTCTTTTTATTGAATGTCTTTACATTAATGAGACCCTTTGGAATACTTGCACTTAAGAGTTCAAAGTCAATGAGATTTTCGATATTAATGCCTAGCTTTTGTTGTCTTCTTATCGTATCATTACTTGCTTCAAATGGTGTCGTTACTTTAAATGTCTCATTTAAAGTAGAAGTAATTTCTTCATAGTCATGATGGTTGATACTTGCTTTCTTATAATATTTCAAAAGATTTTGATACTCCATATCTCCAATATTATTGAGTAGTAAAACACTTAAAACAGGATGGTTAAAGAATTCATATGGACTAATGGGAGAATAAAGTTCATAGAGATATTCATTGATATTATCACTTTTTTTCACATAACTTTTAAGAAGTCCAACTGCTTCTAAGCTTTTTCTTCCCTTTTCGATACTTGCTAAATCACTTTTTAGGATGGTCATAAGATGATGATGCGTATAATCTAAGCTCAAGATTTCAAGTTTATCTAAATCACTCCAAAAAGTGAGATATAAACTTACTGCTAAAGCTCCTATAATAGGTTCATATAGACGGATAAGAGTTCCTTTATCTACTTCTGTTAAAACGCTTTGATTAACAACTGTATATGTATCTGCTGGAAGTAAACTCTTTATCATTCTGCATCACCTTTACATCCTTATTTTATAGTATAAACCTAATTTTTACAAGAAAAAAGGAGAACTATTTTATTTCCTTTCTGTGTTCATTTTCTTTCTTATGTCCTCTTCTACTGTGATGAATATTCGAAATTCTCCTGTTTGGTATATCTTCTATTCTATCTTTATACTCCATCGCGATTTTCTCCCCTTCATTCGCTTTTAATCTCTTCTGGTTCTAAGTCAAGAAGCAAGATATACTTATACTCTTCCCTTGCTTTTCCACTTTTAGTATACCAAAACTCATTTTTCTTATCAACAT
>CAZWKF010000125.1:0-4321 GCA_964634785.1 uncultured Muribaculaceae bacterium
ACCATTTTATAATGGTTTACACAGTTTTTTTATTTTAAAAGTGTTTAAGTCCCGGGTCTTATTTTTTGTAAAAAATCCAAAATGAAAGCATTTTATTTTTTTTCATATCTTTTAGGAACCTTTTGACATAAGAAGCATAAAATATAAAAACACAAATAGTAGTCGATTTATATTGCTAAAAAGTGTCGATATATGGTATGATAGGTCTAGAATAGAGGCGGTTATAGTGGGATTATTTGAACGATTTGTAACGAGTGGGGCTTTTTTTCCTACCTTAATTACGTTGTTAATTTTGCTTGTACTTGTTTTTATATGGGTATTCGTTTCAAGTAAAAAAACAGAAAAGAATAAATTATATCAGACAAGTTCCCATATTTTTGAAGTGGCAGAGCAAGAGATTATTCTCCCTCCTTTAAAGGAAGAACAAGAGGAGCAAGAGACAAAAATACTCGAATCTTACGATATTGTAGCTGCTGAACCTGAAGAACTTACAACAGAACAAGAGATAAAGATAGAAGAAAAAAAAGATTTTCCCATTGAGCAAGAAATTCCTATAAAAATAGAACAGGAAAGTACCTTTTCTTTTTCTAATGAAATAGGAACTTTACAGGAAAATAAATTTATTCCCAATGAAAAAGTAGAAATTCCACTTGAAAAAACGACAGAAGAAGAACGAGTAGCTTTTAATTCCGAACCCTCACAAGATACAAAAATAAAAGAAGATATTGTTGTTGAGGAAGAAAAAGAGCCCTTTGAAAAGACAGAATTCTTTGATTTTCCAGATTTTAGTGATATAGAAAATGTTGCTGAAGAAGAAATGCAGAAAAAATTAGAAGATGAGATCATTAAAACTGCTAATATCTACATTGGGGAAATCATGAATGCAGGAGATGAGACTAGTGAAGACAATTGAATTTAACCAAGTTTATTTAGAAATACCTAAGGAGTTAATGGTTAACCAAAATGAAGAGAATATGGAAATTACTCTGTCTATGGAAGAACTCCAAAGAAGATTAGAAGAGACCCAATCTTTACATTTATAAGACACATTTGGTTGTCTTTTTTTGATCGTATGAACTTAGCATGAAAAGTATTTGTAAAAAAAATAGTTTTTCGTACATTTTGTACGAAAAATGCAGTAAAATTATATACATTTTGTACGAAAAATACTAAAATTACCATAGAGGTGAAACTTTATGTATAGAAAAATAGAAAGTGATTTACAAAAATGGCAAGATGATTACAAGATGCCACTTATGTTAGTGGGTGCAAGGCAAACTGGAAAAACTTATATTCTAGAAGAATTTTGTAAAAAGAACTTTAACAATTATATCTATATTAATTTGGATAAAGAAGAAAAAATATGTGAAATCTTTGATAGTACAATTGATCCAGATACCATAATCCAAAAAATTGAAATTATTAAAAATGTAACGATTAATCCTGTAGATACTATCCTATTTTTAGATGAAATACAGGTAAGTGAAAGAGCTATTGCCTCCTTAAAATATTTTTGTGAAAGTGAAAAACCTTATAAAATAGTATGTGCAGGGGCTTTACTTGGAGTTAAAATTAATCGATTTAAGTCATCTTTCCCTGTTGGAAAAGTGACCATTAAATATTTATATCCAATGGACTTTGAAGAATATTTACTCGCTTTGGGAGAAGATAAATTAATTGAGGAGATCAAAGTGCATTACGAGACGAATGAAGCTGTGATGAATCCCATCCATGAAAAAGCACTAGATTTATATAAAAAATACTTGGTTTTAGGCGGAATGCCTGCTATGATTAATAACTTTATATTGGAAGGCTGTAATATAGCACATGTCGATTTTACACTTCAGGAACAAATCATCACTTCCTATTTAGCAGATATGAATAAATATACTGAAAATAGTGAAGGAATCAAAAACAGCCAAATCTATAATTCTATACCTAAAGAACTTGCAAGAACGAATAATACATTTAAATATAGTATCGTAACTAAAGAGGCAAGAAAAGTTAGATATGAAAGCAGTTTAAATTGGTTGCTTGCTAGTAGTATGATATTAAAGTGTGATTTAACAGAAAAAAACGAATCACCATTAAAAGCCTTTGTAAATAATGATAAATTTAAATTATATTTAAGTGATGTTGGTTTACTTAGAAGTCTTTCTAATTTGGAATATAGTGAAATACTTTTAGATAGTAATGAAATGTTTAAAGGCGTACTTACAGAAAATTATGTAGCTTGTGAGTTGTATCCTAAATCGAAAGAATTATATTACTATACATTTGATAGATATGAACTGGACTTTTTAATAAAAATAGATGGAAATATTATTCCAATAGAAGTTAAAAGTGGAAGAAGAACAAATAGTAAAAGTTTACATGAATACATCGAAAAGTATCATCCTAAATATAGTATTCGGATATCTTCAAAAAATTTTGGCTTTGAAAATAATATAAAATCAGTTCCGCTTTATGCTGTATTTTGTATAAATAAGTGATTAGGTATCTTTACATTTATAAGACACATTTGGTTGTCTTTTTTTTTGATTTATGGTACATTTTAAAAGGTGATAGGTATGGCTTCAACGAAAAAATATGATGCAGATTCAATTAAAATACTAGAGGGCTTAGAGGCTGTTCGCAAAAGACCGGGAATGTATATTGGATCAACAGATAAAAAAGGATTACATCATTTAGCATGGGAAATTATAGACAACTGCATTGATGAAATTATCAATGGATATGGAGATACGATTAAAATTCGCTTAAATGAAGATGGCTCTTTAATGGTAGCTGATAATGGACGTGGTGTGCCCATTGGTAAACATGCATCAGGAAAATCAGCTCCTGAAGTCATTTATACAGTCTTGCATGCTGGTGGTAAATTTGAAGAGGGAAACTATAAAGTTTCTGGTGGATTGCATGGTGTTGGGGCTAGTGTTGTAAATGCCTTATCAGATTGGATGGATGTCACCATTTATAGAGAAGGTAAAATTTCCAATATTCGCTTTAAAAATGGTGGTGAGGTAGCAAGTCCCCTAAAACAAATTGGGGAATCGAAAAAGACGGGAACTTGTGTTACTTTTAAACCAAATTACGAAATATTTAAAAATTGTCAATTTTCTTTTTCAACATTGTGTGAAAGAATGCAAGAGAGTGCCTTTTTAATCAATAAGTTAACAGTCGAATTAGAACATGCTTCGGAAAATAAAAAGAATGTCTATCATTATGATAATGGCATTATTTCCTTTGTTGAATATATAAATGAAGACAAGCAGACTTTACATGATGTGGTTCCTATTCATGGAACAAAAAATGGCATAGAAGTTGACATTGCTTTACAATATACAGATACCTATAATGAATCGATTCTTTCCTTTGTCAATAATGTTAAGACAACGGATGGGGGATCTCATGAAGTTGGCTTTAAAACGGGAATTACGAAAGTATTTAATGACTATGCAAGAAATAATGGCATTTTAAAGACGAAAGATACGAACTTTGATGGTAGTGATGTAAGAGAAGGATTGACTGCAGTTATTAACTTAAAAATTCCAGAGAAAATCTTACAGTTTGAAGGACAGACAAAAGGAAAACTAGGAACACCTGAAGCAAGACCTGTTGTGGAAGCGGTTGTCTATGATGCTTTGAAATTTTACTTAGAAGAAAATCGCGAATATGCCCTTGCTATTGTTGAGAAAATGGGAAAGAGCAAGTTTGCTCGTGAGGCTGCAAGGAAAGCACGAGAGGAAGCAAGAAAGGGAAAAACGAAAAAAGAAGCGCGCAGTTTATCGGATAAATTGACGCCTCCACAATACCGCAATCCAAAGATTAATGAACTCTTTATTGTCGAGGGAAATTCCGCAGGTGGAACGGCAAAGAGTAGCCGTGATCGTAAATTTCAAGGAGTACTTCCTCTACGTGGGAAAATCTTGAATACAGAAAAAGCAACCTTACAAGATGCTTTTAAAAATGAAGAAATCAATACGATGATTCACTGCATTGGAGCGGGTGTAGGAGCAGAATTTGATGTTAAAGATATCAATTACGATAAAGTTATTATTATGACCGATGCCGACGTCGATGGGGCACATATTCAGTGTTTACTTTTGACTTTCTTCTATCGCTTTATGAGACCTTTAATCGAAGAAGGACACCTTTATATTGCGATGCCTCCTTTATTTAAAGTAGAAGAGGGAAAAGAAATCAACTATTTCTATACGGATGAAGATTATAAAGAATTTATGAAAGATAAGGATTCTAGTAAATGTCGTGTCCAACGTTATAAAGGATTAGGAGAGATGAATCCAGAACCTTTAAGAGTGAC
>CAZWKF010000126.1:0-4243 GCA_964634785.1 uncultured Muribaculaceae bacterium
TTTTGTACATAACTAAATTCCCTTATTTGTACATTTTAATATTGACATTAACAAGGGGATGTATTTGCATATAAAGTAGAAAATGATGAAGAGTACAAAGGAAGATATCTCCTATTTATTCGATGCACAATAGATGAATACGAAAAAGAATATCGAGAAGAATCTTCTAAAAGAGAAGCCACTCTTTTAACATATCGGGTAAAAATGACAAAAAGGAAAGAGCTTCCAACGACCTTAGAAGAATTAGAAAGCTTGCCATATATAAAACAAAGATATTTTACTTTTGAAGAACGTCATTTCCCATTATCAGGAAAGAAGACATATGAACAACTATTAGAAGAACGAAAAGATATCAAATTTTATCCAGATGAATATGGATATCTATATTGTTATATTGTGAAACTAGCCGGATCAAAAAACATAAAAAAATTTGAATATATAGGAAATTATAATTTAAGTATACCAACAGAAGAATACATTCCTTTTACTTATGGACATACCATGTTAATTTTTATGGATAAAGTCGAAGAAGTATTAACATTTTATAAAAATTTCAACTTAAAACGCTCTTATTGTTATACAGAAGAAGAAAATAAAGAAATACGAGAAAATGCCCGTAAGGAGGTAGAGTTTTCATTGAAATTAGAAAAACTAATGAATTCTGGAAAAATAAAATTTGATATAAAAGATAGAACACTAAATTATTGGAGTCCATCATTGTATGGAAATGATGTTGCCTGTGACGTTCGAGGTGATTACAAGAAGTTTTATACAGACAGTAAAAAAAATGGAACAAGTAATCAAGAAATGATAGATGAATTGATCGACTATTATGAAGAATATTTAGAAGATCCCCTCGATGAGCCAATTTTTTGGATGGTACTAGCAAATGAACAAATTAAGCAAAAAGAATTAACCAAAAAGCAAAAAGAAAAAGGTTTAAAAGCTATTGAAAAGGATTTAGAAAATTGGAAAGATGAAGAAGTATTTAATGAAAGAAAAGCTGTATTAAATAAATTCAAGAAAAAGTTAGAAGCTTATGAATGTAAAGAGTGATAAAATCTATCACTCTTTTACTTTAAATAAAAGAAAGAAGGAAAAAACATGAATGAAGAAAAAATAAGGAATTGTTTTACAGAAGTAGAAGAAGGAGTAAATGCAGAATTTAATAAAGCAATAGTAAAATGTTTTAATTCAACTAATAACGCATTCAGCATGGATTGTGAAGGAAATTTAATCGTCAATTCATTGATGACTAGAGGACAGAATTCACTAATACCAGACATGCCAATTTTAATTGATAGTCGTTCAATATTAGGGAGTCCTGTTGTAGGAACTGGTCCAGTAGCTAAAACAACGTTTGCTTGTTGTGGTACATACCACAATTTGGATGATTCTGAAGGTTTTAATTTATTGAAAGGAGTTTTATTCAACTTTCCAGTACCAGAAGGATGGCATCCTGTATATAGAGTAAGTATGCATTATAATACTGTATCTTCAAACAACATTACCGTTACATTAAATAATCTTACTTTAATTAATAAAGCAGGAGTATGGGGACCTCATCCATGGGAAAATACAGTCTACAGTAATTTTTTTACAGAAGAAGAAATCATACTAGAACCTACGGTTCAATTAAATAGAAAAGGACTAAATTTCATCTATACAGTAGAAGATACTGAAAATAATTCTTATTCAATTCATGTTATTTTTTTAAATACTTATTTAGTTAGAGATTAGAAGAAACAACTATGAGTTATAAGTTAAAAAATATTATCTTAACTCCTTTTAAAGAAAATAAGACAATTAAAGTAACTTCTGATTATGGAAAGAGAAAATATTATAACAAAATTACTAAAAAGTATGTAACAAGTAATCATAAAGGAATTGATTTAATAGGTGGTAAAACAGTTATTGCTGTAGAAGAAGGGATTGTTACTTCTGTTAAAAAGAATGTTAAAGGATACAGTGAAAAATATCCTTTAGGAAATTATGTCACCATTGACCATGGCAATAACATCTCAACTATGTATTGTCATCTAAAATACAATTCTGTTGTAGTTAAGAAAAATAGTGTAGTAAAAAAGGGAGATGTTTTAGGCATTATAGGTGCAACTGGACGTGCTACAGGAAAACACTTACACTTTGCAGTAAAGAATGGAAAAAAGTATGTAGATCCTAAAGCTTATTTATTAGGGAATAAAGCAATTAAAGAACTTCAAGTGACGAAGTTCTTTTATATTGTAAAAAAGGGAGATACTTTATCTAAAATAGCCAAAAAATATAAAACAACTTGGCAACAAATTTATCAAGATAATATAAAAGTGATTGGCAAGAACCCCAATCTAATTAAGATTGGACAAGAATTAAAGATAAGGATATGAAAAGATGAAAGTAGAAATGGGCATAGGAAGTTTAGGAATAAGTTTTTTTACTTATCTTATTGGAGGATTTGATGCTTTATTTAAAGCATTACTTATCTTTATTGTTTTAGATTATTTAACGGGATTATGTAAGGGAGTCAGTAAGAAAAAATTAAATAGTAAGAAAAGTGTGAAAGGAATCATTAAAAAGTTTGGCTATTTATGCATTGTTATATTAGCTACAATATTTGATTATATTGTTCATGATGATAGTATGGCTATTAGAACTTTAACACTTTATTTCTTTATCGCGAATGAAGCTATTTCAATTTTAGAGAACTGGGCTATTATTGGATTACCCTTACCTAAAAAATTAGTGGAAGTATTTAATGATTTGAAAGAGAATGAAAAGTCTTGACAGTATGAAGCAAAATGTTTATTATAGTTTACTTATAAAAGGTTTAATGAGGTGTAGAAATGGACGATACTTTTAATTATCAAATTCTTTCTGATTTACCAAGTGAAGTTATTAAAGTGGCAAAAGAAAACGAATTTCTTGCCTTATTAAATGATAGTTTAATCTCCAAATATTATTATGTAGAATTAAAGAATGATCTTAAGAAATTATTTAGTAAATTTAAAGATCTTAAATACTTGTGTCGAATTGATGAAACTTATTCTCTACAATCTAATCAGTTGAGGATAGATAAAGTAGGAAAAACACCACTTAATCCAAATAAGTTATTAAACATTGTTGGAAAAAAGATAGATGATGAACAATTTATTAAAACGATGTATCATTGTATACTCAATATTTCTACAAAACTAACCTATCAAGAAGCAATGTATTTTATTCAATGTTTCTTTTGTGATACAACTGAAGAATCGATAAGTGAAATATTGTCAATTAGTCGTACAAAACTACAGAAGATAAAAAAGAGTTGCTTAGTAAAAATATATTTAGAAGTGGATGATTTGATATAGGGCTAACACCCTATATCTTTTTTTTGGAAAAATAGCTATCTTACTATCCTTTAATATAAATAAATGATATACTTTACTTAAGAAAAATGGGAGAAATGTCCAATAATGAAACGAGATATATTGATAAAATAGAAAAGAGAAATAATTATGAAGTTAAGAATATCTAAGGAAGATAGAAAAGTTTTAAAGGAATTTGATTATTTATGTTATCCAAGAGATACACATTTATTAAGATTGGATTTGTTTTTTGATTATTATGGAGGAATGGTCTATAATCTACTTTCTTTCAGATATAGATTTTTAAAATGGGATACAGCAAATGAAAAAATGCTTCCTCCCGAAGAAACTGATGAAGACGTTATCAAAATAAAGGAATATATTGAACGAAACAAAGCAAATGATTATGGAATTGAAATGAAAGATTATTGGGATAGTCTCACAAAGATTGTAGAAGTGTTAAAAAAATATTACCCTGGAAATGGATATTAAAGGAAGATAATCAATATGAAAAAGGATGTCTCATCAACACTAGCTTTGATTATGTTAGTAATAAACTTTATTGCGATGATTATTTGTTGGATATTAAGTGAAAAGATATCCTTTTTGCTTTGCATTTTCATAATTCCCGCATTCTTTTATTGCTTCATTTTTCTATTATGTAGAAAATATGCCAATATGAAAAAACCATTAATTATAGCAGTTATTATTTCTATACCAATATACATTTTGTTTTTTGTCATGATTGAAACATATACTTATCTTAGCAATGTCGTTACTCCTAAAACAGAGTTAAAAGACTATAAATATTTTTCATATATTGATTACTTTCATGAGAGAATTAATATGCACTATGAAAAAGCATCTTAGTATCATCGCTATCCATTTTTACAATCTGG
>CAZWKF010000127.1:0-4187 GCA_964634785.1 uncultured Muribaculaceae bacterium
TCTCCCGTATTGCTTGCTATATTCGTATTTCCAGATAAGTATAATACTGTTGATACACTTGCAAAACCAATAGACATTCCTATAATACACAATAGCAAAGCTATCTTTGTTTTCCTATTCATATTCTTTCCTACTTTCTAAAAAATAAAGATATTTCTCTACTCTCTAATCTATATTTTACACTTTTTTTTTTTTTTTTTTCACCTCTAAATTAAAAAGTCAAGCCAAAATACTAAAAATTATACACTTTTATGTAAACTAAATGAAAATATTTTTCTTATTCATCACATCTATCTAAACTACTGTTAAGAAGTCCAAATACGATAAAGAAAAGAGGAGCTACTCTCGTTATTCGTATATTAAAGAATGCTTGAATAAGATAAGCAATTACAGAAAGCATTAAAGTAATCTCTAGAGAATTAATCTTTTTTTCTTTTAACTTTTTGAAAAAAGAAATGAAAGTTATTCCTATTAATCCCAAATAACTTATTAATGAGAGAATTCCTTCAGTAACCACTATTTGTAAATATTCATTATGGGCTTTATCAATTGGAAAAAGAAATTGTTTAAGCATAATAGGTTTATTTTCAAAGGCTTCCACAAACGTATCTACTCCACTCCCTGTAAGTAAATATTTAGGGATTATAGGAAGAGTCTCTTTCCATATTTTGATTCTTCCACTTCCAGATTCTTCATTAATTCCTTCCTTTACTTCTGTAACTGTAGAAGAAAAATCCTTTATTACCTGACTCTCCGTTGTTTTATTAATTACAAGAAGAATCACAATAAACATAGGAATCAATAATCCTATTTTTATCAGAAAATGAACTCCTCCTATTTTCCTTTTTTCTTTAAAAAAATAATAACTTCCTACTAACAAATATACAAGGGAAGTAATTAGGAAAGCAAGAATACCGCTCATGGCTCCCGATAGAATAATACCTGCAAAAAATAAAGAAGTGCTAATATAAGTAAATAAATAAAGCCATTTTCGTTTACTAAAGCAGTAAAACCCTAAACTAATAAAATAAAGCATTACCATTAAAGAGGTAAAAAAATTGGAATTTCCGACAAATCCAGCAGCATAAGTCCAAGCATTGACAATAGGAATTGAAAGATAAGGATCTAATATTGGTGTTGTTTGAATATAACCATAACCCACTTGCAAAAGATTACAGACTAATAAGGAAATCAAAATTCCCTTCTTCATCCAATCTTTTTTTACCGTTGTTGCTAACAAGTAAAGAAAATAATAGCATAGAATCGCACATATTCCCTCATATCGAAGTTCTCTTCCATAAAGAGAAATCTCCCTATTTATAGAATAAATATAAGAAATGAAAACTCCTGAAATCATAAGACATAAAAATACAAAATCTTTTTTTCTATATCTTTTATTTTTTATAAAAATATAAAGACTTGGAAGAAAGGCAAACAGACATATTTTGGCAAGATTTTTTTCATATCCAATCAAATACATTTTAAAAAAAGTAACAGATACACTTGCATAGAAAATATAACAGATTACAAAAATAAGAAACAGCATTACAATAAAATCTTCTATGTTTTTTCTCTTTTCCATTTCACATCACCCACTTGTTTATAAACTATACTCTCTTTAGGTTATTATAAAATAGAATTTTTTCTTATGCAATGGCAAACGAATTAATTTGGAATCTAATACTTTTATTTTTATTAAAAAGAAGATATAATGAAAATACATTAGAGAGGTAAACGATATGAAAAGATTATCTATCATCATTCCTATATACAATAATCAATCTACTATTCGTCGCTGTTTATCTAGCATCTTAAAATATAATGACTTATACGAAGTAATTTTAGTAGATGATGGATCAACAGATGAATCTTTTTCAATTTGTAAAAGTTTTTCTCACAACTCTATTAAATTATATTCTATTTCTCATCAAGGAGTTTCAAACGCTAGAAATTATGGTATTAAAAAAGCAACAGGAGATCTTATCACTTTTGTCGATGCTGATGATGAAATAGAAAACAACTTTTCTCCCCTATCGCAGACTTTATCAATAGAATCTGATTATTATCTTTTCCCCATAAAAAAAGAAAGCAAAATAGCCTTTTACCAAAAAGAAGGACTCTTTTTCATAAAAGATGTAAGAAAAGAGATTAAAAGCATTATTTTAAATGAACAAATCAATTATGTAACAGCCAAGATATACAAAGCAAAAATTATTAAAAAGTATCATCTTTCATTTGATTCAAAGTCTTCAATTGCTGAAGATTTATTATTTAATCTTCAATATATCAATCACTGTACAACCTTATATTTTTCTAATGATTGTTTTTATCATCATTGGCAAAATGAATTATCTATTACAAAGAGATATCTTCCTGAAAAGTATCAGCAATTAATGAATGCAAATAAAAAGATATTTAAAGAACTTGATGTTCTTCAATTTAGTGAAGTTAAAGATTTTTTACTAATGAAAAATTTATACTCTAGTCTATCTAATTTGGAAAAAAAGGATTGTTCTTTAGATAAAGCCAAAAAGAAAAAACAAATAAAACAGATTAAGGCAGAAAGAAAAGGAAAAATACTTTTTGCTTTTGGATTTGCTATGTTCTTATGGTCTACTATCTACACTATCTTTCCCACTCCTGTTATTTTATTTGTCGTAAAAATAAGGAGAATGCTTTATGGAAAATAATCTTATTACTATTATCGTTCCCATATTTAATGTTGAAAAATATCTTCCCGTTTGTATAGAATCTATTCTAAAGCAAACAATAAAAGAATTAGAAATTTTATTAATCAATGATGGGTCTACTGACCATTCATTAGAAATCTGCAAAGAATATGAAAAAAAAGATAAAAGAATAAAAGTAATCAATAATAAAAAGAATAAAGGATTATCAGAAACTAGAAATATAGGTATCAAAAAAGCTCATGGGAATTATCTTGCCTTTATAGATGGTGATGACTATATAGCTCCTACTTTCATAGAGAAACTATATGAAGAACTCATTAAAAATAATGCTGACATAAGTGTTTGCAACTTTTATTATGTAGATGAAAATAATAGGAAATGGATACGAAAAGAAAAGCCAAAACATTTATATACTTCTTTTGAAGCTATAAAAGACATTTTCACTCATAAGCAAGATTTGGATGTAATCGTATGCAATAAATTATATAAAAAAGAATTATTTCAAACTATAAAGTTTCCCGAAGTAAGAATGCATGAGGATCATTTTGTGATGTATAAACTATTTTATTCTTCCAAAACAATTTGCAGTATTCCGGATAAACTATACTATTATGTACAAAGAAAGTCGAGTATAACAAATACATATGCGGATGAACGGCTTGATATATTAAAAGTCCTTGATGAAATAAGAATATTTTTTAAAGGGCAAGAGAAATATACAAAACTCATAGAATGTAATGAGCTTACCGTTTTTTTCAGTGTTATTAACCTTATTTTAATTTATCATCAAAAGAACAATATTCTAAATGATATACAAGAAAAGCTAAAAAAAAGAATACCGCATTATCTATTAAATGCATATATTCCCTTTTATAAGAAACTACAATTATTAACCTTCTGTATACATCCTAAATGTTATGAATGTATTTATAAGTTTCTAAAATAATTAAACTTGTGTCCCTTTTACTACATTAGAGTTACTTGATTTTGTAGCAATCATTTTATCGACCAAACTTGATGCATCTGTACTATAATTAACTATTATTTTAGCTCCATTTTCTGTTGCTGCATTTTCAAAAATTCCTTTCTCATATGAGTTTCCATATCTTGTACACTTAGTTCCTTGTATGACAATTGTTGTCTTTATTTTATAGCAATTTGCAAACATACCTGTCGCGATTGTTACATTACTTGTATTAAACGAGCTAATATCCAAATTTTCAAGATTAATGCACCCATAAAACACATTCCTCATATCCGTTATCTTACTTGTATCAAATTTACTCAAGTCCAAGTTGACAAGACTACTACATTCTTGAAACAG
Organism: uncultured Muribaculaceae bacterium; assembly: GCA_964634785.1. Lineage (GTDB taxonomy): Bacteria > Bacillota_I > Bacilli_A > RF39 > UBA660 > CAG-582. The sequence continues at coordinate 4,015 of CAZWKF010000127.1, forward strand.
ACCATACATGTGAACAGCATTACTTGGATTAAAATCCCCTAAAATCAAATTTGTTAACTTCGTGCATCCTAAAAACATTTGACTTATATCTGTTGTTTTACTTGCATTCAAGTGACTTACATCTAAATCAGTAAAACTCGCACACGTATAAAACATCTGACTCATATCTGTTA
>CAZWKF010000128.1:0-3934 GCA_964634785.1 uncultured Muribaculaceae bacterium
TATTAGAAGAGACAAATTCTGTTCTTTTACCAAAGATTCTCCCAATAAGGAAGTTGGTTTTACTTTTAACATAGGAAAAATCAAGTACATTCTCATGAACAATCGTATAGATTTCTTCATAATAAAGGTTGTGTTGTAATAAAAAAGCAGTTAAAAATAAAAGAATTAAAGAAAGAAGTGTACGAATAAAGAGACTATTTAAATATTTTTTTATGTCCAAGGAAACCACCATTACCATTATATTTAACAAAATGGATAAAAAGAACCAAGAAGAGATTGACAAAATAAGAACAATCTATTTTATTTAGGGTTAAATAAAAAAAAGTAAAAAGAGAAATTCGATAAAGAAGATTATAATTGACATATTTAGAAAGAATCTTTTCTATAGAGTACATGATGACTAACATGGCTATGATAAAGTAGTTTTCTGAAAAAAGCACAACAATTCCAATCGAGACGATAAATTCAAAAGGTTCCATATAATAAAAGAAGAGAATAAAACTGGTTAAAAAGACACCCGTCAAAGAATGAGTCACTAAATCCACAAGTACCCACATTATAAATCACCTACTACAAAGAGATAATGAATCTCTTTAAAATCCACTTTACTCTTCATCTTAATCTTTTTTTCTAACGTCTCTCCTATAATCTCTGAGACACTACCAATAAAAAGGTTTTCTTTAATACTCCCCAAAGAAGAAGTATAGACTTCATCATTTAAATGAATTTCATCATAATTAGAAATATTTTCAATGAGGAAGTATCCATCTTGATATCCCGTAATAGTCCCATATGCATCATTGATTCGAACACTTAAATTAGAAAGACCTGTAAGAAGTGTAGCCGATGATTCTTCCTTTCCAACTTTATCGAGGATTCCTACTAACCCATATTGATTAATCAATGCTTGCCCCTCTTTATAGTTGTTATCCTTCCCGCCTTGAATATGGATTTGTGTCGTAGAATAACTTTCTTTATAGGTTAATCGTGTCATTTTATAATGGTATTTTGCATAAGGCAATAAATCACTTATTTGTTCTAGTTCTATTTTTAACTGTTTGTTTTCTTCTTTCAAAAGATTTATTTCTACTTCCCTTGTATTCTCCTTTTTAGAAGTCAAATCCCCTATATTTCCCAAAAGATAAACAAAATTTTTGTGAAATAGAAAGAGAAAGAAAAAGACAAGTACTAAATACTTTTTATTGATTTTTTTGATTCTCTTTATCATAAAAACTATAATACTCCTTTCCGTTTGTTATGATGTGATCGATGATAGGAATATTCATCATCTTCCCACACTCAAAAAGACGATTTGTCACTTCAATATCTTCTATACTTGGTTTCAATTGATTAGATGGATGATTATGCATGATAATAATAGAAGAGGCTCCTACTTTAATCGCTTCATTAAAGACGTCACGTGGATGGACAATGGTTTTATCAAGTGTCCCAATTGATAATACTTTATAGGAAATTAAACACTTTTTAGTATCTAAATAGATGGCTAAAAACTTCTCTTGTTTTAAATCAACAAAATATTTTTTAAAAGCTTCATGTACAAGTTCGACATTATTTAATTTCATTTTAATGACAATTTCTTTAGAATTAATCCTTCTTCCTAATTCAACTGCTGCCAGTAAAGTAATGGCTTTCACAACACCCATTCCCTTAATGTTAGATAGTTCTCGAATTCCCACATTTCCTAATTGGTTAATTCCTCCTACTTGCTTAAGAATTGTAGAGGATAAGTCTTTTACAGAAATATCTTTTGTTCCCGTTCTCAATATAATGCTTAGCAAATCAGTGTTACTTATATTTTCTACTCCATATTGTAAAAGCCTTTCTCTAGGCATTTCATCTTTTGGTAACTCTTTAATCTTCATAAGTAGCCTCATACAAATCAAGTATTCGCTTATTGAGTTCTTGAAAAGCAATATCAGAAGTGGTTGCCATCATCATCTCTTCGTATTTTTTTAGTTCTTCATTAAAGGCTTCTGTTGTTGAAATGCTCTTAACATAATAGTAAATATTATCTTTTTCTAAATAGGCCATCATCTTTGCCACATTTGCCTCATTACTTAAGATACTTGCATAAACTGTATAATAGCCATTATCAGATACGACGATACCATGATGCTTTTCAGCCATTGCTTGGGCAGAATCTAAGGCTTGATAGGCACCTAGTTGAATCGCTTTTACTGTCATTTCTTTCATAACGGGGATTTCTTCAGGAGTCTTTGTCGAAGGCATAAAAAGTGTCGCGATAAGGACCGAAATAGCACATCCTAGAATAAGAGCAAATAAGTTTTTCATAAACATCACCAATGCTACTATATCGCACTTTTAAATGAAAAAATGTCGAACTCTGTCGACCATTTTATTTTTTATTATATTCTTTACAAGCCTTCTCTAAGATTTTAAAATCACAACACCTAGAAGCAATTTTAGTTTCCAATGTTCCATCTTTATATTTTTGGTACAACTTTTGATTTATTATAAAGAAGTTCACTATGACGGCTTACCCAATACAATTGTTTTTGCAATAACATAATATAATTTTTTTCTTCTTTTGTTTTCCCTAGAATTTCTAAATCAAATTTTATAATAGTTTTCTTCCATAACAGGAAGCATATTATTAAAATTCACAGCACCAAATTTCCCACCATCGATTTTTAGAAAATCAATTTTCGATTTAAGTTTTAAATGTTTGGGTTTAGGGCTTGAAAGTGGTGCAAAATACATACACTTATCAATAGTAAATAACACGCCTACAAATGGTCGATTTTCCTTTCTTGCATAATTATACGGTACACGTGAATCAAATGTCTTAAATAATCACAGTATTCCTTATCCAATTTTACTAAAACTAAATTCTTTTGCATTTTCATATTCCCCCTGCTTCTAAGTTGAGTATAGCATGCATTTTCAAAAAAGCAAACATTTTTTCGATATTTTATAAAAAATTAAAACTAGAGTGTGCTCTCTAGCTTCTTTTTTCGTTTCCTGTTATAAATAGGTCGGAATCACCCACTTTTTTATGCTTATTAGCACTATTAGTATATGCAAATATAATCATAATAGTACCAAATGCACTTATAATATAGCATATTTTTCTATAGTTGTCCAATGCTACTTAATCTCATTTAATTCTAATATTTCATATTTTGTCATATGCACAATTCTTTCCTCTTTAATTCTATTATTTTTTTGATAATCTTTATAATCATTTAATAATTCATTTAATTTTGTTTTTGATAATAAATCATTTGTTTTTCTATATTTTTTTAAATCAACAAATTTTTCTATTGTTAATTTTGTATTTAATTGAGCATAACTATCTTCATATAATACTGTTTCTTTTGGATTATCTGAATTGATATAATGGTTGTATGGATAATATAGGTTTTGCAACTTACCAGCAGTTTTATCAATTGCTATAACTTCAATATATTCATCATTGATTTCAGCAATTAACATTGGATGTTTAACATCAGATACTTTATCTATTTGATATCTAACTCTTAGCCAAAGTATCTGACCAACTTTTAAATCCTCGCTCATATTTTTAATGCTTCAATTAATCCTTTATATCTCTTTTTATATTCATCAATATTTTTTTCTAAATTCATTACGGGAGCACTATATGTATCCTTACTTAAAATTTGCCATTCTGGATCCTCATGAGTTATTTCTATTAATTCTTCGTATGTTGCATTTTCTAAAGATAAATAGATTTTATCCAAAAAAGTCTTTTCTTGTTCATCAATATTTTTATCATCATAACGACCTACTAATCTGCCATATGAATTCATTATTGTTTCAACAACAGGTCCATTATCATATGCTGCAAAATCGTCAGAAAATAATTTCGAATTATATTTAGCTAAATGAACAACTTGAGCTAAAAATAAATATTTATTTATTCTTGCATTCC
>CAZWKF010000129.1:0-3913 GCA_964634785.1 uncultured Muribaculaceae bacterium
AATACAAAATTAAAAATTCTCTTCATCTTTCTTTTTCTCCTTATAGGATTAGTATGTTTCCTATTTTTTAAATTATACAAAAAAGAAAGCTTATTCGCTTTCTTCCACTCCATCTAATGCACCATCTAAAATTTTATCTGCAATAATGTCTCTAAATTCATCAATTAATTCATCATATAAGACTTTATTATCGACAATACTTAAATAGTCTTCTTCATTTCTTCTTTGTACTTCAAAGATTAAGTATTCATCAGTAACAATTGCTTCTTCTTTTACTCTTACGGCATAGACATAACGTACATTCTCTCTTAATAACTCTTCTAATAACAAATACTCATTATTATTTTCTAATGTGACAATCTTTCCTACTTCTACCATCATAATATTCCTTTCCTACTCTTTATTTAGAAAAGAGTTGCTCTTAAGCAGCAACTCCTTCTTCTACATTATCTAATGCACCATCTAGTATCTTATCTGCAACAATATCTCTAAATTCATCAATTAATTCATCATAAAGTGTTTTATCACTGACCACTTTAAGATAATCATCATTGTCTTTCTTAAGTGCTTCAAAGATTAAATACTCATCTGTTGCAATCTCATCATTTACAACGCGAACTGCATAGATATAATGATGATTTTCTTTCTTTAATTCTTCTAGTAACAGATACTCTTGTGTATTTTCAAGAGTCACTATATTGCCAACCTCTATCATATTACATTGCCTTTCCCATTGATACGTTTTTTAATCCATCATATTTTGTATCAAGGTTTTGTTTCATTGAATTATAAGTCTCTTCAGGTAAACGACCACTCATATATTCATCATAGATAATAGCATTCATAGCTTCAATATCAAGGCTATCAGAAGCATTATTTGTAAATTCATTTAATGCATCTACATATTTTTCTCCAGATTTTATAGCATCTCTAATTCCTTTACCTAAATCATGTCCTCTTTCATTGATTATATTTTCAATTTGCGCATTGCAATAATCTTTAAATTGTTGTTCTTCTTCCTCTGTTGTAATTAATTCAACTGCTTTTGCTTGATCAATATAATTTGATACAGCATTATCTAAAGCAATAATATCTTTCACATCTTTATAATTTTCTTCGAAAGTTCCAACCATAGTTGCAACACTTGTAGATAATTCTACTGGAACTGATTTAACTTCATCTTTAGCTGCTTGAATCTTTTGATCCATGCCTGCAAAAATGTCTGTTTTTGGTTCTTCAACTTTTTCTGCTTCTTCTAATGCTTTATTTTCATCAGCAATAGATTGTAAGAATTCTTCTTTTTCCTCAGGTGAAGAAGTAGGTGTTGGAGTTGGAATTTCCACATTTTCTGGCTCTACCATATCACCTAATAAGGCATCAATTTCTTCCTTTGTTAACATTCCGCCATAGTTATCCACATCAGATGATCCTGGTACAGGAGGAATTACTGGAGGTACTTGAGCTTGTTGTTCTTTCATAATAGAATCAATTTCAGCAGCTAAAGCTTCTGGAGTATTTTCTACTGGAGGTTCAACTACCGTTTCAGGAACTTCTGGAACCTCTGGAACTTCAATAATCTCTTCTGGTTTAACTTCTGGTTCTTCAATAGGCTCTACTACAGGAATTGCTGGTTCTTCTTGACGAGTTAATTCTTCATCAACTTCATCAGCAATTGCTTCTGGAGTCACTGGTTCTTCTGGGACTACAGGAGTAGGTTCTTCTAGATGTAAATCAGGGAGTCCAATAGGAGTTTCTTCTAACTCATTAGTTTCAACAATTTCCTCTGGAGTCACTGGAAGAATTTCGATTTCTTGTTCTTCTTTCTCATTGGCCTTTTCGACATCTGTAATATAAGATTCAATTGCCATACTTCCAGTTGTAACTTCTTTTAGTGTTTTAACTCCGCCTATTCCTACAAAGACAGTTCTTAAATCAAATGGTGTTACTTGTGGATAGTTTTCTCTTCTTCCATCTTTACTACGTCTTTTCATTTCTTTTGCAAATGCTTTATTAAAGTCACTTACAAAAGCATCATCTGTTCCAGCAGGGAAAATACTATGATAATTTTCTTCCGTTATATAAATACCATTTATACCTTTTCTCATATCTACCTTAGACTCATAATGAACAAAGTCAGCACGGCGCTTTTCTGCATCATAGACAAAGTCTATATTAAAGGCTGCATATTTTTCTGCAATTTTTTCACATTTTCTTGTAAAGTGTTTATATTCAACAATATCTTTTAATGTTCCAATGTGTGGTAAAATAGCACCTGCTCCAATTACTGCAATAGGTATTGAAATTGGCGCTCCAACTGCAAACAAGCCAACTCCAGCGGCCGCTAATATACCACCAGCTATTTGGTTTCTCTTCATGTTGATATTACGAGAATTCGTTACTTTCATCGCCATTTCATTTACATCATCGTGTGAAATAAATGGCGTATTTTGTTGACCCATTTCAGGTTCAGAAATTTCTATTTCTGGAGAATCTATTTCATCAGATCCAAGTTCTTGTTCTTCTTCATTTTCTGGAACTTCCGGAGTTTCAGGAGTGTTTGGAGTTTCTTGAGCTTTTTTCTCTTCTTCCTCTTTCTTCTTCTTTTCCTCTTCTATTTTCTTTTGTTCCTCTTCTATTTTTTTCTGTTCTTCTATTTCTTTTTGCTTTATTGTTTCTTTTTCTTCAGCCACTGCCTTTATGGCTTTGGCAATGCCCTTATCTATTTCTCCTAAGCCACTTTCTACTGTTTTTCCATTATAGTTAATAACGGCTTTGTTTTTCTTATTTTGATTTAAGGTGTAAGCAAGTAAAGCCGAATTGCAAATTTCTTCAACCTTTTTAGAAGAAAATTCATTTTCTGGAACATTTACAGTGTAAACATTCTTACCATTAATAGAAACACTAACAGACTTTTGTCCATTTTCTAAATCGTTAATCGTTACACTCATATTAACAGGCTTAATAGATTCAATACCTGCAAGTTCTAAAAGTCTATCTATATTGCGGTTCATTTCATTTCTACGTTCATCGATGCGTTCTTGTTCCTCTTTTGCATAAAGATAACCTTCTCCATCCATTGGGCCATATTTCTTATATGGAGCCAAATTTTCTTCCATTCTCTTCAATTCTTCTTTGCGTTGTTCAAAAAATTGGTTAACAGAATCTCTTATTTGATCCTCTAAAACTTTTAGTTCATCTTTACGTAAATCAATGCGTTCTTGTTCTTCTTTTGCATAAAGATAGCCTTCTCCATCCATTGGACCATATTTCTTATATGGAGCCAAATTTTCTTCCATTCTCTTGATAATATCACGCATTTCATTTAACTTTTTTAAGTTTGCTTGAAATTCATCACTGTTTGCAAAATTTGCTACTCTTTCGTCCTCTGATATATACATATTAACGTTCTCCTTATCTTCCACATTTTTATTTTCTTCAGGCTGCATTACAGGCTGCATTGCTTCTTCATTTTGTTCTATTTCTATCGCTCTTTCAGGTTCGTTTTGAACGACATTATTTATTTCTTCAACATTTTTTATACTGTTTTCTTCTCTTGAATTTTCAAGTGAACCAAGCACTGCATTTATAAACTCATTTGCTTCTTCTTTCGTATATCCAGCGGACACACACATATCGATAGCTTCCTGATTAATACTTCGGATGTTTCGTCCTCTATAATCTTCTATAAAATCATCACTAGAATTATATCCCCTAAGTCTTGCAATCTGATTTTCCAGTTCCGCCTGTTTTTCTTTAAAGAAACCGGCAAGAGATCTTTTTAAATTTTCCTCTCTATCATTCATTTTCTTTTCCTCCAAACTTTGGGTTAACCCCTTTTTTAAGTGCTTACTATAACAGTTTTCTTATATTTTGTCAACGAAATAAGGTATAGTCTACTTACTATAAGTTCATT
>CAZWKF010000130.1:0-3823 GCA_964634785.1 uncultured Muribaculaceae bacterium
ACAAGCTATTTTTGCCTTTTCAATTACTGCATCAAAATATCTCCAATCCTTGTAACTTAAAACTTTCATCAGTTCCCTTGCAAGCCAATATTCGACACCAAATTTATTAATATGTTTTATACTTTCAAAAGTAGTTTCATTATATTCTTCAATTTCATTCATCTATCTATTACCTCCTCCTTTTATATGTTTAAATATTTTATAATTTTTTATTGCAGTGTTTTATACAAATCGTTGTCATAATAATATAGCTTCTTCTGAATCCTTATTATAATCAATACTCGTTGTTTCAAAAAGATCGGTATTTTTTTGATAAAGCCTTCCTTTAGTCAAACGAATCTCTTTAATTATTTCTAATAATTCATCATTGTAATCTTTTTCATCCATTTTTCATGCGTTCTTTCAATTTTAAATCCCTTAATTATATACTCTTTCAATACACTAGTTGCCCAAATTCTAAACTGAGTTGCTTTTTTTGAATTTAATCGATAACCAACAGCAATTATAGCATCTAAACTATAGAATTCTGTTTGATAGTTTTTTCATCATTAGCAGTATGTGCAAAATTTGCACATACTGAATTTTTTACTAATTCATTTTTTGCAAATACATTTTTTAATGTTTTATAATTACTGTCCTATCGACACTAAAAGCTCTGCCATACTTTTCTGTGTAAGCCAAATCGTTTCATCTTTTAATACTACATCCACATGTATATTTCCATCTTCCATTTCATATAAAAGGATATTACTTTCCATAATCTGCATTTGCTCCAATATCGATGATAACCCAAATTATGTTTAGTAAGGGATCCTATTATTTAATCTTTTTCTCACCATTTTTATAGTATCATAGTTTTCTATTATTTCATACAGATATATTATTGAAAGTAAAAAAAGCAAGCTACAAGTCTTACTCTCTATTCAAAATATAACATTATAACTATTTAATGTAATTATCTTTTAACTACAATTTTAGTTTTTTTCTTTTTCAATATATAATTGATCAATTTTATCACTTAAATATTCGTTTTCTTTCAATAAAATTACTTTTACTGGATTGTACAAGGTTAAATGTTCATAACTTGTTCTTTCATCATAATTTTCAATTTGTCTCTGTAACCACTTATCAAAGTCTTTTATATGAGAGTTGTCTCTTAATAAAAATCGACCAAACCATTGTTGTTTAATTAATTGTCTTTCTTTATCAGACAAGTTACTACTATTATCTGGAGATACCATGATAAATGGTATAATTCTATTATTAAGTTCTTGAAGAACAACTGGATGCTTTGAAACAAAAATAAAATCGTATTTGCCTATATTAGAAGCAATATAATCGACATATTCTTTTTCCCATCCATCACGCTTTTTAAATTTTGTGCTCTCACTATCTAATATTCTATAATGAAAGTTTTCTTGATTTCTATATAAATATGTTTTCCCGCATCCTGGAAAAGTACTTACAATCATTGTTCTCACAGTATTCACTTCCTTTATAATTCTTTATATATTTCATCAGTTATTGTTACTTTAAAAAACATTCTACTGATTGCTTTATTTTATCTAACTCATACCCCGACGCTTGACAAGTGTTCCAACCATAATTCTTAGCCATTAAGATATTATGAGTATCATCGTCAATAAATAAAATATTTTCTGGGGGTATTTTTAAATCATCTAATACATATTCATAAATTCTTCTATCAGGCTTTGATAATCCTATCTCAAAAGATAAATAGACTTTATCAAATTTACTTAAATCATATTGATCATTTATCCTTTTTTTGTCAAAAAATACAAGATCAGATAAAATGGCAATTTTACATTTACCACTTAAAGAGTGAGCATATTCTACAACATCCTTATAATATCTTACTAAGGAAAATTCCTCTTCATATGCTTGTTTAAATTTTTCAAACGATACATTTATGTTCATCTTGCGTTGAATCATACTAACCCAATTTCTTATTTCTAATTCATTATTCACAATACTTAATGAAGTTTCTTTTTCCGTTTTATATGTCCATCTATCTATTATCTCTTCATCTGATAAAGATTTATTAAACCTTTTTATCAATCTTGCTTTTGCCTCTTTTAAATCTTTAAGATTGTCCTCATGGTTCTCAACAACTCCGCCCCAGTCAAAAATAATTACTTTATCCATAAACGCCTTTCTAATCTAACTATCATCTTCCTTATAGGAGAATGGAATCTTTGAAAGTCTCTTTTTATATAACTTTATCTATTTTATCTATTAACAAGTTACACACTTCCACATCACCAATCAAAGTAATCGAAAAGGTCTTATATCCTATTCTATTAATACTTGCTCCACAATGATAAATGACATTATTATCAATTATAAAATATCTATCATGAAATGTATTGTCATAAACAACTTTTAGATTGTGATACTGCTTATTATATTTTATAATGTCTTGTTCCGTAAGAAGATTATCTTTTTTAGTTATCATTACTATATCCACATTTAATCTTTTAATAATATCTAATACCGTACTATCTGCATATGCATCGATTATTATTAATTTTCTAGTAGCGCTTTTAAATATTTCCTGTATTTTTGAATAAGCATCATATATTTGACCATTAAAATATATTTCGTTGGTTTTTCTTTTTTCTTCTAATTTATTAAACGATGTTTCTAGTACTTTTATTTTTTCGTGGTCTTCTAAAACTAAATTATTTATATATTTTTGTTCAATTAAATTAGATGAAATATACTTGCGCATTGCAACAAAAGCATCCATAATTTTAATGCTCACTTCTTCAGCTACTTCTGTTCTAAGTATTGTTGCTAGCATAGCTACTCCTTGTTCTGTAAAAACGTACGGCTTATTATATTTACCACCACGAGTTTCTCTTTTTTTAGTCCCAAGTTGGGACCAAATATTTCTACTCTCCTCTTCAGTTAATTGAAACATAAATCTTTCAGGGAATCTTTTAATATGCCTTTTTACAGCCTGATTAATTGTTTTTGTGCCATTAGCACACTCATAAAGAATTGCTAAATCACTATCAAGCATTACTTGTTTTCCTCTTACTTCATAAATTAAATATTCGATTTCTATTTTATCTTTTGTGGTGATTTCCTTCATTTTCTTAACCTCCTGGTTTTTTATTTAATTTTATTTTAACTTCTCATATTCTTCATCACTTATGGGTTCTAACCATTCATTTGATGTATCACTTCCTGGAACTTCAATTGCTAGGTGGCTGAACCAACTATCCTTCTTTGCTCCGTGCCAATGTTTTACATTCGCGGGTATTGTTACTACATCACCTGGTTTAAGTGATTGAGCAGGTTTGCCTTCTTCTTGATACTAGCCTTCTCCATCTATACAAATTAGTATTTGACCTCCACCATTTGTTGATTTATGAATATGCCAATTATTTCGACATTTAGGTTCAAAAGTTACATTAGCGATAAAAAGGCTAGTTTTATTTAAATCAGTTAAAGGATTTATTGTTTTATCAAAACCGATTTTGTCTAAAATTTCTTTAATATTTGGTAGAACACTTAGAGATGTTTTTAATTGCAGCATATCTTTGGCATTCGCATTACCAAAGGCAATTCTACCACTTAATCTTTCTAAGTCATAAACATCGAATAAATAATTTTGTAATTCTTCTTTTAAAATAAATTCTTTTAATAAAACTTCTACAACGCTATATCTTCTATTGATTTCATTTTTATCAATTAATGGGTTTTCTATATAGTTTTTAAGTAATCTACTACCCATTGCTGTCTTAGTCTTATCTAATAACCAAATTAATGAATAATTTCTTTGTTTTAATCTTAA
>CAZWKF010000131.1:0-3742 GCA_964634785.1 uncultured Muribaculaceae bacterium
CCCGTTAATTCTGGGATGGAGAGATTTTACTTTTTTAAAACTGTCAAAGATGGGAAAATAAAATGACCATGTAAACAAATTTTGCTCATTTAGTTCTATTTTTTCTTTTTTCACACATACTGTATAAAGGTGATACACTTGCAAGCAATGATGGTAGAGTTAATCAGTAAATATGGCTATGGAGGAATCTTTTTTTTAATTGCGATTGAAAATCTGTTTCCTCCTATTCCTTCAGAAGTTATTTTGACATTTTCTGGCTTTATGGCTTACCAAGCAGATTTGAGTCTTTCCCTTATGATTTTATTTTCAACATTAGGATCCATTATCGGAGCGATTATCCTCTATCTTTTAGGTTATATCTTAAACAAGGCTTTCTTTCAAAAATTTATCGATACAAAACTAGGGAAAATTCTTCATTTAAATCATGAAAAAATTGAAGAGAGCATCAAAGAATTTCAAGAAAAGGGATATAAATCTGTTTTCTTCTGTCGTTTAGTACCCATTATGCGTAGTTTAATCTCGATTCCTGCTGGTATGTGTAAAATGAATTTTTTGCTTTTTCTTTCATTAACCTCTCTTGGTTCCCTTCTTTGGAATACGATTCTAATTTTACTTGGAAATTGTGTCGGCGAAAACTACTACTTAGTCTCTGACTTTATTTCCAAATACGATCTTTTCATTCTACTTGGTATTCTTACTCTTTATCTTTTGATAAAAAGACACAAGAAAAAGAAAATAATCACCCTATCCTTCTAAAGCCCATATAATAAAATGGAAAGAAAAGGAGGAAAACAATTTGAAAAAATTTTTCGTACTGTTAGGTGTTTTATGTTTACTCATTCTTCTAACAGTTATAAGCTTTTCAAATAGATCACAAAAAAATCAAAAGGAGGAAATTGATAAAATAAGAGTAGCCGAAGTTACACATTCTGTATTTTATGCCCCTTGGTATGTTGCCTTAAAAAAAGGATACTTTGAGAATTTAGATATTGAAGTTATCTTAACAAGTGGTGCTAACAATGTTACAGCTGCTGTTTTATCAGGAGATGTGGAAATTGGTTTTTGTGGACCTGAAGCCACCATTTACGTATACAAAGAGAATAAAGAGGATTACATTCAAAGTTTTGCTGGACTAACAAAACGCGATGGTCAATTCTTAGTTTTAAAGAAAGGAACCCCTTATAAAGATTTTAAGTCTCTTGAAGGATTAACTATTCTTGGAGGCCGTGTTGGAGGAATGCCTTTAGTCAATTTTAAAAATGCTCTAAAAAATGAAAAAGTTACGGGTGTCAATGTCGATACATCGGTTGATTTTGCCAATTTAACAAGTGCTTTTATCTCAGGATCTGCTGAGGGAGTCAATCTGTTTGAGCCTAATGCCACCATGATGGTAAAAAATGGCTATGGTTTTATTGCTGATTCCGTTGGAAAATATGCAGGAGTGGTTCCTTATACAGCTTTTAATGCTAAAAAAAGTTATATTGAAAAAAATCAAGATGTTATTGGTCGTTTCTATAAGGGAATTGAAAAAGGATTAGAATATGTAGCAAGTCACTCTGCTAAAGAGATTGCTGATGTTATCAAAGATGAATTCCCTGATACAGAAAAAGAGGATTTAATTATGATGGTCGAAAACTATAAAAAATATGATTCATGGTTAACGACACCAGAAATTACAAAGTCATCTTTTGAAAATTTAGAAAATATGATTATGGATAATGATTTACTCGATAAATATGTTCCATTTGAAGATTTAGTTTATGCAATTGATTAATATTAATCAAATCAAAAAAACGTATCATACAAAAGAATTAGAAGTTCATTCCATTGAAGATATTACTTTAGATGTTTTAGAAGGTGAAATTCTATCGATCGTAGGTCCATCAGGATGTGGAAAATCAACTTTGCTCAATATGCTTACCAAGCTTGATTCTCCCACCTCTGGATTTATTCGCGAAAATAAACCTTTAGTTATTGGTTATATGATGCAAAATGACGCTTTACTTCCTTGGCTTACAGTTGAAGAAAATACGCTTTTAGGGTTAAAACTTAAACATAATATAACACATGAAGGAAGAGAATATGTATATGAGTTATTAAAACGCTACGGACTATTTGAATTTAAAGATTCTTACCCTGATAGTTTATCTGGTGGTATGCGTCAACGAGTTGCCTTAATCCGTACTTTGGCCATACATCCAAACATCTTACTACTTGATGAACCTTTTTCAAAATTGGATATTGAATCGCGAATTACAATAAGTGATGATGTCTATAAGATTATTAAAGAATTAAATATCACCACGATTCTAATTTCACATGATATTGATGAAGCTTTAAGCTTAAGTGATCGCATTGTCATTTTAACGAAACGGCCAGCAAAGGTTAAAAGTATTTATGCATTGGATATTAAAGAAGATGTTCCTAGTAAAAAAAGAGACACTGACGATTTTAAGATACTTTATCAAAAGATACGAGGTGAAATCGATCATGTCCAATGAACATAAAGCGTATTTAAAAAAAGAGCTCCATAAAAAGTGGTTTATTCTCATCTCACAAATTTCATTACTCATTCTCTTTTTAACTTTATGGGAAGTCTTATCTAGAAATAATGTCATCAATTCATTTATTTTTTCATCCCCTTCTAAAGTTTTCTCAACGCTTCTCTCTTTATATGAAAATCATAATCTATTTAACCATATCTTTGCTACTTCCATTGAAGTCATTATCTCTTTTAGTCTATCTACATTATTTGGCTTTCTGATTGCTTTATTGCTTTACTTGTTTCCCACAGTTAAAAAAATTCTCGATCCCTTTATTACGATGTTAAATAGTCTACCTAAAGTAGCACTCGGACCTCTTTTAATCATTTGGATTGGAGCTAATCAAAAGTCCATTATCGTAATGGCGCTTCTTATCAATTTAATTGTTACTTTTGTGACTATTTTAAATGGATTTATGAAAACTGACGCTGACAAGATAAAGTTATTTAAAGTTTTTGGGGCCTCTCGTGTTGATACGATTACAAAACTCATTATACCATCAGCTAAATTAGAAATCATTTCTTCACTAAAGCTCAATATTTCGATGTCTCTTATTGGCGTTATTATGGGAGAATTCTTAAGTTGTAAAGAAGGTGTAGGATATCTTATTCTGTATGGTACACAAGTATTTAATTTATCTTTAGTTATGTGCGGTATATTTATCCTATTAATCTTATCTTTTATTTTCTATAGTTTCATTGTCTTTATTGAAAAAATAACGAGTTAGTTTTCCTAGCTCGTTTCTTTTGTTATTCATTTTCCTTTTCTATAGTCATCATAAATTTATCAAAATCAGATTCAAACAATTTATCTTGCACAATTCTATATTTTTCAAATTCACTTAACGCTTTATCAACAGCTATTTCATGTGATATCTTTCCCGCATCTTTTAAAACATCCAAATCATCTGCTAGTAAGTATTTATCTATTCTTGTACTCCAAT
The DNA here is from genome assembly GCA_964634785.1 of uncultured Muribaculaceae bacterium. Classification (GTDB taxonomy): domain Bacteria; phylum Bacillota_I; class Bacilli_A; order RF39; family UBA660; genus CAG-582. The sequence continues at coordinate 3,487 of CAZWKF010000131.1, forward strand.
CTTCCATAGTCATAGGAATATGTCTTTCAGCCCTTCTTTCAGCAAGTTCTAAAAAGGCATTTACGATTCTTTCTAAATCTTTTATTTCTTCTTTTGTCAAATAGTTTTTAGCAATGACGACATCAGATTCCATGATTTTTCCATTTGGAGAATTTTTCCAAGAAGTTAAATTCATATTTTGTTTTGTGTGATCTGCTCTATTGTAGATTATTTCTGCTGCCGTTTGATGAGTGATGGCATAGTGCATTTTATTTTG
>CAZWKF010000132.1:0-3742 GCA_964634785.1 uncultured Muribaculaceae bacterium
GTTACAACATCACTGCGAATCATAAATGGAGGAATACAATAAGTAAATCCTTTATCAATCATAAAGTCTCTTGCATAGCTTAACATCGCACTTGAAAGTCTTGCTGCATCACCCATAAGATAGTAAAAACCATTACCACTTGTACGTCCACTTGCCTCTTTATCTAAAGCATTAAACTTGGCTAAAATATCAGCATGATAAGGTATTTCATAAGAAGGTACAATTGGCTCACCAAATTTTTCTCTTTCTACATTTTCTGAATCATCTTTTCCAACAGGAACATCATCAGCAACAATATTTGGAATAACCATCATCTTTTCTTTAATAATGCCACTTAATTCGGCTTCACGTTTTGTTAAAGTATCAATTTCTTCTGCCATAGAAGAGACACGCGATTTTAATTCATTTGCTTCTTCCATTTTTTTATCACGCATGAGTGTCCCGATTTCAGCACTTAACTTATTTTTTTCTCCTCTTTTGATATCCATGTCTTGTTTTACTTTAAGATATTCTGAATCTAATACATAAATTTCATCTACTAAAGGAAGCTTTTCTTCTTGAAACTTTTTCTTAATGTTTTCTTTGACTTTATTTCTTCCCTCTTCATCTCTTATCAATTTAATATCAATCATAATTCAATCATCCTTTCTTAGTATTGTTTTCCAAAATATATTTTTGTCGTTGCTTTCTTTCCACAACAGATACAATTTCCATCAGGTTCTGCGCCATCAAATGGAATACAACGTGATTTCAATCCTAAATCATCTTTTATTTTATCTTCACAGGCAGTATCTCCACACCAATTGACAAAGGCAAATCCTCCTGCTTTTTCACTCATTTCTTTTAATTCGTCATATGTATTGATGTTGTAAATCATGGAGTCCCTTCGAGCCTCTGCTCTTTTATAAAGATTCTCTTGAATTTCCTCAAGAAGTTTTTGGATTGTTGGAAGAACTTCTTCTACCTTCACCTTTATTTTTTCTATCGTATCTCTTCTAACTAAAGTAACTTCATTTGTCTCTAAATCTCTTGGTCCAACTTCCATACGTAGTGGGTATCCTTTTACTTCAGCTTCTGCAAAGCGATATCCCGGAGATTTATCTGAATTATCAATGATATACGTAATGTCATGTTCCTTTAACTCTTCTTCTATTTTGCTTATTACACTTGTTACTTCTTCCGTATTTCTAATAGGGATAATATCTACTTTTATTGGGGCAATCTTAGATGGTAAGACAAGCCCTGCATCATCACTATGGGTCATGATAAGTCCACCTATCATACGCGTTGTACAACCCCATGAAGTTTGATAAGGTGTTTCTAATTTATTCTCTTTATTTAAAAACTTAATATCAAAGGCTTTAGCAAAACCCTGTCCAAAATAATGACTCGTTCCATTTTGTAAAGCAACACCATCATACATCATGGCTTCTATTGTATAAGTTTCTTCGGCACCCGCAAACTTTTCTTTATCCGTTTTCTTTCCAACAAGCACTGGCATAGCTAAATAATCTCTTTGAAAGTCTTCATAGATTTTTAGCATCTTTAAAGTTTCTTCTTTTGCCTCTTGTTCTGTTGCATGTAACGTATGTCCTTCTTGCCAAAGAATCTCACGACTTCTTAAAAATGGTCTTGTCGTTTTTTCCCATCTTACAATTGTACACCATTGATTATAAAGAAGCGGTAAATCACGATACGATTTCACAATCTTTTTGAAGTGGTCACAGAATAATGTTTCACTGGTAGGTCGTACACACATTCTTTCATCTAGGGGTGTATTTCCTCCATGGGTAACCCAAGCAACTTCTGGAGCAAAACCATTGACATGATCTTTTTCTACTTGTAATAAAGACTCAGGGATGAACATTGGCATTTGCACATTCGAGTGCCCCGTACGTTTAAATTCTCTATCTAAGATATTGACCATATTCTCCCATATAGCATAGCCATAAGGACGAATAATCATACTTCCCTTAACACTTGAATAATCTACCAAATCAGCCACTTTAATGACATCAGTATACCATTTAGCAAAGTCTTCATCTCTTTTTGTTATCTTTTCATTATTCATCGTTTTCATCCTCTCTTTTAAACAAAAAAGGACGATACCTAAGGAGTGCTTTTTAGGCACGGTACCATCCTCTTTTTCACTCATTTTGATAACGGATTTTATCCGGTTGTTGTTGCAACACTCATAGGTAGGTTCATCATTTTTACACTTCATTGTTTTCACCAGCCACAATCTCTCTTTTAAGGTAATAAATGATTACTATTCCTATTTCTTCGTTTTCTACTTGCATTATAACCTTATTCATGTTGTTTGTCAATGATGCTATATTTACTCATAATTTGGTATTATAGTTGCTTTAAAACCATAGTAGTTATTTTAACTAAAATTTTTTTTTAAAATAACTTTAATGTAATATAGCTTGTCTCACTCAGAAATGTAACTGTGCTATTCCCCTTTTATGGATACAAAAAGTATCATTCCCTTAGTTCAATAAAATAAAGTCATAAAATAAAAAATGTATAAAAAACACTTCTATAATAGAAATGCTTTTTTAAAATATCTTAACTATTTTTCCATTTTTTAAATCCATTAAAGAATTGGGTCATAGCATTTTGACAAGTAGTTGATGATTCTCCTTCAATACAGGCATTAATTTGCCATTCCTTGTAATTATCAATTGATCCATATTTATAGGTAGCAAATACATGGAGATATTTTAACCATTCGCCCATCTCATTCATTAATTCATTTTCAGCATTTTGACATATTTCTGAGTCATATCCATCTTTGCAGACTTCTTGTCGGTACTCTCTAAACTTCTCCATAGAGCCAAACTTTTCTACTATGAATATATTTTGATATTGATAATCATTTAAAAATATTTCATCTGGTGTTACTTTTTTTATTTTTTCTGCATTTGGAGAAGGGATTTGTTCTATTACTATATCAGTAATAGTAACATCTTCTTTTGGCATTGCAAATGAACATCCTTCTACACTTATTCCATTCATTTTAAAAGATGTAACTGCTTTATTTTCTTCGTTAGTAGATAATACAACAGAAGTTCCTCTTCTCGCTTTTTTAACATTTGATGATATCGTGTCATTTCCATTTATTGTGATATCAAAAATAACCTTTTTTAATACAATATCTGTTATAGTAGCTTCTTCGTCTGGCATTTTAAATGAATCTCCATTAACCAACGTTCCATTCACTTTAAATGAAGTCACAATTTTCGTCTCATCTTTATATGATAAAGTTATTGTCTGTCCTTTATATCCTTTCGTATAATCTGCCATAACTTCATCATTATTTTGAATTGTTATAGCCTTGGAAATATTGCTTCCTTTTACCACTTTAGAACCGCTCGATTTAGTTGCAATCATTTTGTCTACTAAATCTGATGCTTCCTCTGAATAATTAACAATAATTTCTGCTTCTCCAGATGTTGCTGCGGAATTAAACATATACGTGTATGAAGTACACTTTGAGCCAATTACTGTAAACGTAGTCTTTAATTTATTGCAGCCATAAAATAAATATTTCATATTTGTCACATTACTAGTGTCAAAATTAGATGTATTTAGAATTGATAAATTATTACAATCCTGAAACATATTACTCATATATTTTACATTACTTGTATTAAAATGACTAAGATCTAGACTTGCTAAACTAGAAAACAATCTAAACATAGAATCCATATCAGTTACATTACTTGTATCAAAATGG
>CAZWKF010000133.1:0-3651 GCA_964634785.1 uncultured Muribaculaceae bacterium
TGCTATAATGCTTATGGATACATTTGAAATATATCAGATGCTTTCCCTTTCTTTATCGATAGATAAAAGAAAGGTGGTGGTATTTATGACAAAGAGAGAATTTCCTCTATTTATTATAATATTGCTCCTATTTATAGTTGTAATTCTATTACTCTTAAAATAGCAAAAGCATCTGATTTCACAATTAAGTGATTTCAGATGCCACATCCAAAAGGGATTGCATTTGATCAACTACAATCAAATGTATCCTTTTTTATATTATGCAAGACTCTCTCGCATATTCTGAATAGCATAATAATATCTTTTTTACAAGTTTGTTACTCTACCATGTATTCCTTTTATCCTTTAAATGAAGCCTCTACATAATAGATAGGACGATTTTCTAGTTTATATTGTTTCTCAAAATCTGTCATAACATTTTCTATCTTACGTTCATCATGATGTAAATCTAAACTTACTTTATCAAATGTATACCAATAGTTACTCAAAGTCTCCATAGCAGATGCAAAGAGAATCTTATTATCCGTTTTTAAGATAATATGTTTATCTTTTTTGAATATACGATCATATAACTTTAAATAATTGGTTGCTGTAAAACGCTTTTTTTCATCTTGTTTTTTAGGCCATGGTTCTGAAAATGTTAGATAGATTGTCTCAATTTCTTTTCCAAATATTTCAGCAATTTCTCCTGCATCAGCACAGATCATTTTCAAGTTATCAAGTTTTTTCCCATTTGCATTCTGTAAAGCTGTTGCCATTTGATTGACATCAAGTTCTAAACCAATAAAGTTCTTTTCTGGGTGTTTAGTAGCCATTTCAATGATAAAGGATCCCCTTCCCATTCCTAGTTCTAAACAAAGAGGATTTTTATTTCCAAATATTTCATGCCATTTATTCCTATAACTCTTTGGATTTTTAATAGCATAAGAACTTGATTTAATAATGTCATTCGCATTCTTTACAATATTATAACGCATAATAATCACCTGATGAAATTATAGCATGGAAGTATTATTCTGTCTATTATGGAAAAAGAAAAAAGAGGGCAACCCTCTTATTCATAGTTTGGTACAATTGCTGCTTTAAATCCATAATAGTAGTATGGTCCATCATCACCTGTTGTAAATGTAATTTTAATATAATTTCCTGGTATAGTTATTGTTTCTCGTTTCCTAATACCCCAATTTTTATCATATCTAGTACTTGCATATTTACCATATTGTTTTCCTGTACTATCATACAAGTATATCCAGTTATGATTTTTATCATCTGTTTGATACTCTAAGATAACAGTTAAAGAAGTTGCTCCGTCAAATGTTTGCTCTCCATAAACTTTATCATCTAAATTACCTGGATATGGACGATGTTCTGACTCTATTATTGTAGCATCTTTCACAACTACATCTGTTATAACAACATTTTCTTCAGGCATAATAAACGAATCTCCTATTACTAATGTGCCATTCATTTTAAATGATGTAATAACTCTAGTTTCTTCAGCCGTTGCCTCACTTGCATACAAGACAATTGTTTTTCCTTTTCTAGCTTTTTTATTAATTAAAAATATACTATCATTTCCATTTACTGTTATATCAAAGATAGTTGGCTTTAATACAACCTCTGTTATAATAGCTTCTTCACCTGGCATTGTAAATGTATCTCCTGTTATCAACGTTCCATTCATCTTAAACGAAGTCACAGCTTTAGTGTCATCTTTATATGATAAAGTTATTGTATCTCCTTTATATGCTTTTGAATAGTCTGTTGTAACATCAGCGTTTTCCCTTATTGTAATTCCAAAAATAATTTGTTTTACTGTAATATCCGTTATAATAGCTTCTTTATTTGGCATTTTAAATTTGTTTCCAGTAATCAATGTTCCATTCATTTTGAATGAAATAACACCATCATTTTCTCCAGTCGGTGATAAAGTAATTGTTTGTCCTTCATATCCCTTTGTATAGTTTGCAGTAACATTATCATTACCTTGTATCGTTATAGGAGCTGTTAAAATAAGGTTTCCTTTTACGATATTAGAATTACTTGATTTGGTTGCTATCATTTTATCGACTAAATCACTTGTATTCTCTGTATAATTAACCGTTATCTGAGCTCCATCTGTTGTTGATGCATAACTAAACATTTCCAAATAGTCTGTACAATTTGTTAGACCTATCATAATCGTTGTTGAAAGTTTTGGGCTTGAACTAAACATATACTGCATATTCGTTACATTGCCAATATCCCAACTGCTTAAGTTTAACTCTTTTAGTTCTCTACAATAATAAAACGTTTTTCTCATATTGGTAACATTACTTGTATCCCATGTACTTACATCCAAACTTGTAAGACTTGAACATTCACAAAACATCTCTTCCATACTTGTTACCAAGTTTGTACTCCATTTACTTAAATCTAGACTTGTAAGGTTTTCACATCTATAGAACACGCCGCTCATATTAGTAACACTGCTTGTATCCCATTCACTTACATACAAACTTGCAAGACTGCTACAATTAGAAAACATATAACTCATATCCGTTGCATTACTTGTATCAAATCCACTTACATCTAAACTCGGAAGATTTCCACATCCAGCAAACATGCCAACCATTCTTGTGACATTACTTGTATCAAAATGACTTATATCTAAGCCCGTTAGACTACCACATCCAGAAAACATATACGTCATATCCGTTGCATTACTTGTATCAAAGTGGCTTACATTTAATGTCGTCAAAGTATAACATCTATAAAACATTCCATACATATTTCTTACTTTACTAGTATCTAAATTTTCTAGACCATTAATGCTTATTAGATTATTAAAAATAGCAAATAGGCCAGTTGAATCAGGATTAGCAACTACTCCTCCATCTTGTCCTATATAAAGTTCCAACATATTGTCACTGTCTTCATCTTTACTATACATCATAATACTTCCGTTTTGATTATTTGATACATCCCCAATTAAGGTTGCTCCTTCAGGTATTTCTTTACTAGCTACTATAGTTATCGTTTCTACTTTACTTCGATCCAGGTCATATCCTAAATAAGGATCATAAGTTTCTGGAGTTGGGTGATTAGATCCATACATAGATACTAAGCAATCATACATTTCAATACCGATATTATCTCCACCAACAACTTCTTTTTCAACTGCATTTCCACTTATTTCACATGTAATAGATACACTCATTTCTGTTAAAGGAGCTTTTATAACGGTTAAAGTTAATCTTCCACTTCTTGTCGTTCTTGCTGGTAATACTTTACTTGTATCAAACTTATTTTCTACTCGTAAGTATTCGTTTCCTCCTACACAGTTCATCACTAAATTTGCATCATATTGCTTTGAAGCATTTGTTACGTCATAATCTAAAACATACTTATCGTCTACTCCGGTTAACTCAGTAGTAAATTCTAGATGTGTTTTATCTTTGATGATACTTGCATTCTCAACTCCGTTTTCTACTGCTTTACTATAATACACATCAAAGTCTCCTGTATTACTAGCTATATTTGTATTTCCTGTTAAATATAGTACAGTAGATACAGCTGCAAAACCAATCGCCATACCTAGTATACATAATAGCAACGCTAGCTTTGTTTTCCTATTCATATTCTTTCCTACTTTCTAAAAAATAAAGATTA
>CAZWKF010000134.1:0-1041 GCA_964634785.1 uncultured Muribaculaceae bacterium
CCAACAATCGTCTTCATACCAGCCATAAAATCACGACCAATATTTTTCGATTGTACAACAGCTCCTTTCACAATCCCTAATACTTCTTCAATCTCATAACCGGGAATGTAATCAATATTTACTAGCTTCATCTTCTTCACCTCCTTTAATTTCATGAATACGGACAACTAAATTATAAAGTGCTCCTATGACGGGGAAGATAAGAATTCCCATTAGAAACACAAAGATAACCCATGGACATTTCTCTGTTTCCGTTATTTGGAAATAAACCATAATTCCTAAAATAATGGCAAAAAAACTTGAAAACAATAGACTCGATAGACAAGCACCTATAATTTTTGATTTATGATTCTCTTTTATATCTCTCATTGTAACTCCCTTCTTGTTCAAAATATTCATCTCCTGACTCATCAACTCAATATCAAAGTTTTCCCAAGAACTATTTTCCTCAATAATATTTCCACACAAACTTTTAATCTTTTCATAATCTTCCATTTCCTCTGTAATCTTTTTCATTCGCTCATTCATTAACTCTACTAAAGTAATTCTTTTCTCCAATAGAGATTTTATATCGCGAATAGGTACATTGAGTTCTCTTAAAAATTTAATTTTCTTTAAGAAAAGAATATCTTCTTCATCATATTCTCGATAGTCATTGTCTTTATTACGGTTCGGTTTTAAAAGACCTTCCATTTCATAATAACGGATAGTCTTTCTCGTAAGTCCAACCTTTGATACGACTTCATTAATTAACATAAACTCCTCCTCTCTAGAAACCACTATAAACTATTCCCTTCGGGGAAGGTCAAGTCTATTTATCTTATTTTTATTTTCTTTACATTTTCTCGACTAATAGCATATTTAGTACGTGAATCTTCTTCTAACATAAAACCTACTTCTAAAGCATGATAAATAGATTCTTTGTTCTCTCTTTGAATAGATGCATATAATTCACAAAATTCTCTATATTCGGAAAAGAAAGCATTTATATATTCACTTAGGAATGGACTTGCCAAGTGTTTTCCTCTCATTTCAGGAATA
>CAZWKF010000134.1:1051-3638 GCA_964634785.1 uncultured Muribaculaceae bacterium
ATGAATAAAGCCATATAAAAGATAAGGTAGTTCTTTTAAAAGATACGCATTCACGATTCCTAAAGGATGATTTAAATAATAGATCACTTCTAATTGATTAAAAACATTCTCTCTTTCACTAAAATAATTTTCAATAATACCTTCAATGTCTCCTGTATATTTTGTGAATACGTCTACATCATTGTGAAGGACGACACTGACAAAGCGATGATCAAACTTTCTTTCATCAAAAGCCTCTAATGTAAAATATTCTAATGTTCTTCTTTCCATGATTTTTCCTCTTTTGTGAGCTATTATAGCACATATTCTCTCATATAAAAAACCTCTTTATTGGAGGTTAATCAAGATATTCATCATGGACATCTATTTCTTCTTCTGGCACTTCATCAATGATCTCTTCATAATCATCAAAATCGTCTGCTACACTGACACGCACTTTGGTATCACCTACAACTTCAACACCCATTTGTTTTTCAACCGTTAATGTAATCACCCCTTCATTATTCGATACATCCGTTACACTAGGTTGTGATAATGTTCTAACAATAATTTCTGAATTGGGGGTAAGTTTGGCATTCTCTTTTATCTTTACATTCATTGGATCATTATAATTAAATCTTTGAATTAAGACATTTGTCTTTGTATTATTATCATAAGAATACCAAATGTTGATATCATAATTTCCATTCACTACAATATGATTATTACTCATCACTCCCGAAAAAGAATGATTGATGACCCAACAACCTAAAACATTATCAATTTTATCTTGTGTTTTCACCAAGTGTTCTTCTTTAGTCGTTTTTTTTCCTTTTCCAATTACCGCTTTTGTCACAATTTCTTTAAACATTTTCCACCACTCCTTACTTTAATGTATGCAAGTGCCTAGAAAAAGTTTAAAGAAACCCATATTTTTTTATAAATAAGGATTAAAATTATTTTACTGCAAGAACAACGCGAGAAGCTGCTACATTTGATGCTCCCCCACTTTCTCTATTACTATCGAAGGGGCCTGAAAGCACACCACAATAATAAGCACACCCTCGAAAAAACCATGGATAGGCTACTTCTACAAAGGTATAGTAATCAGCATACCAGTTATTATGATAAAAGTAATTTCTAGTTTTCTCATCTAAATAATAATACCCTTTTCCCATCTCTCCTGTCGCGTCTCCTAAGATTCTTTTATTATATGAAGTAATGGTACTATTGCTTGGATAAACATCAAAATATTTTTCATATGTCGTTAGATCAGTTGATGTAATTCCACTCGATCCTATTCCACTATATGCAGCCATATATTCCCCTGATCCTCCACTCATATCATATACTCCTGTGATATTTCCTGTGGTGCTTGCTTTATACCCTGTTCCAGTGTTATATGGAAGAGTCACATCTTCTGTTGTTCCTGTAGTTCCATAAAAAGTATCTTGTTTAGTTCCATTTGCTGTAGCATAGCCAGTGATGTAGTCTGAATTATTATTGATTCTTACTTCTGTATTAATTCCATATTTAGAATGAGAAAGATAGGCTACTGCTCCCCATTCGGTATTCTTCATCATATGACTATCCAATTCTCTTTTGTAGTCATAACTCGTTTTGAAAAATGTTGCTACATTTACATTTCTCCATGATGTTACATTTGGTTTTACGATAATACCATTATCATTTCCTGTTTCAAACTTTCCTACCCATAATCCTATCACTCCAAATTTTTGAAATGCTGGATGGGTCATCCATTTCCCTACACTACATGTTCCACTTTCTCCTGCTATTTTTGGAGAAACACATGACGTATCTGTATCTGCTGTTTCATCTAGAGTAAACTCAATTTGGATTTCTTTGGCTATTGATGATTCTGTAGGTTGTCCATCGATATAGCTTGTATAATCTCCCATATCAAAGATTTGATATTTATACTTTGGTATCCATACAAAGTAAGATTCGATATCACTTTCGGGGATTATATCTCCTACTTCATGTGTTACTCCATTCTTTAAAATAACAGCATTTGCCCATTCTTTGTTTTCATAATCATACCATTTTGTATGGGTATCAGCATATGTCACTTCCCCATTGTCTGCTATAGTTACTGGTATTAATTCATCCTTTAATACTGGATCTGTTCCATTTAAGATACTTTCCTTATATGGTGTTTCGTTTCTTATTGTATCTCCACCTAGTGTTGTTCTTTCTACTGCATTGACTTCTATGGTTATTTCGATTGGAAATGTGATCTCTTCTGTTACTCCTTTGATGACTTTAAGAGTTAATATACCTTCTCTACTTGTTCTTGCTAAAAGATTACTTGTATCAAAATCATTCGTTACTCTTATGTATTCATTTCCATTTGGTACATTTATACTTACACTTACATCATAATTCTTGGAAGCATTCGTTACCTCATATTTTAATTCATAGATTTCATCTATTTCACTTAAGTTTGCTGTGAAGGCTATATGTGTTTTATCTTTGATTAAAGTATTTTTCTCTATTCCATTTTCAAAGGCTTTAGAAAAGTACACATCAAAGTCATCTGTATTACTTGCAACATTCGTATTTCCATTAATAAACAATGTTGTACTTA
>CAZWKF010000135.1:0-3584 GCA_964634785.1 uncultured Muribaculaceae bacterium
CTAGTAAGAAATTCTTACTAGTTCAAAAAGAAGGAAATAGAGAGGTACAGAGAAAATTTCAGTATTATAATTTAGATATGGTTATTAGTATAGGGTATGGAGTAAATTCTGATAAAGCAATTCAATTTAGAAGATGGGCTACTTATATGTTAAAAGATTTTTCTAAAAAGGGGGGACATAATTGATAAAAAGAGAATGGCAAATGGAGCATTCTTCGACAAAGATTATTATGATTCTTTATTGGCTGAAAACAGAGCAAAAAGACATATTCTAATGACAATGGAAGATTGGTCTAAAAGTATTTATTATCGGACGATTTAGATATATTAAAAGATGCAGGAAAAATATCACATGAGATTGCTTGTGACAAAGCCTTATCTGAATTTGAAAAAAATATAGGATTATTCAAGATAAAATATTCGAATCTGACTTTGATAAATTTATTTTAGATGGTGCTAGTGATAACGAATGATTTTTTTTCTCATGCTTGTACAAAAGTTCTCCGATTATCATCAAAATTATGGTAAAATAAGAAGTATTCAAGGAGGACTTTATGATGTTAGACTTTGAGAAAATAGAAAATGAATTTTATTTAGTGAGAAATAGTGTAAATGATGTAACCTATAGTAATTGGAATAATGAGGTATGTAAAATTCAAGAAATATGGAAAAGAATAAAAGAACATCCAGAAGTTTTGAAATGGGCAGTTCAAGTAAAACGAAATAAATGGAATTGCGGAGATATAGTGAATGGTGTATCTATTTCGGATGCGATGTTAACTGATTATAAAGCTGTTAATCAAACGGCCTATAATGAATTGATTCAAGCTATTTATGGAAATACAGATATTGCAAGAATTAAATTAGAGGGAAGGTCGTTTACAGAGAATTGTTCTTTTTTATTAATGAGTTTATGGAATCATGATTTGAAGTTAAATGAAAATCAAAAATCATTTGCTGTTTCTGAAGCCATGGAAAATTCACAAGCTCACTTTTATGGGAACTATGATATTCGCTATCAAATTTTAAGGAACCCCAATTGGACTTTAGAAGAGAAGCAAAAATTAATTATGAATTTCTATGATGATGAAGAATTTGATGAGACTATAGAAAAATGGGAATGGGATATTGTCAATGATAGTGAAAATTTTAAAGAAAATACATTTCCTCCATTTAATCGTTATGAGTTATTTAATAAATGGACTTATGAGATGCTATTGGAATATTATGGAAATAAAGAAACGGCGGATAGAGTTTGGGAAGATATGGAGTTTTGTAAACAAATGCATAAATTAAGACTACAACAACAAGTTCCACATCAAAAAAGGTTATCGAGTTAGATTTAGGACTGACATTCCATAGTAATAAAATGATAAAGAAGGGGAAGTACTTTAATATGAATGATAAAAAAGATAAAATATATGGATCGTTAATGGGTGGCGCTATTGGGGATGCTCTTGGATATCCAATAGAGTTTAAAATAGATATACAAAAATAAATATGGAAGATGGTTTAAAAGAAAAGTTACTTTAATAGTGAGTTTTCTTTTTTATACATAAATTCATGAAAAAACTATTATTTAATTAGAATCTGTAATATAATAGGAAACTACAAGGAGGTTTTGTTAAATGGAAGAAAGAACTTTATTGTATTATGATCATTTTGAAAGGATGCCAAGAACTTATGAAGGTGCACCTATTGATCATTTTATCTGTCAGAACGTAAGGACAGGTGAAACGGTAACTCTAGGATCTTGCTATTATAACGAAGAAGTATCAGAAATATTAGGTGGAAAATATTACGAGCGAATTGAAGAGGCCGAAAAAGATTATGATATTTTATGGTATTTAAGTGAGGAAAAAATAAGTCCCGTAGCAGACTCTTTTGAAGAAGTCTATGAGGAATATCTAAGATTGCTATGTGAAGGCGCTCCTGAAGAGGAAATCAATTCTGCTATGATGCAATTACATGAAGTAGAACTTTATCAAAATAGAATGCATCAGGATAGATAGTTCGTGATTTTTACTAACTATTTTTGGTGAAATAAAAGTCTCCAGTGTGAACAGGGGATTTTTTAGTGGAGTTCTTTTTTACATATTGTTTCAAATGTTCTGACCACTTAGGAGCGTTTTCTTCTTCAAAAAGATGCAGTAAAAAATCGACTACAATTTGGAATCTGTTTCCAGCTTCTTCCTTTCCTGCATTCGTTAACATTAAATCGGGTAGTCTTAAAATTTTTTCAAACATATGACCAACTCCCGTATCAGCGCATAGTTTGTATTTTTCAACTGTTATATCATCAATTGGAGGAATATCTTTATCAAAAAAAGGTTTATTATTTGCAAGTTGGTAGTGATAAACTCTTAAAATGCCAGTTGCACCCAGAGCATCACACATATCAGCATCCGATACGATTTTTCCTTCTAGTGTCTTAGGCTCTATTCCTTTTAATCTTTTTTTATAACCAATACTTTGAATAGCAAGGCATACTTGTTCTTGTATTTCTTGACTTATATGATTAAGATTCATAATGTGTTTGGCATTAGTTAAATGATCAGCAGATTTTTCACCAAATAATTTATAATCATCGACATCATGTAAAAGAGCAAGTAAAGCTACAATCTCTTCATTTGCATCTTCTTTTTCGGCAAAGTTTAAAGATAAAGACAAAACACGGTCGATGTGATCCATCCCATGTGCCGAATTATCTTGATTTAATAATGTATATACTTGCTCTCTTATTTGTTCTAACATAATGAATCACCTTGTCTTTATTTTATCATAAAAGGGGAAAAGTTTTCACATTTCTTATATGTAATATTAAAACAAAAGAAAAAATGACTTCAAAGTCATAATTACAATTCAATTCTATAATATTTGGAACCATTGATTTCATTCTCAAAAATACCACCATTGTTTTCAATTACTTTTTCAGAACCTATATTGCCAGTAGAAGAGTTGCAAAAAACTTCTTTGAATCCCATTTTTCTAAATTCATTTAATGCCATAGTTAGCATTTTTGTTCCATATCCTTTTTTTCTTTCTGACTTGCGTATTTGATAATAGAAATTACCTGACCATAATTTCCAATTACCATCTATTTCTGTTCTAAGACAAATATAGCCAACAGGGTTTTCATTGACAAACAAAACATAAGTCGTAGTTGGAGTATCGTCATACGTTACTCTATTTTGCTTTCTAGAAATCTCTTTTTCTATGAAATAAGCAAACTCTTCTTTATTCATTCTGTAGGCTTTATTTGTTTGACCATTTTCACCATCAGGAATATCTTGATACATTGGGTATAGAATATCTACCATATTCTTATTTAATTCACTTAATTCATATTTCATTTATAAAACTTCCTCTCATAAAATTATGTTTCTAAAATGGTAATTAAATAGAGTATAAAAGCATTGATTAAGGAACAAATGTTGGCTATAATTTGTTTAGGGACATTTAATAAGTTGGGTGGAGCCAAACTTCATAAAAGAAGGGAGGCGATACGATGAATAAGAAAGATTTATTAATCTTTGCACAAGTCATTATTATCTTCCTTTTACTATTATTGTTATTTATAACCAT
>CAZWKF010000136.1:0-3573 GCA_964634785.1 uncultured Muribaculaceae bacterium
CCATAGCAAAGAAGGTTTACAAAAGTCAAACTGCAAAAAAAGAAAATCTGTATACAAAAACCTACAGATTTTCCCAAAAATCCTACCAATATTTTATTTCTGTCGCTTTTTTACCTACAGATTTACATTTTTCGTAACTTTGCATTTTTTTTACCTTTTTTTATTATTTATCATTAAAGTAGGTCACATACTCGCTTGTTTCAATCTCTTTTATAAAATCCGAACGATATTCACGATCAATAGGCGCCAAAATATAGAGCTTATTTTTAGTTCGTGTCATGGCGACATAGAAAAGTCTTCTTTCTTCAGCCCACTTAATAGGTTCATTTTCATTTTCTTGTTTAATCAACTTTATCAAATCATGATCTTTCATTTGACTTGGAAACCCCTTCACCAAATTCAAACCATTTAACAAAATAACCTGATCATAACCTAGCCCTTTTGCCTTATGCACAGTGAGTAAATCAACTTTGGCCTTTGGATATTTCTTACAAACAATTTCACTTTCCCCTTTAGTCCTTTTATAAAAAAGCTTTGAATCCAGTAATCCTTCCAATTCTTCATTAAAACGTATTAATAGAAGAATCTTATCTTGAGGATTTTGTTCATAAATTGTTCCAATTACATGAGAAAGAGTCTCTGCCAAATTATCTTTTTCCTTAGAATAATCATAATTGACAATTTCAACTGGATGTTCTAAATGCTTTTTAGATTTTAGACTCTTTTCAATTTGTTCATTATTTTTGCCAATAAATTCTCCTGCCAAATTAATCAATTCCTGACTATTGCGGTACGTATTGGTAATTTTAATAACCTCACCGTATCCCATTAACTCATAAAAATGCGTAAATAATTGAATATTAGAGCCAGAGAATGAAAAAATAGTTTGCCAATCATCGCCTACAGCGACAATCTTCGCCTGAAATAAATCCGATAATTTCTTCATAAACTGATGCCTCCCACTCGATATATCCTGATATTCATCTATAATGATATACGCATAAGGAGAAAGAACATCTTTGCTTTTTACTTGGCTGATATGGTAATACGCATAGTTAATCATATCAGAAAAGTCGATTTTATTTTGCCCATGCAAATGTTTTTCATAATAAAGATAAGCATGTTCTACTAATCTAAGTTGTCTTTTAACCATATCATCCTTTGCAGAGTTTTTAAAGTATTCAAAATCTTTTAACTGGTAATTATAGTCTTTAAAAAGATGAAGAAATTCTGCAAGAAAAGAGATTAATCCGTAATAAGGAGAAGACTTTCCTGTTTCAAGTAATCTTCTATAGATCTCTTCATCACTCTTTTCAAAACGCGGGATATCCCGTTTTTTTAGTTCTAATGAAAGGCATGGAAGAAAATAATCTTTATTTTCATATCTTCCAAATAGTTCAATACAATCTGTCTTATTCTCTTGATGTACTTTACGTTTATCCAAAATATTTTGAGCATACTCTTTTTCATTCGATATAATGGAGCCGTCACTACCTAACTTTGCAAGCCCATAATACTCAACATAAATAGAAGCATCGCCATCGTGAATGGTAAAGTCAGGATGATAACTATGAAGATAGCCAACGGAATAAGGATATAATGCTTCATATTCATAAGGGATTCCTCTTTTATATAAATAGTTAGCAATTTGTACTTCTCCTTCGGATTTGACATATTCTCCATTAATTGTATGGAATCTCTTTTGTCTTGACTGTATTCTTCTCTTTATGGTTGTTTTGATATCTTCACAGTGATTAATACGATACTCAATATACTTTTCATAGTAATCTTCATACGTTTCATAAGAAAAACAAAAATCTTCTAATCTCAAGAATTCACCGAAACAATTTTGATATTCTTTTAATAAAGCTTTATTCTTAAAAATAACTTCAGTAAAATAATCAGATAGAATGGCGTAAACTCCAGAATCACCAATCACTTCTACAGGTCGATTAAAAATCCTTTTGATAAAATTCATGCCCAATTTATGAAAGGTAACTACTTCTACATTTAACTTGAACTTCTCATTTAATAGTAGATCTAATTCTTCACAAGCCTTTTTTGTATAAGAGAGTAATATTATCTGTTTAGGATCAACCTTTTTCTTTTCAATTAAATACTTTACTTTAGCTGCCATAGTCGTCGTTTTCCCAGAACCAGCTCCAGCAATAATAAGAGAATAATCTTCATCTATCAAAATAGCCTTTCTCTGTTCTTCATCTAAGAGAATAGAAGAATCTACTTGATCAAATAGATGATCAAAATATTCTTTATCTTCTTTCATATGTCTTTCTACATATTTTCTATTTTTAATATTGATCATATCTTGCCCATTTTTATAGATAAGCCAAATCTTTTTATATAATTCATTTTCTTTTGTATAGTATTCTTTTAAATGGCCAATTAATTCTTCATAACCTGCTATAAAGGCATCTAAATTCTTTTTTGAAATATATTGGTCTAAGTTATAGAATCTATAGAAATCTTGAATACACTTTTCCATTTGTTCTTCTAAGGTACTACCACACACGACAACCACCTATTTTAATTTTAACAAAAGAAAGGAAGAATGGCCAATTGATTTAAAGTTAATCTTCTTTTTTATGTCAACTATGTAAAGTTATATACAAAGAAAAAAAGAAGTATGAACTTCTTAAGATTATTTTACTGCAAGAACGAGGCGAGAGGTTTTGAGGTTGTCAGAATCTCCAGCATGTCTATGAAAATAAAATTGTCCACTCAATCCAGCGTTATAACATGATCCTCGATAAAACCAAGGGTAATCGGAGCTGACAAAATCAGAAGAGACATCATACCAATTTTGATGCCATCCAGAAGAATATCGATAAAAAGGTCCCATTTCTCCTGTTGCATCTCCTAAAATTCGATAATTCCATGAGCCATAATCCCCAGTAAGCATACTTTCACTTGGATATACGTCAAAATACTTTGCATATTTTTCTAAGAATTCTATTGTCATTCCACTTGCTCCTACTTGGCTATAAGATGCCATACAATCGTCTGCTCCACCTGACATATCATAAACTCCTGTTATATTTCCTGTGGTACTGGCTTTATATCCGGTTTCAGTATTGTATGGAAGTGTCACATCTTCTGTGATTCCTGAAGTACCTGGATAACTACTTTGATCTGTTCCATCTGTAGATGCATATCCTGTTAAAAAATAAGAATTATTATTGATTCTAACATTAGTATTAATTCCATATTTAGAATGACTTAGGTATGCTACTGCTCCCCACTCTGTATTCTTCATCATATGACTGTCTAAGTCTCTTTTATAGTCATAACTTTTTTTAAAGAATGTTGACACTGTTTGACTTCTCCATGATGTCACATTTGGCTTTACAATAATTCCATTATCATTTCCTGTTTCAAATTTTCCTACCCACAAGCCTGTTACATCAAAGTTTTGAAATGCTGGATGCGTCATCCATTTTCCTACTTCACAGGTTCCACTCTCTCCTGCTATCTTTGGACTTACACAAGATGTATCTGTATCAGTTGTTTCATCTAACGTAAATTCTATTTGAATCTCTTTTGCTATACTAGTTG
>CAZWKF010000137.1:0-3559 GCA_964634785.1 uncultured Muribaculaceae bacterium
TTCTCCTTTTCTCTAAAATATTCTTCTATCTCATCTGAAGATAAAAGTTCATAATCACTATCTACATCTTCAATTTCTGTAATCGGCAACCCATTTGCACTTTCTAAAATAGAAATTGAAGCAACTGCATTTTCTGTTCCACCGTGAATATAAGGCTTTTCTTTACCATCTGTTGTCTTTGCTACATTTGGGTGTTTTAAAATGTCATACTTTAAATCCATAATTGGTCTTTCCCCTCTTATGAATAATAAAGCATAACGGTTATCTAAAAGTCTTACTTCATCTGGTGTTAAGAGTTCTCTACCACTTAATTGATAATTGGTAGAATAATTACCAGAGTGTCCTGTACTTTTACCGTGTGTATCTAAATCTATTGTTTCTTTTCCCAAGAGTTCACTAACATACTTGTGTGTACTTTGCTCGTTTCCACCGAGATATAGAAATTCATCACAGTTACCAACAATACTTTCCCATTGCTTTTCAAATAAAGCCTTTAATTGGGCTAGATTTTGTAAAATAATACTAACGGACACTTCTCTACTTCTCATTACTGAAAGTATCTTGTCAAAATCATCTGGCAAGGATACATTGGCGAACTCATCCATTACAAAATGGGTGTGTACTGGCAAACTTCCACCGTACTTATGGTCTGCCAAAAAAAACAACTGCTGAAACAGTTGCGTATATAAAATACTAACTAGAAAATTAAATGAGGTATCGTTATCTGGAATAAGAGCAAATAATGCAGTCTTTTTTTCTCCTAAAGATGGCAAATCTAATTCATCTACCATTGTAAGAGAAGCCAAACTCTCCAAATTAAATTTTTCTAGTCTTGAAGCAAGTGTTATTTGTATTGATTTTAGTGTTTTAGCCGAGCCACTTCTGTAATCACGATAGTATTTGACTGCGATGTGTTCTGCATCTCTACTTTCTAAACGATTAAACAATATATCAAGTGGACTTAAATAGGTATCATCATCTTCGTGTACTTCTCCTGCACGGAGTAGTTCCATAACCATTGGGAAGTTCTGTTCTTCCTCTGGTGCTTCGTATTTCAAATAAAATATAAGTGCCAAAAGTAGCATACTTGCAGCCGTATCCCAGAATGGGTCATTACTAGATGAGCCTTTCGGTGTTGTTGCTTTAAAAAGGTTAGTCACTAATTTTTGAACATCATTGTCTGACTTTAAGTAAACAAATGGATTATAGCAATGACTTCTTTCCATATTGATTAAGTCTAAAACTTTTACTTCATAACCAGACTTTTCTAAAAGGTGTCCTAAATCTCTTACTATTTCGCCTTTCGGATCAAGAACAACAAAGGAAGTATTTGTCTGCATTATATTAGGTTTACAATAAAACCTCGTTTTTCCTGCCCCACTTCCACCACAGACAAGTACATTCAAGTTTCTTCGGTGTTTTTTACCATTTAAGCCAAGACTTACATTTTGCGTTAGTATTTTATTATTAGATATAGGCATTTGCTTGTACTTCTTATTTATATCTCTTGCAATACCCCACTTTGCAGAGCCGTGTTCTTCTCTCCTACGATAATTCTTTTGACTAGATAGATAAATACCAATTCCCATAAGATAAGCCACTATAAAAATTAGTATTGTTCTTACACTATCATTACACCAAGACAAATGAAAAGGCTCATTTATTGCATTAGGAAATTCTTTTATAATTAAAGAAAGTCCACCACTTACATAGGGAGCAATTAAAAGAGCCAACCATATTGTAGGAATAACACCAAGTATGCAAAGCCACTTTACTGTTCTAGCAGTATCTTCTTTCATCTTTCACTAAACGCTTTACAAATGGTCTTTTTTTTTCTGGGGTTTCAAATATTTTTAAAAGTAAATCATCTACTAAATCGGTATCTTCGTTATTTTTTATTAGTTCAGTTCTCTTATCATTAAGTGCATTAACGATAATACCTTTTTCATATTGATTTAATTCTAATAAAATAGTATCTTTCACTTTGTATTCCTCCTATCTCTCATAGGCTTTATTCTTTTGTTCTTTAGCCATTTTTTCAAAACAAGTATTCATTCTACTATTCATATCTTCCATAGCCCCTCTAATATCACCAAGCATATTTTTAATTTCACTTGTTTCCATATCTTTTAAAGATTCTGGAAGATTATCAAAGTTATATGATGAAACATCAATACCGTGTTTCTTACATATTAAATAAGAAGCACAATAACTTTTGAAATTATCTAACTCTTGATTACCACTTTCTTCTAATCCAACTTTTGCAAGTTCAACAGATAAAGCATTGAATATAGCAGGTGCTTCAAGCCCTTTACGAACATATAACACATTTTCTTCTTTATTCCACTCTGCACCTACTCCATCTGGCAATTCTTTATCACCAGAAACATCAACAGGGCATTCATATAAAAATGCTTTTAGTAATTCTCTATCATTGTGATTTCTAGTGTTTTCTCTAGGTTTAGCATTGGTTTGTGAAATATCAAGCATTCTTTTTGGATTATAAAAAGTTCTTGTTGTTCCATCTTCTTTATTGTAACTTTCACTAGGCTCTAGTATTTTTATAAAAGTTGGATTCTTATGCACAAATGCTCCTGCTTTTCTCCAGTCATCATACTCTTTTATTTGTGTTGCATTAGGCATTTGAGCAGAAATTAAAAGAGCATTATTCACAGAGTACACATTAAATATTGCTTGTGTATCAAGATATTGCTTGAATTTGACTGGATTAGTTTTCACTTCTTCAGCAGTCTTATCTGCTAAATCATACAACTCTTGTCGTTCTTCTTGTTTTCTCTTTGCCCATTCTTCTTTATTGAATGGCTTACTACTTTGTTCTTGATTATTAGAACTTAAAATATCATCAAAATTCATTTTTTATTTCCCTCTTTCTTTAGATTTTTTCTTTTTATTTTTAGGTTGTTCGTGTTTCGTTTCTTTGTTTGAAACATCTTTTTTAAAATCAGATTTTTCTAATTCTGCTTTTTGTTTCTGTTCTTCTTTGATATTTTTAATTTCTTCTCTTACAGATGGCTTTTTATCAGAATTAGTACCCACCTCTGTTTTGTTTTTGCTCGTTGATGAACGCTCGGACTGAGGGCTTTTTGCAGTCTTTGCTAACTCCGGGTTTGACATTGTATTTTCTTCTTTTTGAACTGGCTTTGACATTAAATCATCTACCAAGTCATCAAGGCTCTTTGTTTCAACACCCTTATCGTTTGCTTCTTTACCATCACGAGTTTTCATAATTTCACTCTTAATTGATACTTCATCATAAGATACCAATTTGAAACGGTTGATTATTCTGTTGATTTTAGCAGCGTCTTCTGCTCTACACATAATATCTACTTTGCCATCTGGATTTTTCTTATCAAATAATGCAGTAAATAAGACACCATATCTTTTGGCTTCTTGCTGAAATAGTTTTAAATCATCTTTCTTTATAGTAAAGATTTTTAATTCTTTTCCAGTCTTTAACATTTTACTTAATGTTGTTTTGCCTCTTGATTTCTTTTGGTCTTTAGATAAAGCATAAAGTCCTACTAGACAATTTTTTGTT
>CAZWKF010000138.1:0-3483 GCA_964634785.1 uncultured Muribaculaceae bacterium
CGACAAAGAATAGAAAATGACTCTCTTTAAAGACATTTTCTTTTTTTTTTGCTATAATTTTATTATAGGGGTGAAGCATATGAAACATTCTACATATATCATTACAATTATTTGTATTTTTTCATGTGTTTTATTATATGTTTTAGGGAATCGTACATTTACTGCTTATGAATCAAAAGTAAAGGATGATATTCTACTTAATATTGCTGATTGGAAAATATTTGTAGATGATCAAGATATTTCTACACAGGAAAAAGAGATAAAACTTAGTAACATTATATGGAGTTCTAATCATACTAGAGAAAATATGGTTGCTCCTGGGAGTAAAGGAGTTGTTCATCTTCTCATTGATCCATCTACTACCGAAGTAGCATTTAAGTATACGATTTCCTATGTTGACCATCTAAAAGACCCTAGTGTTGTTCTTACCGTTAAATCCATGACATTGGATGGAAAATCTATAGATATTTCTGATGATGATACTTTTTCTGGTACTATAACGCTTGATGATTTAGATAAGAAGAAAAAAATCTCTTTAGACATTAATGTGGAATGGGTAAATGATGAAGCAAATAATGAGAATGATTCAATTGTTGGAATGAACAAAGAAGAAGCGAATTATTTAAAACTTAATTTAGAAGCAAGTCAATATAAAGAATAATAAAGGAGTCTGTTTTATGAAAAGAAAAATAAATCTGTTTTTTCATAATATACGTGTCTTAAAAAGAAATAAAAAACTAATGATAAAGGTAAGATTTCTTTCTTTTTCATGTGTTTCTTTTCTTATTCTATTATTTGGAATCTATTCCTTAATCCGATCATATTCTTCTTATTCTTCTAATGCTAATTTAACTTTAGATATCCAAACAGCCATGTATGTGTTAGAAGAGGGAGAAATGACTTTTAATATTGATTTAGATAAAATAATACCAACTGATAAACCTTATGTATATGCTTTTAGTATTTCTAATTTTAACGAAAAACAACAAAGTGATGTTGATTTAGAGTATACGATTAAATTACAGACAACGACGAATATGCCTCTCAGTTATCGACTTTATTATGATTCTTATAATTTAAACGATGCAGATATCATTTCAAAACGTGAACTTAAACAGGATGAAGATTCTGCCTGGTATAATTTGTTGACTGTAGACGCTTTATATGAGTTTAGTTATCATGAAAAGAAGACGAATGTCTATTATTTGGTGATTGATTTTCCTTCTCAATATAAAACTGATTTAATTTATAGTGATAGCCTTGAAAATATACAAGTTCTCGTAAATTCTAGGCAGATTATTTGAGGTAGTTATGAAAAAAATGATAAATAAATTTAAAAAAATGAAATTTAGAGAGAAAATACTGATTTTCTTGATCCCTGTAGTTCTTGCCTTTTTTGCTTTAACAGTGACTTTAGGTCGATACGTATATAATATGGTTCAAAATCATATATTGGAAACTAAAGGATTTTATTTTAATTCCACTGTTATGACAGCTAATGGGTCTAATCATAGTATTAATAATTGGGATGGAGTAAATGCTTATCAAATTACAATCGATGTGAATAATCAAAAGAATGAGTATGTTTGGACACAAATGGATATTGAATATGATATAAGTATAGATTGTTCTAAAAATATAAGGTGCGAGATTAGTAAAAATAAGGGAATTATACGTAAAGATGTGAAAACGGACAGCTATACAATTACTATATATCCAGACGGGAACTTTTCTACTAATCAAACTGCAGAAGTCATTACAAAAGCAAAATCTTCATCTCCCTTTGTTAAAGAGTTATCAACTACCTATAATATTGGCATTGAGACTTCCAAGTTTTCTTATAATATTCAAGATGCTGTAGGGGAAAAGTATTTTATGTTAGAACTTACAAATGCTTTCACTTATTATAAAGCAAAGGAAGCCTTCTTGGGGTATGAGAAAGGTGCTAACATTTCCATTGATGCTTATGAAAAATTGACTACGGAAAATAAGAAAAAATGTATGTCAGCTATGATAACTCTTACATTTGATCCAAATGTTGTTCTTTTAGATATGACAGATGAAACCTATATTCATAGAAGTGAAGCAACCCCCGGAACAATGGTGATCGATGGATACAATTATGTTAATTCATTTAAATTTGATATGAAAGCATCCTCTACTATAAAGATTTTATTTTATAAAAAGGATTCATCTAAGGATTACACTTATCCAAACAATTCCCCTGTTATTGATGTTGATGTAATTACGGTTGAAGATTATGAATAGGAAGACTAATTCCTTATTTTTCAACTCATAAACCTTTCTTACTCGTATTTTATATGCTATAATTTCTATATAGGTAAATAGAGTAAGGATTAATTTGGTGAAGTGTATGAATTTAATTAATGACTATTTTAATTTTAAGAAGAAGAATCTTATTCATTATGCTACAGTATTTGTAGATAATAAGGAAAATACTCTAGAATACTTAGGTAAATTTATTGATACCTATATTGATACTTGCTATTATCATATTTTAACTACTTATTACGATGAAACAGTGAACAAGTTTAATGGCAAAATTATCATAAAAGAATTAAAGGGAAAAAAGCTAGAAATAGTAGATGAATTAGATGCTGAGCATAAAAATGATCTATCTCTTGTGGACCGTTGTTATAAATATAGCTTTATAGCGGTAATAATTGATAGGATTCATTTTGATAATGTAACTAGGGTTGATGAATTTAAGACGATACTTAAGAATATTTTAGTAGATGAAAAGAAACTAATCAAAGAGGATAATGTAATATTAAATAAACTGGCTACTCTCGTAAAAGATGCTGTATTAAAGGAAAGAAAGCTCTTTTCCTCTTTAACAAACGAGAATTTTAAAGTTCAATTTTATCGTTATAAAAATAGCAAAACGTATAATAAGGTATCATTGGATTATACGATAGAACTATTGAGTAAAAGTTACAATGTTGATGTAGTAGATAAAATTTATAAAGGGGACAAAATAAAACTCCTTAAATTTGAAACACTTATGAATTTACTTAGTTTAGAAATGCTAAATAAGCTATTGAAAGAGGAAGTAATCGATTATTATTTTGTAGATGTACCAATTGGAGAGATAAAGGATAGAAAAGAATTCGAAAGGTATGTTCATTTTTTCGATAATAATCGTTTAAAAAACAATATTGTCTTTGTTATTCATTATAATGAGTATATACAAAATAAATCAATGTTTAAAAATTTGAATGAATTTACTTTCGCAATATGTATTGATTTAACAAGAACTATTGTAATTGACAAAAGACTTGCGGAAATAGAAAGCTTTGAGTTGTTTCATTATGTTATTATTGATGGGGTAAAGAAAGAAAACTTACCATTAGTTGAGAATTATGTAATAAAAGGAAAAGTTATGTTTATGAATGAATTAAGCATAGTGTAGTTAGGTAGTGATACTTGTGAGTAAATTTGTTAATTTTTTATATGAATTTA
>CAZWKF010000139.1:0-3435 GCA_964634785.1 uncultured Muribaculaceae bacterium
ATTTGTACATTTACTTTAACAGCTATATCGCTTTTAAGTAAACCAGATAGCATCATTATTCCTTGTTCTGTTAAAACATATGGCAAATATCTTACGCCACCGTGACTATTTTCACTTGAGATCGCAAATTGCGACCTCAAGTTATTAAATTCGTTTTCTGTTAATTGAAAACAAAAAGTATCAGGAAATCTTTTAATATTTCTTTTAATAACTTCATTAATTCTTCTTGTTTCTACTTGATAAAGCTTTGCTACATCTGATGATAACATTACTTGAACTCCTCTTATTTCATATATCATATTTTCTACATTATTGTTAACATTAACAATATTATTTTCTTTTTCTAAAACATGGATATTTCCCATCGTTACCTCGCTTTCTAAAAAATAAGAGATAAAAGCCTATAGATACATCTACTACCTTTATCTCTTTAACTTATGTTTCTAAATTGCGTACTTCCAAATCATGACCCCTTATTCGCCATTATAATAAAGTTTTGAAGAGAAAAAGTCAATATCATTTATTTATTTTATTAGTGTTTATGAGAATAATTAGTCAACTGACATTTATTAATTATTCTCATTGTCTTTTATCTATAAATTATATAAGCCTATTGCTAACTAATTTATTATACAGTATAATGATTTTAAGTGTAGGAGATGAAATCACGAAGCTAAAACTAATACAAGTAGAAGATGAAGTATTTAAATTATGTGATGAAAATAATGAAGAAATCGTTAGTTTTGACGTAGAAATTAATAAGGAAACTGCCCTAATTAGTTACGAGACAAAAGAGAACTATAGACATCAAGGTTATGCAAGTATAGGTTTATCTTTATTAAGAGATACAACTTTTCAGTGATGAAAATATTTTATTTTTAGAACTCATCCATCTATCTGGAGATTATAGTAGAAAAGTGGCCGAAAATGCCGGATTCTTCTCACGTAGCCATAATTTGGAATACTATGTTTGTTTAAACCCTTATGCAGAACAGATTGTAAATGATAGATTAAATTCATTGGATACTTCTTCAGTTGAATACGAAAAGAACCTACGACTTTTAAAAAAAGTACAAACTTTAAGGCTCAGTGAGAATAAAGCAAAAGAAGCATTAAAAGAACATTTAGATGAACTATTACAAACAAGAGAACTTTTGAATGCAGAACCTGAAGAATCAGGTAATTATAGAAATTATGTTGAATCTGAAATAAAACATTTAGAAAAGATAGTTGCAGGTTCCCAAGATATCGAAAAGAAAATGTGATTATATCGATTAAGAGAAACATAACAAAACTGAATGTTTCTCATTTTTTTGCACGTTTTGCCTATCTTATCATCAGATGATATAATAAAAGAGGAAGTGAGTAGTAGAAATGAAAACAAAATTAACCGAAGCTCCTCTTGCTTATTGGGAGGAAAAATCCTATATGATGATTATTCCTAAAGAGGTAGATGAAGAAATTTTAAAAAGGGGAATGGATTATTTAAATGCAAGTAAAGAGATTTCCATAAAAGAGACAAACTATGATGTTAAAGGTTTTATAGAAGTTAAACTCACCTATGAAAAAGAGGAATATGAAGTTGGCTTTTATCTAGGGGATATCTCTGTACCTGATTACTATTTAACGAGGAATTTTTTATTTACAGAAGATGAAAAAAGGGAAATCTTAGCATCTAAAAAAGCAGTAACCATATTCATGAAGTTTTTAAAAAATGCAAAGAAATCTTTTTATCTACAATTGAAATTAGCAACTACTTTTGTTCCAAATTATATTGGCATATTGGATGAAAGTGCTGAAAAAATGATGCCAAAAAAATGGGTAGAATTGGCAGTTCAATCAAAAGTTTTACCAAGTGCAAAAGATTTGTTTACCGTACAGGCTGTGCAAGGAAAATATCAGAGTGTTTGGCTTCATACCCATGGATTATGTCGATGCCATTTGACAGAATTGGAGATATTGGATTCTGATCAAGAACATTTTGGACAACATTATAATTTACTTTCTACGTATGCGATGTATCTAATCGATAAAGAAAATGAAAATCCAGAAAGCAGTGCCTATATTGGTAGACTTATTAATGGATACCCCGTTGTAGTCACGTCTATTCCATGGACAAAGGGAATCTTGGAATATAAAAAACTAAGATTAGGTGGACAAAAAGATCGCATTGGAGGACATAATAGCAAAACCAATATTGTCTTTCTTTATAAAAGTGAAGAAGATGAACAAAAAGGCGTCTTAAGTAAAGTTTCTCTTTATGACGAACTTTGGGGAGAAAATCCTTTGTTCTTCTTTAGTGATGAGGAAACGGATCGTATGCGAGAACTTGCAAGGGAAAGATTTCACTATGTAAAAGAGTATTTTGAAGGAAACTCAGTTCTTTTAAAAATTGGTTTACCTCTTGAAGAAAAGGGGAAATTTGAACATATTTGGTTTGAACTTCTTGAATTTAAAGGAAATAAATTTAAAGCTAAATTAACACAAGAACCTTATGGTGTTCCCGATATTCATACAGGGTATGAAGCATGGTATACTTTAAATGATGTTACTGATTGGATTATTTATACGGAAAATTTTGCCGTAAGTCCAAGTAATGTTTATCTCTTAGAAACTGATTCGGAATGATAAGTTAAGTGTCTTCATAGAATATAGTGGTGATGCTATGTTTACAACGGAAGATGCGCTTTATGCGGCATCAATTCTTGGGATAACTTTTAATCAATATACTTCTCAAGAATTCTTAGAGGGAATCAATATTGAATTAGAGCATGGTACAGTAGACCCAGCAACTGATGTAACAAATGATGATTTAATAACGACAGCAAAAATTGCTCTTGCTCATTTGAATGAATATCCCAATTACTATAATTTGAACTATGGGATTAAGAATTTTGAACGTTTTTTAGAAATGAAATTAAAGGAAGAAAAGCAAATCTAACCCAAGATTTGTTTTTTTATGATACAATTAAAAAAAGGAGAGAAAGATGAAAAAAATAATGATGATAAGTCTTCTTTTACTCTTGCCCTTATGTGGGTGTGTGAAAAAAGAAGAAACAAAAAAAGAGATAAAGGAAAACTTTTTTGTAGGCTATACTTTAGATGATGGAAGATTTCTCAATATGTCAGTAAATGTTCCCTATAAAAATACGACCATTGGTGATGCTTTATTTAATGGGGAGATCACTTTGGATGAATTTACCAATTTCTTAGAAGAAGTAGCCGTATTAAAAGATGGCGGTTCTAAAGTCTATAGATACAATCATTCAGATATTGGAAATCAGGTGTTTGGAAATGAAGATTTCTATGTGGTGACTTGCCATAGTTTAGATGGAATTACGGATATTTTAATTGCTCGACATAAAGAGACATTAGATGGAAAATGCTCTAAAAAAATCAATGACTTGGAAAATGTATCAATGAAGATAAAGGAAG
>CAZWKF010000140.1:0-3433 GCA_964634785.1 uncultured Muribaculaceae bacterium
AAAAAACAGTTAATAACAATTATAAAAAGTCCCATAATATAGGACTTTGTATAATCAAAATGGTGTCCACGGCGTGATTCGAACACGCGACCATTCGCTTAGAAGGCGAGTGCTCTATCCAGCTGAGCTACGCGGACGTCATCTAAACAACGTATTCATTATAATATAGAATTTCAAAAATAGCAACTCTTTTTCTAATGGAATTTGTCATTTTTATGTATAATTGAGAAGAATATGGGAAATTTGATTGAACTTCATTCCTAATTTTTATATAATAGTACCAGAATAGGGATGATTACTTTGGAAACATTAGTTATTGGAAAACCGGCAATGAATATTTATATGCCATTACAAGAATTTCCTCAAGAGGGAGATATCTTCACCATAAAAAATAAGAATGAATCATTGGGAAATATTGGCGCTACTGCTGCTTGTTTACTATCAGGATGGGGTGCTTCTACTCATTTTACAGGCGTCGTGGGAAATGACGCATATGCCGAAAAAATACGTGATACTTTTAAAGAATACAAAGTAAATACGCATTTTTTGGAGACAAACTTTGAAACGGGAACGAGTGCTAATTATATGATATTAAATGCTAATACGGGTGTCTCTTCAAAAATCATTTATAATAATCCAGAGGCTCAACTTACAAAATATAAATATGATTTTATTCCCGATTATGCGATTATCGATGGTACTGATTTTGCTGGTGCACATGCACTTCTTAATAATAATGCGAATTGTAAGACACTCTTTTATGGAAGAATAGGAGATCGCGATAGTATAGCTATGTCGAAAAGGTGTACATGGGTTATTTGTACGCAGGCATTTGCTGAAGTAATGGGAAAAATGGAAGTGGATGATTCAGCTGAGTCCTATGTAAACTTATATCAAAAGATGGTCGATATTGCAGGAAGTAGTCAATATATTATCATTTTAAATAATCATAAGATTTTATATAGTGTCGATGGGAAAGTAAAAATGCTTCCCGAAATGAAGATGAATGCCGTGGACTACTCAAGCTTTGATTCTATTTTTGTAGGGGCATTCCTTTATGCGATGGAAAACAATATGAGCCTAGATGATGGTATTAAACTTGCCAATACGGCTGGTGCGATTTCTATTTCTAAATTGGGAGAAGTGGAAAGCATACCCACTTTAGATGAAGTCTTGGATAATTCGGGTTTACGTGAAAAACTTACGGCTTATAAAAAAGAAGTCACCACGGCTCCAACCTCGGCAGCTGAAGTAACACCACTAAATCCGGGGTATACATCAAATCCTCAAGAAACAGTTCAAGGTGTGTCTTCTCCTCAGGTCAATGGGTCTTCTATAGTAGAACAAAATACTGTCGTATCCCCTAAGCCTGAAGTCAATAATGGAATGAATGTGGCTTTTGGTACAGCACCCGTTGTAAATAGTGAGCCAACACCTGTTGCTTCTCCAACACCCATGAATGGAAGACAAGAACAATTGTCTCAACAGATGATGTCTTCATCACAATCTTTTTCACAAAATCAAGTAATGGGTCAAAATGGGCAAATACAATGATCCCTTTTTAGCCATTCTCCCTAGCTTAGATGTGCATGGTGAATTTGAAGATACGGTGATGACTTATGTCAATGCTTTTATTCAAGAACAATACAAACTAGGAAAGAAAAAGATTGTGGTTGTTCATGGAAAAGGCGAGGGAATATTAAAAAACAAAATACACGAATCCTTAAGAGCAAATAAACTTGTGAAGAGGTATTACTTGTATAATTTTAATATT
This sequence comes from uncultured Muribaculaceae bacterium, assembly GCA_964634785.1. Classification (GTDB taxonomy): domain Bacteria; phylum Bacillota_I; class Bacilli_A; order RF39; family UBA660; genus CAG-582. Next base: position 1,775 of record CAZWKF010000140.1, read on the forward strand.
GGTTGTACAATAATTGAACTAATTTAAAGGAGGAAGTTGTATGTTTGTCGATGAAGTAACCATTGCAGTAGAAGCGGGAAAAGGTGGAGATGGATGTACCTCCTTTCGTCGTGAAAAATTTATTGAAATGGGTGGACCAAATGGAGGAAATGGGGGAAAGGGAAGTAGCATTATCTTTGAAACCGAAGCAGGCCTTAAAACGCTTATAGATTTAAAAATGATGAAGCATATTAAAGGAACGAAAGGAATAAATGGCAAAGGATCTAATCAAAACGGTGCCAATGCTGAAGATATTACAATCAAAATCCCTTTAGGAACAACAATCACAGATGTAGAAACGGGCGACGTTTTAGCTGATTTGACAAAAATTGGCGAATCTTTCATTGTTGCAAGAGGTGGACGCGGGGGAAGAGGAAACCGTGCCTTTGCAACACACGAAAATCCAGCTCCAAAGATGAGTGAATTAGGAGAACCGGGAGAGATGCGACTTGTTAAGTGTGAATTAAAAGTATTAGCTGATGTCGGTCTAGTGGGTATGCCGAGTGTAGGAAAATCGACTCTCCTTTCTATGATAAGTAATTGTAAACCTAAAATAGGAGCCTATCACTTTACGACATTGAGTCCCAATTTAGGCGTTATCAAGCAAGGTGATTTTAGCTATGTGATTGCCGATTTACCTGGTCTTATCGAAGGAGCCAGTGAGGGCATTGGCTTGGGACATTTATTCTTGCGTCATGCCATGCGTACAAAAGTGATTGCTCATGTTTTAGACATGGCCGGGACAGAAGGGCGAGATCCCATTGACGATTATGAAAAGATCAAAGAAGAACTTCTTAAATATGATGAAAAGTTACTAAAGAAACCACATATTGTGATAGCTAATAAAATGGATGTAAGTGGAGCAGAAGAAAATTTAAAACGTTTTCAAGAAAAATATAAAGAGGAACAAGTATTTCCCGTCAGTGCCTTAGAAAAACAAGGATTAGAGGAATTACTTTCATCTCTTGGTGAATTGGTCTCTTCTCTAGATGAAGTAAATTTATATGATGAAGAGACAATGAAAGAAAGTCATGTCTTATATAAATATAAAAAAGAAAACCCTTTTACTATTACTAGAGAAAATGATGTTTGGGTATTAAAAGGACATGAAATCGAAACTCTTTTCTATATGACACGTTTTAATGAAGATGAATCTGTGCAACGCTTTGGAAGGAAACTTCGGGGAATGGGTGTCGAAGAGGCTTTAGAACAAGTAGGAGCAAAACGTGGCGATGAAGTTAAAATATTAGATTATATTTTTATATTCAAGGAGTAATGTTTCCTTGAATTTTTTTTGACAATCTTTACTCACTGTGTTATGATAGGCGCGTTTTGAGGAGAAATGCCTATGGAAATAAAAGAAATTAAAAAAATTAGTATGATGAAAAAGAATCTTACCTTAGATTATGCTTATTTTAAACAGAACTTAGATATGTATAATGATCTTCTTTTAAAGAAACATCAGGGAAAAGAAGATTGGCTTGATAAAGAGGCGACTGACTATGCCACAGAAATGATGAATTTTCGTTTCAAGTTTATGGTTTGTATACTCTTTGTTCTTTTCCTATCAGTACTTCCATTTTTTTCATCTTTTATGAGTATTATCTTGGGCTTAGGATG
>CAZWKF010000141.1:0-3377 GCA_964634785.1 uncultured Muribaculaceae bacterium
AGAATTGTAAAAAGAGACTTATCTTATTGTAGGTAAGTCTTTTTTCTTTTATAATAAAAATAAAGATAGAGTTTGTCGAAAGACTTTAAATAAACGATAACTTGAAGTAAGATGAAGTAAGGTGAAATAAATGAAAAGAAGAAGATTACTCATGTATGTAGCTGTTCTATTAATGGCAGTAGGATTTGCAGCCATATCAACAACTTTATATTTGAATGGACAAGTCAAAGTAGTAGCTAATGTACAAGACTTTGATGTGTATTTCTCTAAGACAATTGAAAACGGGAAAGAGAATAATACTTTAATCAAAGATAAAACTCATATTGAATTCAATGGAGAATTATCCAATGTGGACGAAACTTATAACTTAAGATATACGGTTACCAATGGAAGTAAGAATTATGATGCCAGTATAAGTATTAACTGTACAGGAGGCAATGAATACTTGAGAGTAAGTAATGACTTTGATATCACAAATGATTTAAAAAGTGGTGAAAACAGAGAAGGACTCTTAACAGTACAAGTCATCAAAAGCACAACAGAAGAAGTAAGTGCCAGTATCGCCTGTGAAATAAAAGGAAATGCCTTAGAAAGAACAAGTATAGGAAATGGAAGTAGTTTCAGTGGAGGCGTATATGGAGTAAAGAGATCTGTAACATCTTCTGATACAACATGGGAAAGAATTGAATCATCAGTAGGATTAACAGCCAATGCAACAAAAGATGGAAGTGAAGTACAAAATGACTTCGATAATATTTATCCGTGGAGTGATATTATCACCTATAACTATGATGATGTAACCAAAACAGAGACAGCAGTCTATGGAGATGAGGATTTCAAATTTGATGGAAGTAATGGACAAGTACTAACAAGAATACCAGAGTTTTACTATCAAAGAACAGTAATGGGAGGAAATGAGTACATCTATATCTCCAAAGAAGAACAAAAGGGATTTACAAAAAGTGAAGCATTCAGTGTAGGAAGATATACGATGTCAGGGAATGCAACAAAGGTATATAGTCGAAGTGGATATACTCCTTTAGTTGGTACAACCATAACCAACTTTAGAACATATGCAAGAAAACTAGGAAATGATTTTGGGCAACTTGATTATCATTATTTTATTCTACAATTATTATACTTAGTAGAATATGCCGATTACAATAGTCAAGAAGTATTAGGTCTTGGAAATGTAAATAATCCAAGTAATGGTAATTCTTATGCAATAACAAATGGAGGATGCAATACTTTAGGAATGAAATCGGGAAGTATTACCAATGATGGAAAACATTCTGTCATCTATAGAGGAATAGAAGACATCTTTGGAAATGTATGGCAATTTGTAGATGGAATAAATATTAGGGATAATATGGTTTATATCAATTATAATTCTAGTACATATACAGTGGATATTTTTGATGGTGATTATCAAAAGCTAGGCTATACCAATGCTTTATTAAGTGGATCTACAACACATCTAGGATATGATTCTAATCATCCTTTAATTTCTTTCCCAACCTCTGTTGGCGGGAAAGAGACAACACATATGAGCGATTATTATTGGCAAGAAACAGGAAATCGAATTGCTCTCGTTGGTGGTGTTTGGTATGATGGCTGGAAATGTGGTTTGTGGTATTGGTGTTTGGTTGAGGCTTCGCCTATCTCTGGTGGACACATCAGTGCTCGACTTCTTAGAAACCAGTAAGCGGGGAATTGGGTGCTAACTCACAAAGAATAGAAAAAATCTCAATAGGAGAGGGAATATAAAAAGAAAGAGTATATTAGTACTAACATTACTATTAATGACAATAGGCTTTGCAGCCGTATCAACAACTTTATTTATCAATGGAAATATGAATGTAGCAAGTAATGTAGATGACTTTGATGTGTATTTCTCAAAGGCATATGAGAACAATGTAGAAAAGAAAGAACTCATAAAAGATAAGACACATATAGAATTTACAGCAAACTTAAGTGAAATAGACGAAGTATATGAACTTAAGTATGAAGTGACGAATGCGAGTAAGAATTATGATGTAAGTGTTACATTAAATGTGCCAAATGGAAACGAATATATAAGAGTAACCAATGACTTTGATACCTCTAACTTACTAGCAAGAACTTCAAGAGAAGGCACATTAACATTAAAAGTAATTAAAGGAGTAACAGAAGAAATTACCTTTCCAATAGAAATAACGATTACTGTTAATGCAGTGGAAAGAGCAACATTAGGTGGAGATGCAATAAGAAGTGAAACACCATATTAAAAGATGAGTTAATACCAGTTACTATAGAAGACAATGGAGAAGTGACTTATGCAGATACCCATACAAAATGGTATGATTATGAGAATAAAGAATGGGCAAATGCCGTTATTTTAAAAGATGGGGTTACCTATGAAGTAGGAGATATTATACCAGAAGAAAATATAGAATCCTATTTTGTCTGGATACCAAAGTATAAATATCAAATCTTTGATATGGGAAACCATACAGTTCAGGCAGGAACATGTAAATCAGCAACGAGTATAGCAAAAGAAATACAAGTGGAATATACGACGGAAGAAACAGTAGATTCTGATACATCATGTGTATCACCAAAGATAGCAGGAGAATCAGGAACATGTGAAGTAGGAAAATGGATGACGCATCCAGCATTTCAAAACTTTGATGTAACTGGATTATGGGTAGGAAAGTTTGAAACGGGAAATGACAATGGAATTATTGTAAAACCAAATGTAAGCTCGTGGAGAAATGAAACTGTAGCAACATTCTTCAAGACAAGTTACAATTATAAAAGAGAATTAGATAGTCATATGATGAAGAATACAGAATAGGGAGCAGTGGCTTATCTTTCACATTCCAAATATGGAATCAATACAGAAGTAAGAATCAATAATAATTCAAATATGATTACAGGCTATGCATCTACGGATGAGGCAGACCAAAGTAACTATCTAGGAACATATGGAACTGATGCAAGCAAGACACTCCCATATAATACAGAAACAGGATATAAAGCAAGTACCACAGAAAATATAACAGGAGTTTATGACATGAGTGGAGGAGCTTGGGAATATATGGCTTCATACAGTGAAATTGGATCTAGTGAGCTTATAACTCTTGAATTATCTACATATGGAAAGTACTTAGATGTCTATCCAAATAGCAGTACCAATACAACATGGATTAATCGTATTTTGGGGGATGCAACAGGAGAGATGGGACCATTTTATTACTATGCTGATAGAGCTGGGAGCAGAAGGTATCATAATAATTGGCATGCAGATTTTTCTCATTTTATAAAAGTTGGATATCCTTTCTTTTGTCGAGGAGGCAATTACGACGATGGTGTCCTAGCTGGAATGTTCTACTTTG
>CAZWKF010000142.1:0-1473 GCA_964634785.1 uncultured Muribaculaceae bacterium
TGGCTATGTGGGTAAGTTTGCCGGGAAAACTTGGTAGATGGTTAGCCTTAAGCGGATATCGTTTTGCACATGTATTAGTAAAGTTTAATTAAGCACTGAGAGAATTTCAGTGTTTTTATATGTAGATCTAGGCTAGTTCAATTTTATGTATTAATAAGCTTACTAAAATGAGATAAATGACTAAGTCATTATAGTCTATTGAATTTATAGATGATCTAAAAAATACAGTTTAGATAGAATCTTTTATCTTACGAAAGAGAAAGAAAATCATTAAAAGTTTTTAATAGAGCCTCTTATTTTTCTTTACAGTAAAAGTGTATAGATTCGTATAAAAGAAACCAAACATATGGACAAAAAAAAAAAAAAAAAAAGTAAAATTATCCTAGAAAGTTAGGTATTTTTACATGAATCGAAAGAAGAAAATATTGTTTTTGTCTATTCTTTTAATGACCATTGGCTTTGCAGCTGTATCCACGACACTTTATCTAAATGGAGCGGTAGGCATAGGAACAAATAGTGCTGACTTTGATGTATACTTTAGTAAGGCAGTAGAAAATGGGACGGATAATAATACACTCATTCAAGATAAGACTCATCTTGTTTTTGAAACTGAGCTACTAAATGTAGATGAAGTTTATACATTAGACTATGAAGTCACGAATGGAAGTAAGAATTATGATGCCAATGTTACAATCAATTGTACAGGAGGAAATGAATACTTAAGAGTTGAAAATAATTTTGATATAACAACACCATTAGCTGGGAGAACAACAAGGAGTGGAACATTAAAATTAACCGTAATAAAAGCACCACTTGAGGAACAAAGAGTAGAAGTTGCTTGTGAAATAAAAGGAAGTGCTGTAGAAAGAACAGAATTAGCCATAGGAGAAAAGAGATTAAAACAAAATATAATTGAATATGAAGAAGAATATTTAGGCGGAGGAAATTGGAATACTGTACCTGTTACATTTTTGGGACAGCGATTTGAAAATGGAGTACACAATATAGCAAAAGTTACATTTTTGAACCATATCGATATACCAGAAAATGCGCAAAAAGTATGGGATGTCTCTGAAGGGGAAAACGAAAGTGTAATGGCATGGACCACATTGAACGAAAACAATATGGAAGAAGTGTATATAGGACAAGAAGGAGGAGTTATCGCCAATCCAAATTCGTCTGAATTATTTAAATATTTAAGAGGGTTAACAGTAATTGAAGGATTAAGCTATCTTGACACAAGTAATGTAACGAATATGGAGAGTATGTTTTCAGATTGTAGTGGACTAACTCAGTTAGATTTAACACCATTAGATACAAGTAATGTAACGGATATGAAGCGTGTGTTTTCATATTGTAGTAGTTTGACTAATTTAGATTTAACACCATTAGATACAAGTAAAGTAACTACTATGGAGAGTATGTTTTCAGATTGTAGTGGACTAACTCAGTTAGATTTAACACCATTAGATA
>CAZWKF010000142.1:1573-3333 GCA_964634785.1 uncultured Muribaculaceae bacterium
GACTAACTCAGTTAGATTTAACACCATTAGATACAAGTAAAGTAACTACTATGGAATTTATGTTTGCTGGTTGTGATAGTTTAAAAAGTATAGATTTTAGTGGATTTGATACAAGTAATGTAATCTATATGAGTAGTATGTTTGATAGCTGTAGTAATCTGACAAACTTAGATTTAAGTAGTTTTGACACAAGAAATGTAACGAATATGAGTGGTATGTTTTATTATTGTCGTGGACTAACTCAGTTAGATTTAACACCATTAGATACAAGTAAAGTAACTACTATGGAATTTATGTTTGCTGGTTGTGATAGTTTAAAAAGTATAGATTTTAGTGGATTTGATACAAGTAATGTAATGGATATGGGCAATATGTTTAGAAATTGTAGTAGTTTAACGAATATGGATTTAAGTCACTTTGATACAAGTAATGTAACAGATATGAGTGGAATGTTTGCTGGGTGTTCCACTATTACAAGTGTTAATTTAAATGGTTTCGACACAAGAAATGTAACAAATATGTCTAGTATGTTTTCAGATTGTAGTGGACTAACTCAGTTAGATTTAACACCATTAGATACAAGTAAAGTAACGAGGATGTCCGGTATGTTTGCTTGCTGTGTCGATTTAATAAGCATAGACTTAAGTCATTTCAATACAGAAAAGGTAGAAGACATGAGTGGTATGTTTTATGATTGCAGTAGTTTAAAAAGCTTAGATACCAGCCATTTTAATACTATTAAAGTAATAGATATGAGTAAAATGTTTTCTAATTGTAATAGTTTGATAAGCTTAGATGTCAGTCATTTCGATACCAGTAATGTAAGGAATATGAGTAAAATGTTTGCTAGTTGTTATAATCTCACAAATTTCGATTTAAGTCACTTTGATACTAATCAAGTGAATGATATGAATTCAATGTTTATTGGATGTAACAGTCTAACTCAGTTAGACTTAAGTCATTTCAATACAGAAAAGGTAGAAGACATGAGTGGTATGTTTAATGGGTGCACTCATCTTACAACTACGATAACTATAATGGGAATAAACTGTGAACATTACACTGGTATGTTTAATGCTGCAGCAACAGAAGAAGGAAGTGAAATTATTGTTAAACCTTTCGCAGGAGAGTTAATATCATTGGTTGAGCAAATGGTTGCTACAAAATCAGAAAATTCCAATGTTAGAATGGAAAGTGATTTCCAAAAATACAGGATTACTATAGAGGGAAATGAAGATATTACGCCTAGTGTAAATGAAGCATATGGAAAAATGAAAATATCATTATCTTCTAAATCGGGCAATTATATGGTAAAAAGATTTAAAATGAATGGTACAGTTATTGAAGGGAATGAATTTACGATGCCTGATGAGGATGCAACCATAACAGATATTGAAGTAGTGGAAGCTACTATTATAGAATCTGTTCATAATCCCTATGGAGACGATATAAATGACACTTATGAAAAAACATTTGAAGGAGCAACTTCTTTAACGATTATACTAGATTATGAAACAGAAAGTGATGAGTATGATTGGATTTACCTATATGATAGTACAGAAAAAGAATATGGAAAATATGGAGGATCAAGAACTACAGAAACCATCACAATACCAGGGAATTTTGTTAAAATCACTTTTACAACAGATAGTTCAGGAAGTGAATACTATGGTTTTAAAGCAACCATTGTACCAAATTATGAATAAATTAAGCACTGAGAGAATTTCAGTGTTTTTTTGACGGAAGCTTTTATTTAAGAT
>CAZWKF010000143.1:0-3318 GCA_964634785.1 uncultured Muribaculaceae bacterium
TTATATTATTTAATACTTCTATTCGTTTTTGGCAATAATTTTTAACATCTTTTACTTTCATTATCTTTGGATATAAAGAAGCAAAATCGCGAATCTCTTCTTTCGTATATCCCAAATCAAGCAAGTACTTTTCCAAATACAAAAAGTTTTGCCCAATACTCTCTAAATCACCTTTAACTCTTTTCCATTGCTTAAGAATATGAATGATTTGTTCATCATTAAATTCAAGGGAACGAAAAAAAGTAAAAGCCATATTCGTTTCTTCATAACTTATAAACATAAAAATACACCCTCTTTAAATTAGGATGTATTATAACACAAACTTTCTTTTTTTTAAAATTACTTATTTTAGATTTGTGACGACTGTATCATTTGGATTATTACGCGTTACGACACGTTTTACTGTTCTTACAGGTGTTCCTGAAGGTACCACTTGTTTTTTTACAATCTTTACTTGAGGAGCTGCATTTTCCATCATATTTACAGGTTCTGCTTGTGGCATAGGATTGAATGCTGTTGGAACAACTGCTGGTTTCACATCAACTACCTTTGTTGGTGTTACAATGTTTCTACCTGTGCTTACAACACTTTCTCCACCCACTTGAATTTGTGGTGAAGCTAATTTTGCTTCGCGATTTTCTTCTGCTTGTTCACGATTTTTCAAAGCCATAGCTTCGGCTACTTTTTTCTTCGTATTATGTTTTGAATAGAAGATAAATCCTCCAAATCCTACCGTTAATAGACCAATAAGAACCATAAATATCGTAGAGGAATAACTTCTCTTGATTTGAATCTTATATTCTGTTGCTGCTAAATCGCCATAAGTAACGGTAATATAAGCCGTATTAGCACCCTTACTTAAAACTTTTAATCCCGATCCTGTAATCGTAACATCATCACTGTAGGATTCTGCCATAATATAGAGTTCTTTTACAGAACTAGGTACAGTAATCGTATATTCTTTAATATCTGGTTTAAAATCGATTTTGTAATCAACCACTTTTAAACTTGTTAATAATGTATCATAAACACCTGTTCCATCAGGTCTTGTGATGATAAGTTGTACGGTTGTTGTCCTATTTGTATTATCCCTTAAGACAAGTTCAACGGCATTTTTTCCCTCCGCTAAGTTACGTTTACCTGTTCCAATGATTGTAATGCCAGCATCTGCTGTTGCTTCAATCATAACACTTTCTGTCTCTGCATTAACGGTTGCATAGTAGATACCACCTTCATTGGTAACCGCAAAGTCATCTACTTTTAAGCTTGTTAATGTAAGAGGTGCTGGAGGAACTGTTGTTGTTTCTGTTGTTGGTGTTGTTGTCGGGTTTGTTCCCTGTGTATTATTTGTATACTTCGTTGTTGTTCTCTTTGCAGTAGTAGTTGTCGTTTTCTTTGTTGTCGTCGTTTTTGTTGTTACTGCATTTACTTTAAAAGTTGCACTTCTACCCGATACATTAAACTCATTTAAGTCATTATCGCCAGCAACAATATTACTTACATTAAAAGTGACACTTCCAGCCTTTGTTCCTTTTAATTCAAAAGTGGCAATAGTAAAAGAACCACTATGAGCATCCCCATAAAGAGAGAATGAATTTCCATTTACAACTTGACCCTGCCAACCACTTCCATTACTCATACTGACAAAGTTTGCTGTACCACTCGTTCCCTTTACTGAAAAATTTCCACGAACTGAGATAATTTCACCACCTGATGCAGACCCTGTAACGGTACATTTTGTCGTCTTGTTTATGGTAACATCACTACATCTCACATTTACATTTAATGAGGTTGCATGCACTCCCATAGGAAATATAAAACCCATCAAAATAAACAAGAGTATAAAGTTTTTCTTTCTCATATCACTTTCCTACTTTCTTTAAAATTATCCCAATTATGAATATTCCTATTATTAATATCATACCACAAATTAAATAGAAATATGGATTTTTTTTATCACTTTTTAAATCATTGACATTTTCATCTCTTTTATCGATAATCACATGATCTTGTAAGTCTTTATCACCAAAAAGCAACCATGTTGTCTTCATATCGTTTTCATTAAACTTCTTACTTGATTTAAGTGTAATCTCTCCTATATCAAAGTCTCCTACTTTATTCTTTTCTGTATAGAGAACAACTTTATTCTCATATTCTCCACCTTGCCAAATGGGATCAATTTGGAAATCCAACTTTTGTAAATAAGGAGGGAGAGTAAATTGATATTCTAAAGCACAGATTTCATAGGAAGAATAGCCCTTTACTGTACAGGTAAATTCTTCATTTTTCTTCCCATCTTTTGGACATTCGAGCCAAACACTTTCGGCTAATACAGAACTTGGAAAAAGAAGAAAGAATAGAAATAAACCTAACTTTTTCATTCTTTCCTCTTATATTTGATGTCTCGTACCAATCGAGAATTGATAAAGAGCTGCGACATCTGTTCCTGTAATATTTTGTACTTTTCTTATACGCCCAGCTTTCATCTGATAAGCATCTAATCGTCTTCTGCCTATCGTATATTGATAAAGAGCCCCTACATCTGTTCCCGTGATATTTCCATCTCCATTGATATCACCAATCACTATTATCTTATATGTATCGCTTCCATTTTTTATACTCATATTTGTACCTATCGTACCTACTGTAGAAGTAATATTTGCTCCCTTACTATTGAGAATTTGATATCCATTTTGAAGGCCAAATACATGTTTTAAGAAAGTCGATGCGAGTAATTTAGTTGTTGTCATCTTATTCACAAAAATGGTCTTGTCATTGTGATTGATCTCATAAATATCAGAAGTTAAACGGGCTAGAGATTTAAGGTGAATTTGATTTTCAACTTCTCCATTGAATACACGGATGGTTGCTTCTCCTATTCCCATAATTTCCAATGTATTGTTTCTTATTCTGGCAATATCTGAAGCATCAATCGTAAAAGCAAAGTTTTGATTTGTCGCATTCTTTGGTTCTACTTGATAACTAATGTTTCTTGTTTGACCTTGATAAAGGGTAACAGTACTATTTTGAACTGCACCATTTAGAAGAATAGATACCTTTTGAGCTTTTATGTAAGGCTCTACTTTGGCATGTATTTTGTCATAAGGACATGTATATAAAGCAATTACTACTTCATATTCTCCCTGTTCTATTGCTTGTGATTCAAAATCAACAGTATAGATATTTTTACTATTATCATAGGTAATACCATTTTTTATTTCAGAAACGACTTTTCTCTCTTTCATGATGAGGATGGCATAATCTGAACTTGTCGCACTTGGATAATCACTTGTAAATTCAAAATGTCCAACAAATCCA
>CAZWKF010000144.1:0-3314 GCA_964634785.1 uncultured Muribaculaceae bacterium
TTAGGTTACAACATTACTTTGCAGAATACCTAATAACAGTTTACTATTTCAAAGATCAACTTTATTTTATAGTCTTCATTGACTTTTGGTTCAAAAAAATGCTGTTTTTGAACTCCTTTTACGTGTCTTAATTTAATTATGTTTTTTCAACCTTTTCCTCCTTCTATTTGTCTTAGACCTCACCTAGGACAATAAAAAACGTAGAAACAAGTCTTCTGTTTCTACGCTTCAAAGCTGGGTCCGACTTACACATTTTATCATGTTTTATTTTTTCATGTAAGCATTTTTTTCTTGTTATAGCAGACTTTTTACATCATTTCTTACAAAAAAGTATTTTATAAAGAACCTATTTAATTCTTCAATTCTATATATATTAAGAGTAATATCATGTTCATATCCGTTGAGATATTAAAAAAGCAAATAAAACTTACAATACCTAGAATTATTTCGTTTAAAGATACTAAGAACTCTTATTTAGTTTATTATCTAATTTTAGTTAAACCATCTCTATTTAGTAAATAGACTTCATCTATTACCTCTTCAATATATTTACGATCATGAGAAATACTGATAATCGTTCCCTTAAATTCTCTCAGTACATTTCTAATAACAGGATTTGATAAGGGACTCACATTTCTTGTAGGTTCATCAAGAATTAAGACATTGCACTTATCTAAAACTAATTTTATCAAAAGAAGCTTTGCCTTAGTTCCATTGCTCAAATTGCCTATTTTATCTTCCATTTCATCTCTTGTAAAATGCAGATTGCCAAGATACTTTCTCGCTTTAGTTATAGCATCCTGATTTTTAGAAGCAAGAAAATCTAAAACGAATTCTTCCTCATCTAAAAATTCTTCATATCTTTGTGGCATATATCCGACCTTAATATCATTTCTCGTTTTCAAGCTTTCATAAATCTTCTTTATTAAAGTCGTCTTCCCTATCCCATTTTTTCCAATGATACATAAGTGTGTATTTCCAATAATATCAAGTTTTAGTTCTTCTGCCAAAATGGAATCTCCAACCATTAACTTTGGAAGTCTCAATTGAAGAATCACTTTATTTTTAGGAACAAAGGTCTCTTCAAAAAAGAAATAAATACTCTCCTCGACATCAGGGGTTTCTGTTAATTCCATATTTTCCAACTTTTTTTCTTGTGCTTTCAAAGCATGCATTTTCTTTTTTAAAAGCCGGGCACCATGAGGATCACTTCTAGAAATATGTTCTTGCTGATGTTCTACCTTTTGTGTTACTCTCTTTAATCTCTCCTCCTGTTTTTGGAATGCTCGTTTTTCGGATTTTGCTATTTGATTTTGATGTTCAATAGATCGAAGACGTCTATTTACATAAGTTTCATAATCTATTCTCATAACCGTATGTTTGCATTCCGTCTTCTTTTTTATCTGTTCTATATGAAGAATCATATTTGCTGTATGTGCTAAAAGCGTTTCATCATGCGATACATAAATAATAGGTTTATCTGTTTTATTGATGAAATCCTCCAGCCACTCTAACGTTTCAATGTCTAAATCGTTAGTTGGTTCATCTAAAAACAAAATATCATATTGATTCAATAGAAGTTTTAATAAGCACATCTTCACTTTTTCACCACCTGATAAAGTGTTGATGGTCTGTTCTAAAAAAGTATCTTCTAATTTCAGTTCTTCTAAATAGCGATAAAAATCACTCACCTTATTGTAATAATCTTCCATATTTATAAACAGAAAATCAAATCCTTTTTGTTCTAATTCTTCTTCACTCATCGACTGCTTTAAATAGCCGATTGAATGATTGGTTTTAACAACTCCCGTTAAAGAAGCGTAAGGGCATTTTCCCAATAAGCATTTTAACAAGGTGGATTTCCCATTTCCTTCTTCCCCAATAATCGCAAGCTTATCGCCCTTTTTTAAAGTAAAGGATAAATCCTTTATTAAATATCGTCCCTCCACTTGGATGGACACATTTTTTATTTCTAACATCTTATGCCTCTTTCTTTTTTGGCATAATCAAAGTTTATGCCCTCACTTCTTTATAATTCTCATTTCTTTCACCTCCAAATGATATTAAACTCGTTTCCAAAGCATTCGATTATCCTGGAAGCGATATGTGATGCGTTTTTCTTCATATAAGTAAGACAAGTAAGATTTTATCGTACTTCCAACCAGTACATACTGATTAACATTCATAACCAATTGATAGGCATCAAAGATATCTTTTAAAATATCTTCAAAACACTTTTCTTCTTCGCAAATTTTCTCTAATTTATTTGAAATTTCCATGATCTTTTTGCGATTAATCTCTATTAAGTCATGAACACTTTCGACTGCAGGCGAATGGGAAGGAATATAAAGTTTTCCCTTTAAAGTATCTAAAAAATCTAATGTACGATTATACTCTACAACATCATAAAGATAGAAAATATGATATTTATGAATGGTCTCTTCACTGGCAAGGGCATCTGCTAAAAAGTAAACATCATCACTTGTTTTAATGCCAATCATGTCAAAAAAGTGTCCCTTTAAAGAAAAATATTCTAATCCTTCAGGAAGATTTCCTTCAACTGAGGTAACAGTTGATTCTTTGGCAAGTAAAAATTTATTTTGTAGTTCATGAAAAGGATATCCGCCATAAAGATAAGAGGGTTCTAAAATAGGATATTCCGTAAAGCATTTTTCAATTCGATGCGCATATATGGTACATCCCGTTCTCTCTTGAATGACTTTATTTCCACCTATATGGTCAGCATTAGAATGCGTAGATATGATGCCTTTAATTTTAAAGCCTTGTTCCTCCATAAGCTTGATGATTTTCTTTCCTGCCTCTTTGTCATTTCCCGAATCAATAAGATAAACAGATGATTCATCTTGTTTATAGACGCCAATATTCGTAGCATTTTTAATGTAATATGTTTTTTCTCCTACTTGAATGAGTTCCATTTTTTCTACTTCCTATTCTATTTCAAATTCAGCTGTCAAATAATGTTCAGTTCCTTCTCCACTATAAGACGTATCTTTTACAATTCGATATTTTCCCTTAGGTAATTTTCCATAGAGGGTTTTCCAATTTATATTAAATTCTAAAGTATGATTTTCATCAACAGAATAACCCACTGCTGTCCAAGCAACATGATCAATAAGAGTTTTTCTCTCTTTCCATAGACCACTTATTTTCTCTTCTATTACATAGGCACTTCCATAGACATTATCACGATTACTCGTATCCGTAATAACAACAGTAGCGCTTACATCCGTCAAAGTTCCTTCCTTTATCTTCATTGATACATTTTCCAAGTCATTGATTTTTTTAGAGCATTT
>CAZWKF010000145.1:0-3298 GCA_964634785.1 uncultured Muribaculaceae bacterium
GTTCTTGAGCCATCCAGTCCATTTGTGAAGCACCATCATGTGTTTCACCAATTTTATGAGTTATTCCTGTTAAAAACAAGATTCTTTCAGTAGTTGTCGTTTTACCAGCATCAATATGTGCCATGATACCAATATTTCTAATTTTATCAATTGTAACATCTCTAGCCATTCCAACACCTACCATCTATAATGTGCAAATGCCTTATTAGCTTCTGCCATTCTATGAGTATCCTCACGTTTTTTGACAGCTCCACCAGTTCCATTTGCAGCATCTATTATTTCATTTGCTAGTTTTTCAGCCATTGTTCTTCCATGACCGTTTCTAGCATAGTTCACTAACCAGCGTAATGCTAGTGCTTGACTTCTCTCTTCGCTTACTTCGATTGGAACTTGATAATTTGCTCCACCTACACGACGAGACTTAACTTCTAGCACTGGTTTAATATTTTCAAGCGCACGATTATATACGTCCATTGGATTTTCATTCGTCTTCTCACGAACAATCTCAAAGGCCCCATATAAAATCTTTTCTGCTGTTCCCTTTTTTCCATCTTTCATAATGGTGTTAATTAACTTCGTAACAACTTTTGATTTATATATAGGATCTGGTAATACGTCACGCTTTTCAGCACGTCTTTTACGCATAATTTTCTTTCCTCCTTATATATTTTTATTTTTTAGGTTTCTTCGTACCATATTTACTTCTACCTTTTTTACGTTCATTAACACCTTGTGTATCTAATGCACCACGAATTACATGATAACGAACACCGATTAAGTCTTTAACACGTCCTCCACGGATAAGTACAACACTATGCTCTTGCAAGTTGTGTCCTTCTCCCGGAATATATGTATCGACTTCACGACCATTTGATAGACGTACACGAGCATATTTACGCAAAGCTGAGTTTGGTTTCTTAGGTGTTTTTGTTCCAACACGAGTACAAACACCACGCATTTGTGGATGGTCAGTCTTAGTAGCTTTTCTTTCCATTGAGTTAAATCCAACATTTAATACTGGACTTTTTCCCTTACGAACTTTTTGAGCTCATTTCTTTCTTACTAATTGGTTTATAGTCGTCATAACATTTCCTTTCTATATACACACTTCCCGGTGTATCAATTTCCCCTTAAAACTAGGTTCCACCTAAGCAGAACCTAATTTCAAACGCGTTTATAATATACCAATCATTTGACTAAAAGTCAATATATAAAACACATTTTTACATCTATTTGCTATCATATTCTATGTATTTACTCTTCACTATATTCCAAAGAGGCGTATTCGGAACATTTTATCTTCGCTTCTATCTCGATTTTTTTGTTGTTTTTATATACCAATGCATAGCCTTTACAAGTGTCGTCTCCTACTTTTGTTGACTTTAGTAAGGTGCTTTCAAGCAGTTCATTCGTTGAAATTCGCATGCTTTCGCCATTTGCAAGATCTATTTCTTTCATTTTGATGTAGGCATTTGTCGATTCTTTTATGTCCACTTCTAGTATTTCGTAATCACGAATGGAATTTTTAAAACTATAGCCTACAAATAGGAGTCCTCCTACTAACATTACAATTAAAAAGAGCCAAGCCATCATCATCTTTTTCACGATATCACTTCCTATGATACTCCTATTTTAACAAGGCTTGAACATCTTGTAAATAAAGAAAAGATTTGTTTTTCTAATCTTACGATAATATGTATTGTTTTACTTCTCCATTCTCTTTTTCAGTTTCTATATTTTTAGCTAAATGAATGACTTCTTCTATATCTTCTAAGAACAGTTTACTTAATGGTTGGTTAACAACAGACTGTCTAAGGAAATCCATATATGGTTCAGTATCTTTCCCTTTTGCTTTTAAACGAGCAAGTTCAAATATCACTTTTTCTCTCTCCGTTTCTATAATATTTTCCTTTACTTTTCCGCCATACTTCAAATACATAGAGGCATAAAGATAGAGTTCAATTTCAGGTCGTATTTCCCTAAAACGAATCAAAATATTGTTATTTGAGAGAATTTCAATATGGAAAATACGATTGGCATCTGTGGGATAAACATTGACTGTACTTCTCCGATTTAAGTTGATGCAATGATTAATAATAACATCGATCGCTTTTAAAAATTCATCACATTTTCCAAGGGTTTTGTCTTGAGAATATATCTGTTTTCCATCCACTTCCATTTGTTCTTCACTCTTTGTAGAGAGAGGCTCTTTTCTGATTAAATTAATTTGTTCTTTGTCTTTTTGTATTTGGAATGCTTCATTTTCTAAATTTTCGTTATAGATAATACAACTTTCCTGATCATTTTCTAAAGTAATTAATGCTTTTCCATCGACAACTTCTATTTTCATCGCTCATCATCCTTTTCTCGTGCTTTGTGCTTTATATAGTAACATTTCATTTGTTTTATGTAAAGGATTTTAAATGAAGTTGTTTTAGGTCTTCCTCTAATATTTCATATTGATTTATAGTATTTTCGATATCTTCACTAAAAGGGATCCCAATCAATAAGTCTCTTATCATATTTTGTAAGCTTGCAAGAATCTCATGACGCCTATTCTCTTCTTCAAATAGATTTGTTAAACGACTCATATGATAAATAGAAATTAATTGTTTAAGTCCATAATAATTATCCTGAATATTTAAAACAACTCTTGTAGAATCATCTTCAACTACTTTATAGTCATCACCGCTTATTAGAAAATCATCGACAAAGTGATCCTGCAAAAATGTAAAAATTCTAAGTAATAAGTAGACTCCTATATTGCAATCGGGAACTCTAAGTTGAGTACGATACTCTTTTTCTTGATCTCCTAAAGACATTATTATCGTTATTTTCTCATCATACTCTAAAGAAGTAGTAAAATCGATGACAATTTTTTCATCGTCATATACTTCTTCTGATAAAGTGTAATAACTTTCAAATATCTCTTTAAATAAGCAAAGCCATGCTTCAATAATGCCAACTATTTCTTCTTTAGGAAAGGCTTTATATTTTTTAATACCATTGTTTTGTATAGAAGTTAATTCAGATAGTTCTTCTGTAGTATTCATCTGCATTGTTAAACCGTCTTCTTTATTATAAACATTTATAGATTGTTCATCATTCTCTCTTTTTAGAGCACATATTTCACCGGGCTTTTCAAAAACTACTACTGCTTTTCCTTCCTTTAGTTCTATTTTCATACTTTCGCTTCCCTTTTCGCCATATCCTAACATTTTCTTCTAGGAATGTAAAGGTTTCCAATCGAGTAGAAGGCAGTGACTAACTGCCGTCCTCTCACACCACTGAGCGTACG
>CAZWKF010000146.1:0-3279 GCA_964634785.1 uncultured Muribaculaceae bacterium
AAATGAAAATAACATTTCTAAAGAGGCCAAAGTTATCATCAATACAGAAGATGAAATTATCATTAAAATGTTAAAATTACAAGATTCTGTCCTTAAAGAACCTTTAGATATTCAATTCTATCATGTCTTAGCGAATGGATATGAGGCTACAATTTACTTTGAAAAGCAAGTAACAGAAGAAGAAAGACTTGCCAAAGAAAAACAAATTAAAGATTTAGAAGCATCCATTGAACGAAGAAAAAAACTTCTTGCCAATGAATCTTATGTAGCGAAAGCACCAGAAGCATTAGTTCAAAAAGAAAGAGATACATTAGCAAAAGAGGAAGAATTATTAAACAGTTTAAAATAAAAAAATCACATTCAATTTTGAATGTGACTTTTTTATTTTTCATTTCTTTCATAAATAAAGTAAATAGCTAATGTAATAAACAAGAGAATAGAGATAATACTCCAGAAAATAGATCTTTTCTTTTCCCCTGATGCAATAGCTGATTTGTTTTCAGTAGTTGTCCCACTTGTCATCTCTTTTTCTGTTGTAGAAACTGTTGTACTTTCTTGTGTAGTTGTCGAAGTTGTAGTCGAAGTAGAAGTCGTTGTTGCTTTTTTTGTTGTTGTTTCTCTCTTTGTAGTCGTTGTTTTATGCGTAGTCTTTTTCGTTGTTGTCGATGAAGTGGTCATTGTAGTCGTTGTCTGAATGTTAATTCTTTGAAGTAAAGACTGAGTAGATTTGATTTCTTTTGTTCCTTCAAGTACCGAAAAGTAACCTATGCGAATTAGAGAAGTTCCTATTTTATTCTTTACTTTGAAATTGTAAACAGTGATTCTTCCATCTACTTTAATTGGTCTGTTATTTTTTGTCGTACCAATTAAATAGTCATTTTCAATCATTGGTGCTTCCCAATTATCTGAATCTTCAACCGTTAAAAGTTCAAGTGCTGATTCATCATAGGCAAGTTTTATCTTATATTGGGTAATACCACTTGATGATTTTAAATCGTTCATGTTTACTTTCACTTTTAATGTGTCGTTTATTTGTACTTCTGTTTTATCAATTTCCATAGAAAGACGATAACTTGTCTCTTCTGCTTTAACATTAGGTACAAAAAGAAGTAAACTTATAAAAAATAATCCTATTAATTTTAATTTTTTCATACAAAATCCCCTTTTTTAAATGATTCGATTGTATCATATAGAAAAGAAAAATGCAAATTTAGGTATTTGTTGACAAGAAAAATTTGAGGGTGTATATTAAAAAATAATTAAAAGGATGGTATGTGTATGGGAATTGAAGTATTGTTAGATTGCATCAAAGAATATGCACCGTATGAGAAAAACCGAATCATTAAAGCTTATGAATATGCAAGTGAAATTCATAAGGGAGTAAAACGCAAAAGTGGGGAAGACTACATTATTCATCCTCTTTGGGTAGGTTACATTTTGGCGACGATGAAAGCAGATGCTGACACTATATGTGCAGGTATTTTACATGATGTAATGGAAGATGGAAATATCACAAAAGAGGAACTGACAATGGAATTTAATTCAAGTGTAGCGGAGCTTGTAGATGGTGTTACCAAAATCAAAAAAATTGTCTTCGATAATGATGAAAAGAAAACAGATGATGCTAATCTTTATAAACTAATGGTCAGTATTATTCGTGACATTCGTGTGATGATTATTCGTCTTGCAGATCGTTTACATAATATGCGAACTGAACAATTTCAACCACCTGAGAAGCAAATCGAACATTCTGATGAGACAAGAGAAATTCATATTCCTTTTGCTAAAATGATAGGTGCCTATACAATCATGTTAGAATTAGAAGATTATTGTTTTTTCTATAAACAACCAAAAGAATATGCCATGATGGAAGCACTTATAGAAGAAGTTAAAAAAGAATATTTATCCAAAAAAGAAGAGATTGTTGTTATGACTGCAAAGGAGTTAAATAGAAGGGGAATTCCATATACAATTAAGACAAAAATAAAAACACCTTATGAATTATATAGAAAATATAAGGCTCATGATGGAGATATAAAAGCCATTCACGATTTATATGCGATAAAAGTTTTAATGGCAAAAGAAAGCTATTGTTATGCATTTAATGACTATATTAAAAGTGTATATCCTATTACCTGTGGAAAAAGTAAAGACTACATTGCCAATCCTAAGGCGAATATGTACCAAGGATTACATACTTCTATTATGACTGAGGATGGATATAATTTCCAATTTCAATTAAAAACGGAGCAGATGTATATTATAAATTCTTATGGAATTACAGCATACTGGCGAGAACTTAGAAAAAGAGGTATTGTCGATGCAGCTCATGAGATGCAAGAATTAGCAAAACAGTATCCATTTTTCTCGGTTCTTGAAAGTCTTACAAATTTAAATATTCCGAATGAAGAATTTCATGAAAAGTTAAAAGAAAGTGTACTATATAAAAAGTAAATAGAAGCTTCACTTCATAACTGAAGCTTTTTTATGACAAAATTGAACTATTTGTTTTCAATTCCTATAAGAATTTGTTACAATAAGTTTGTAGGAAATAAAGGAGGTGTGAAAATGGATCAACAAAAAGTTGCAAACTTTTTGAAAATGCAGAGAAAAGAAAGAGGTTTAACGCAACAAAATGTAGGAGATTTACTTTTTGTATCTAGAGAAGCAGTTAGTAAATGGGAACGTGCTGTTAACTTACCAGATTACCCGACAATGCTTGGATTATCACAGCTATATAATTTATCTGTTAATGAAATATTGGCTGGAGAAGTGATAAACGATACAAACCGTGACAAAATTAATTCGGTAGCTTTGAAAATTTTAATGTCTGAACGTAAGAAACGGAAGAAAACAAAAATTAGATTTTGGACTTTAATTGCTTTTATTTTGGCAATATTTGGAATCATCTATTTCATATATAATTATAATTCTTTAAAAGTTTATAGAACATATGCTTCTAATGATGATTACTATTTATCTCAAGGTATGTTTGTAACGTCTAAGCAAAGATCATTTATTCAATTGGGTAATTTGTATAATAGTCACAATGATACTTTAATTAATCAGGATGACATAGAAAATATAAGATTCTACTATAAGGATAATAAAGAAACAAAAGTGTTTATAGAATCATTAGATATTAGTAGTTTTCAGTTAGACTTGATAGAATATAATCGCTTTGTTAAGAAAAACAATCTTAAGAAAGTAATGCAAAATTTATACTTAGATATTGTAAATAAGAAGAATGAAGTTTCTACACTCCATTTCAATAATGTA
>CAZWKF010000147.1:0-3147 GCA_964634785.1 uncultured Muribaculaceae bacterium
TTGAAGATGTAGCCCATGCTTGTTATTTAGCATTAACGTACGAATTTGATTCTGCTAATAATCCGCAGATATACAATATTGGTAGTGGAAGCGGTTTGAGTTTAAACGATATAATAGAGATTATTAGTGAAGAGTTAGGTATAGAACCAGATATTGAGTATCTTTCAAAAAGAGAATTTGATGTTGAATATAATGTTTTAGATATTTCAAAAGATAATCGTGCACTTGGTTATAATCCTTATCCTTATCAAGAAGAAAAAATAAAAGAATATGTCAGACAATTGCGAAAAGTAGGTGGTAAAAAATGAAACAATATGATTATTTAATTGTAGGGGCAGGGTTATATGGAAGTACATTTGCTTATGAAGCGTCAAAAAGAAATAAAAAAGTTCTAGTTATTGACAAAAGAAACCATATCGGAGGAAATGTTTATTGTGAAAATAAGTTGGGAATAAATGTACATAAATATGGAGCACATATTTTTCATACTTCAATAAAAGAAATATGGGATTATATTAATGAGTTTGCTAATTTCAATAACTTTATATTAAATCTTATTGCTAATTATAAGGGAGAACTTTACAATCTGCCGTTTAATATGAATACATTTAATAAACTGTGGGGAGTAAATACACCAGAAGAAGCAAAAAAAATAATAGAAAAGCAGAAGAATGAGAGAGGAATAAATGAACCAAAAAATTACGAAGAACAAGCAATATCTTTAGTTGGAGTTGATGTATATAATAAATTAATTAAAGAATATACTGAAAAACAATGGAATCGAAAATGTAGTGAATTACCATCATTTATTATTAAAAGATTGCCTGTAAGATATACATTTAATAATAATTATTATTACGATAGATATCAAGGTATCCCAATTGGCGGTTATAATCAAATTTTTGAGAAGATGTTAGCTAATTGTGATGTAGAATTGGGAGTTAATTATCTTGATAATAAAGAAAAGTATGAACATATCGCTAAAAAAATAATCTATACAGGGATGATTGATGAATACTATGATTATAAATATGGAGAGTTAGAATATAGGTCATTAAGTTTCGAACATATTGAGTTGCCGGAGATTGAAAATTATCAAGGAACCGCTTGCATGAGTTTCACATCAAAGGATGTAGACTATACCAGGATAATTGAACATAAGCATTTTGAGTTACTAGATTCAGGAGGGACAGTAATAACAAAAGAATATCCGAAAGACTGGAAGCGAGGAGATGAAGCTTATTATCCTATTAATAATAACAAAAATACTGACTTATATCATAAATATGCATCTCTTGCTCAAAATGAGAAGAATATTATATTTGGCGGAAGGCTGGGACATTATAAGTATTATGATATGGATAAGACAATTGCGTCAGCATTAGAATTAGTAAAAAAAGAATTTGGTGAGAAATAGTATGAAGAAAGAAGAAAATAAATATAAATTAAGTATAATAGTTCCTTGTTATAAAGTTGAAGAATATTTGCCAAGATGTTTAGACTCTTTAATGAATCAAACATTGGATGGAGTAGAAGCCATTTGTATAAATGATGGATCTCCTGATAATTGTTTACAAATATTAAAGGAATATCAAAAAAAATATGGGGACAAATTAGTTATTATCGACAAGAAAAATGAAGGAGTATGGCGTGGAAGAAAAGATGGAATAAAAAAAGCTAGAGGTGAATACATAGGCTTTGTTGACTCTGATGATTATGTGGCGTTAGATTATGCAGAAAAACTTTATAATGCAGTAAAAAAAGAAAAAGCAGATATTTCTGTGTGTGGATTTGATAGAATTGATTTGGAAACAGGAAAACTATATTCAAGAGAAATGTGCAAGTTTAAGCATAAAAATTTTAACATTCAGGAGAACCCAGGGCTGCTATTAGAAGTTAATACTTCACCATGGAATAAGATTTATAGGGCCGAACTATTGAAAAGTATGAAAGATTTAGATAATGTGCCTAAAGTGTTAGATGATATGATGTTCTTACAATTAATATATATAAAGGCTAACAAAATGACTTTTATAGATGATTCCTTGGTTTACTATATGGTAAGAAAAGACTCTATTATTAATACGGTAAAAAAAGAATTAATTCCTGGAGTTTATGAAACTATGAAAGAAGTTCGATCAATTTATGAAAAAGAAAATCCGTCGATGTTAGAGTATGTAGATGCCAATGCTTTTTTACATCTAGGTATTTCTTTTATGTATCGCCTATCAGAAGATAAAAATTTAGATTTTACTGATGCACTAAAAAATAATACACATTTTCTAAATGAGTTTTTTCCAATGTGGAAGAAGAATCAATATATAAAACTTAAATATATAAGAAAGAATGCCGGATCAAATAAAAAACTATATATTGTTAAGAAATTTTATGATTTTCATATGTTTAAATTATTTTTGAAAATGTATAAATTTATGATTAATAGAATAGGAGTTGACATTAAATGGTAAAAAACAAACTTGTCGTAGCTGTTATTGCCACATTTAACAGGAAAGAACTTTTAAAAGAAGGACTGTATGCTCTAATAAATCAAAAGTATTCTAATTTAAAAATAGTTGTAGTTGACAATGCTTGTACTGATGGAACAAAAGAATATGTAGATGATTTAGTAGATAATAATAAGGTATACTACATAAGATCAGAAAAAAATCTTGGAGCATCTGGAGGTTTTAATTTAGGAATAAAAAAAGCATTTGATCTTAAATGTGATTATGTATGGATTTTAGATGACGATACAATTGTACATGAAAATTCTTTAGAAAAACTAATGGAAAATGCTTCGAAATTAAATGATAATTTTGGCTTTCTAGGGAGTAAAGTATTATGGAAAGATGGGAATCTTTGCAAAATGAACTTGCAAAGAAAAAGTATATTTAAAACCAATGATGATTATGAAAGTTCAGTTGTGCCAGTTATATTATCTTCATTTGTCTCTATGATTTTAAAAAGGGAAACCATTGAAGAAATGGGGTTGCCTATGGAAGAGTTCTTTATTTGGGGAGACGATTGGGAATATAGCAGAAGAATCTCTCGTAAATACAAGTCGTATTTAATTAATGAAAGTGTAGTTACCCACAAATGTGCTAAAAATGAGGGAGGTAACATAGTAAATGACGACGAGTCACGTCT
>CAZWKF010000148.1:0-3128 GCA_964634785.1 uncultured Muribaculaceae bacterium
GCCCACAGGCAACTTTCATGCCCTAGTTTTAACACATGCGTGTCGCACCAAAAAAACTCACAAATGTGAGTCTTTGGAATTACGCTAATTCTACAGTAGCGCCAGCTTCTTCTAATTTAGCTTTTAATTCATTAGCTTCATCAGCAGAAACGTTTTCTTTGATATTACCACCATTATCAGCTAAAGCTTTTGCTTCAACTAATCCTAAACCAGTAATTTCACGAACAACTTTGATAACTGCAATCTTAGATGCTCCAGCATCCTTAAGAACAACAGTCTTTGTACTAGATCCTTCATCAGTAGCTCCAGCAGCAGGTGCAGCAGCAACTGCAACAGCACTAGGATCAACATCAAATTTTTCCTTCATTGCGTCAACTAGATCTTTAACTTCTAAAATAGTCATTTCTCCAATTGCTTCAATAATTTCATTTGTAGATAATTTTGCCATTTTCTATTCCTCCTTAGTTTTCTTCACCTAATTTTTCGGCATATAAATTAAGTGCAATAGATAGATTTGTTACGTGCTCTATCAAGCCACGAGCAAACATAGTAAGTAATCCGTCCATAGATGGAATTGATGCATATTCTTTAATTGTATCTAATGAGACAACTTCACCATTAATAATACCAGCTACAAGCTTAATATTATCGTGTTTTTTAGCAAACTCATCAATCGCCTTAATAGGTTCAAGTAGAGTTTTACCAAAAACAATGGCATTTGGTCCTTCTAGATACTCAGTTAAATCAATATTCAAGTCATCTAAGGCTCTTTTTACAAGAGTATTCTTATGGATTTTTACTTCACTATCGACTTTTTTCAAGTCTCTACGCAATTCTTGCATGTCCGCAACGGAACTTTCAGCATATTGGAAAAGAATAACACTTTCAGAATTCTTTACCTTATCTGTAATTTCTGCTACGACTTCTTTTTTTGCATTAAGAATCTTCTCGCTTGCCATATATGTCCTCCTTATTTTATATAAAAAACTTTCCACATAAGGAAAGTTTATCACTTTTACAAGTTATAACTCTCCCTCGGTAGGATAATTAAGATTTTTAAATCCCCTACTGTCTTCGGTACTCGTTTTTTATCTCAATTAATATATCACATGCATTTATTACATGTCAACTGTTTCTTGATCAACATGGATACCAGGTCCCATAGTTGTCGAAATAGAAATATTTTTCATATACTTACCCTTAACAGTAGCAGGTTTAACCTTTGTTAAAGTAGCAAGAACATATTGAATATTTTCTAATAAAGCTTTATCATCAAAAGATACTTTACCAACAGAACAATGAATATTTCCAAATGAATCTGCACGGTATTCAATCATACCTTTTTTAACGTCTTCTACAGCACGTTCAGGTGTTGGTGTTACTGTTCCTGTTTTAGGATTTGGCATAAGACCTTTAGGTCCTAATACTTTACCAATTTTTCCTAAGGCAGGCATCATCTCTGGTGTAGCAATTAAACAATCGAAATCAAACCAATTTTCATTTGCTATCTTATCGATCATTTCTTGTTCACCAACATAATCAGCACCAGCATTTTTAGCTGCTTCTGCTTGAGCACCCTTCGCTAAAACTAAGATCTTCTTCTTCTTACCATTACCATTAGGCAATACAAGAGAACCTCTTAATTGTTGATCAGCTTTTTTCGTGTCGATATTAAGTCTTACAGCTAATTCAACAGAACTATCAAACTTTGTGATGCTTGTCTCTTTAGCTAACTTAATTGCTTCTTCTAAAGAATAGTTCTTATTCTTCTCGATCTTTTTAGAAGCTTCCACATATTTCTTTCCTGACTTTCTCATATAATACCTCCAATCGTGGTTTATTAGCGGATATAATTTTATTTTTCTTTTCTTTCTTATTCTTCAGTTTCGTCAGTTGCTTTTTCAGTAATGACTTCAACTTCAGTTGATTCTTCTTTAGCAGATTCTTCCATAGCCTCTAATTTGGCTTCACGTTTTTCTGCCTCTTTTTCAGCTTCTGCAGCAGCTGCTGCTTCTTCAGCTAATTCTGCGTCATTCATTCCCTTAATTGCTACTCCCATATTACGAGCAGTTCCAGCAACTATTTCCATAGCGCCTTCTACATCATAAGCATTTAAATCTGGTAATTTGATTTCAGCAATAGCCTTAACATCGTCCTTAGATAAAGTAGCCACAATTTCATGTGCACCCTTCTTAGATCCAGATTTAATCTTCGCATACTTTTTGATTAATTCTGCAGTAGGTGGAGTTTTAAGAATAAAATCGAAAGTTCTATCTTCATAAACAGAGATTTCTACTGGAACGATATCGCCCATCTTATCTCTTGTTGCATCATTATATTTTGTACAGAACTCTTGTAAATTAATACCAGCAGGTCCTAAAACTGTACCAACAGGTGGTGCAGGTGTTGCTTTTCCTGCAGGAATTTGTAATTTAATCTTCTTAACGACTTCTTTTGCCACGTAAAACACTCCTTTCGCATTTTCGCTTGTGGTTTTGGGCTAATCCGCATTTCCCTCCCACATACTAAAATAAACTTTAGCACTTAAGATACTACCACAACAGTTAAGAAAAAACAACTCTTTTCTCGTTGTTTTCCCTAATTTTATGTTGATAATTTACGTTTTATGAACTCATTTAAGCTAATTTTATAAAAATATAGGTTTTGACTCCTCTATTTCCAATTTGTTTATTTTCTTCTACATATTGATAATTAAGTGCATTTTTGTCGCTTATAATGGTTTTACCTAAATTCTTTTCAATGTCATCTCTAGCTACTTTTGCAGCATGTCCACCCATTTTGGCTATTGTCCTATTCTGTTCTAACCCATATGGTTTATGTTCTTTCACTAGTTCGCGTGTGGCAATTTTTCCTAAATCAGCAAGTGCCATTTATCAGAATATCCTCTTTTGCGATAGCAATCAATCTCTCCATTGATTTAAACTTGAATACTTTATTTTATACTCTCGATAAAGATGTTAAAGCTGAAAAATGTTTGTTAGATTTTATCAATTCAACTATATACTTCAACATACTTCAACATTTTTAAGGCTTTCAAAATAATTTAAAACATTTTTAATTACTTTATCTGTGGGTATTTCTAACCAATTATTATCAGCAAGAGATAG
>CAZWKF010000149.1:0-3076 GCA_964634785.1 uncultured Muribaculaceae bacterium
ATGTTACAGAGGATACTCTTTTTGCCGATATTGCACACCTTACAGACTATTATGAAAATAGACTAAGTCCAGCATTATCTTATCTATTTAGCTTAGGAGCTCCTGTTCCTAAAGAACTTGCGAATATCGAAACCATCTATCCTTATTTTGTTGTCTGTGATAAGGCAAGTGATGCTGAGATTAGCAGTTTACTTTCAAGAACGGATAAAAGTAAATATTTTGAATTTAAAAATAAAAAGTATGATGTCGTAAGAGGAGATAAATATTATTTTATTAATAATAAGAGTCAAACAACCAATAACATTGAACGTTATATAGAAGAACAAGTTTTTATCCGTGAGTTTAAAGGACAATTACATCGTTATTTAAATATGCATCGTATTATTTGGGAAAAGATTGATACTGTAAAAGAACATGTCAATGTTAAAGGTGTCGATATTGTTAAGTTTACATCTAAACTTGATGGATATGCAAAGACGATTAACCTCATTTCTGGACGTATTAATCAAATGAATACTTACTTACCTACACGTGAACGCATTGCTAAAAATGATCCAGAACTTGCTGAATTCTTAGAGATATCAGGATATCGCTATGAGACATTAAAAGATACTTTGGAATATATTAAACAAATTTGGATTATGACAAAAGAATATGTAAATTCAGCACAAAAGCTATTCAGTGGATTAAAACAGGATGTTACAAGCAGTTCTGTAGATAGCTTGACGATTGTTACATCCATGAGTGCTGGAGCGAGTGTCATTAGTTTACTAACCAATAGTCAACCAGAATTTACATTATTTGGCGTATTTTACTTCTTCATACTTGCTTTCTTAGGTTGGGGAACAACAAAACTCTTAGGCTTCATTGGAAAGAATAAGAAGTACGATGTCAGCGATGTAGAGTACGAAAAGGATATTAAATAGAAAATGAAACGTTATATTGAAACGGTAAAAAAGTTGATGACGATAGCGCCACAAAAAAAGTGGACTGTCATCTCTATGTTTTTAAGTTGTCTTCTCTATAACTTAGCGAGTTTATTGCCACCACTTGCAACATCAGGTATTATTGCTGCTGTTACAGCAAAACAACTAAATGGAATTTGGATTTATGTAGGGTTATATCTCCTTTTCTATGTTCTATACTTTAGTGCATTAAAGTGGAATTACTATACGTATACAGTACTTGCAGATTATTATCATATAGAAGTGCAAAAGGATTTATTTAATCATATTTCTAATAATGACTCTATCTTTGATAAGATATCAAAGGGGAAAATATTGGAAACTTGTAGTGATGATATTCGCTATTTAGTGGATGTTATGAATAATGCTTCTAAGAGTTTAATGGGGATTCTTAAAATTATTGTAATCTTCTTTATCTTTTGTTATTACAATATCTTTGTTGCCATTTTTGCCATTGGTTTAGATCTTCTCTATTTGGGACTTATGAATGAAAATGCCAAAAGAGTATCTAAATATTATGAGGGAACAAGAAAGTATGAAGATAAGATTGTTGATATCTTTAATCAAATGTTGATGAATTTAAAGCAAGTTCGCTCATTAAATTTAATGGACAAATTAAATGGCAATTTGAATAAGTCCCGAAGTAGATGGACGGAAGAATATAAGGGAAAAAGAATGAACTTAACAAACCGCTATTGTTCTACACCTTATATTGTCTATATTGGGAAGATTATTCTCTATATTTTCCTTGCCTATTTAGTTATTGAAGATAAGATGAGTCTAGATAAATTAGTTCTTTTGATTAGTTATTATGAAATGACCATTACAGTGACAGATACGACACTTGATTTCCTTCTTGATTTAGGAAACTATGGTGTTCGCGTGAATCGTATTGCCAATATCTTAGAATATTCTCCACAAAAAGAAATTGATTATGGAGATTTAGAAAATGACTATATCAGTGGTATTGTTCATTTTAAAAATGTTTTCTATAATATTAAGGGAAAAGAAATATTAAAAGATGTCAGTTTTAAAGCTTTGCCAAATGAGATTACAACGATTGTAGGCCATTCGGGTTCAGGAAAAACAACGATTATTCATCTATTGTATCGTTTAATTCATGTAAAGTCAGGAAGTATTTTAATTGATGATGAAAGTATCTACAATTATACGAAGAAAGTGTATTCAAGCAATGTATCGGGTGTATTTCAAAATCCCTTCATATTTGAGATGAGTATTAAAGAGAACTTAGGACTTGTAGATTCTAATGTGGATAATCAAATAGAAGCTTGTAAAAGAGTGGGCATACATGATTTTATTCTTTCTTTACCTAAAGGGTATAATACGGTCATCAGTGAAGATTCACCACTTGTTTCAGCAGGTCAAAAGCAATTAATTGTGATTGCCAGAGCACTACTTTCAAAAGCTGAAATATTATTGTTTGATGAAGTCACTAGTAATATTGATGCATCCTATACAGAAGAAATTGCGAATGTATTGCTCGATTTAAAGACAGACCATACCATTATTATGGTGACACATAAACCAGAAATGATGGAAATAGCTGATCGTATTGTAGTTTTAGATAAGGGACGAGTTGTCGCTAAGGGGACGAATAAAAGTGTCTATAATCAATCAAGTTTATATCGTGAATTACGCAATAGAACATTTGCAAGTATAAGTGTTTTAGAATAGAAAGAAGTATCTTGCTTTTTTCTTTTTTGTTATCTATAATAAAATTGTAGTAGATAGGAGTGTTTATATGGAAAATGTTATTATTGCTCGTAAAAAAGGATTTGCGGGAGTTGCAATTGATATTCATCTTACGATAGATGAAGAACATTATAATTTGAAAAATGGACAAGAGTTAAAATTTACGTTATCTGAAGGAGAACATATTATAAAATATAAAGTATGGAATAGAAGAGAGAAGACAGTTGTTTTAAAAGTTGTTCCTGATAAAGAGTATAAATTGATATTCAAATATGATGCTCTTTGGGGCGGATTTAAATTGGATAAGAGTTCTGTTTTAAATTAAGAAGAAGTTCTTCTTTTTTTGTTGTGAAACGAAAACCACCTGTTCTACAGGTGGTTCCAAAAAGCTTAAGCTT
>CAZWKF010000150.1:0-3030 GCA_964634785.1 uncultured Muribaculaceae bacterium
GACATCTAAATTTGGTAGGCTAATACATCCAGCGAACATCCACTCCATGTCCGTTACTTTACTTGTATCAAATTTACTTATATTCAAACTTGTTAGACTACTACAGTCATCAAACATGCAACTCATATCTGTTACTTTGCTTGTATCAAATGAACTTAAATCTAAACTGGTAAGTTTATTACATTTTTCAAACATACTGCTCATAATGGTTACGTTACTTGTATCTAGATTTTCTAACCCATTAACACTTACAAGATTTGGAAATATACCAAATAAACTGTTTGAGTTAGGATTCGCTTTTACTCCTCCATTTTGTCCTATATAGAGTTCTAACATGTCATTACTATCTTCATCTTTACTATACATTAAGATACTTCCATTTTGAGCATCAGACACATCTCCTATTAAAGTAGATCCAGCTGGAGCATCTTTCGTGTCCATTATATTAATTGCTTCTATTTTATTTCGATCTATTACATATCCTAAATATGGGTCACTTATTTCTGGAGTACTAGATTCTTGTACAACAGCCAAATAATTTTCCTTTTCATTTTCTATTGTCTCTCCACCAGTTGTATCTCTTTCTACTGCATGCCCTGTTATCTCACAAGAGATATCAACTTCAGTTTCTTCTAATACACTTTTGATAACCGTTAAAGTTAATTTTCCTTTTCTCACTTCTCTTGCCTTTAAATCATCTATGACATTGAAATTGTTTTCTACTCTCAAAACATCATTCCCACCAGTACAGTTGATAGAAATGCTCGCATCATACTGGTGACTTCCATTGGTAACATCATAGTCTAAAATATACTTTTCATCTGGTTGGGATAGCTCCGTAGTGAAAACAAGATGCGTCTTATCCTGAATAAGGGTATTATTCTCTACTCCATCTTCTACTGCTTTACTAAAGTACACATCAAAGTCTGGTTGATTTGCTCCTATTCCAATTGTTCCATTCAAGTATAAAGTAGTTGATACGGCTGCAAAACCTACTATCATTAAGAATACAGATAGAAACAATACTTTCTTTTGTACTCGCATAAAAATACCTACTTTCTAATTACATTTTACCATCTTTTCATTTTTTTCACATCATAAAATCCTATAAGTATCATTATTTTCTTCTATTGTACACTTCGTTGACAAGTTATTTCTATTGAATTTAAAATAAAGATTCGGTATACTTGCATTAGGTGATAAGTATGCGTATTGTACATTTCTTTGAATATTTTAATAATGGGGGAATAGAAAATGTCCTAGTCAATATTCTCACCCATCTCAATATAGAAGCTGATAAAGAAATTTTATGTACAGTCAAAAGAAATCATAATTATGACAAAGAACTCGAAAAGAAAAATATTCTTTGGAATATCTATACAAATAAAAATATTGAAAATCCGATGATTCGTTTTTTTTATAACTGTCGCGCTATAAAAAACTATTGTAAAGAAAAAAGGCCTGACGTTCTTCATATTCATATCTATAATCCCCTTGGTATTTGGTATGCCCGAATAGGAAGAAAGTACGCAAAAAAAGTCATTCTTCATGCCCATGGGAGCTATTACAAAAACAATTTTTTTAAAATTAAGAATCTCTTCTCATTGACGAAACTATTTCTTCCCAAAGATGTCGTAAAGATTGCTTGTTCAAGAAAAGCGGCTTCCTTTTGCTTTGGTAAAAAAAGCCATGTTAGTGTCCTTCATAATACTTTTGATATAAAAAAGTTAAGTAAAGGAAAACCTACCTATCGCACCCAATACCATCTAGAAAAACGATGGATACTTTTGAGTGTAGGAAGACTAGAATCACAAAAAAATATGCTTCTCTTAATTGATGTTTTAAAAGAATTAAAAAAGAAAAAGAAAAACGCATTTTTAATTATTGTTGGGTCTGGTTCTCAGAAAAAAAGAATAGAAAAAAAGGTGAAAAAACTCCACCTTGAAAAAGACTTTTTATTATTGGAAAACGTAGCGGATATAGAAAATATCTATGCCAGCAGCAACTTTTATATCAGTGTTCCACTTTATGAACCATTTGGTCTTTCTGTCGTTGAGGCGCAAGCATGCCATCTTCCAACTTTGGTATCAAATGCTGTTTCAACTGAGACAAGAATCTCTAGTTACATTACCTATATCTGCCAATTAGATATAAAAAATATAGTAAGTAAAATGTTAGAAATGGAAAGTAAATGCAAATTAAAACCCTATAAATCAATGTATTTTACTCCTATGAAAAAATACATTCAAAAAATGGAAAAGATGTATACTTCAAAAAAATAACCCGACAGTTTAACTGCCAAAATTTTGATAGATTTTCTTCATTTCTTCCAATACGTTTTTACTTGTATACTGTGAAATAATCTCCGTATTTACTTTTTTAAATTCTTCATGTTTAGGATAATCTAGATAATATAAGATTATCCTTTTTAATTCTTCTTTCTTTTTTAAATCAAATAGAAAACCATTTTCTTTATCTTTAATTAGATCAGTATTTCCTCTTATCTTACTTGCTACAATATTTTTTCCCTTATACATAGCTTCCATAATATGTAGAGGCAATCCTTCTTGTTTAGAAGTTGAGACAATAATATCACTTATTTCTAAATATAAATTAATATTTTCTTGAAATCCTAATAGGAATATATTTTTCTCTAAATGATACTTATGAATCATTTTTTCTACTCTTTTATCGACAATATTTCCAATTAATAAAACTTTTAAATGTGGTTTATCTATTTGTCTTATGACATCTAAAAGCAATCTTTGATTTTTCCTTTTCGATATTTCTGCTACATAAGTGATGACAATATCTCCCTTTTTTATTCCCAACTCTTTCTTTAAACGATTCTTCTTTTTTATACTTTTTAAAGGATAGAAATTTTCTTCATGGAAACCAACACCTGGAACTTTTAGAACAGGACAAGAAAATTCTTTCGCACGAGAATAATCTTCTTCATTCATCGTAAGTAAAAGATCAGTATATTTAGATAACCACTTTTCTATAGGATAATAAGTTAACCAGTTAAAG
>CAZWKF010000151.1:0-2963 GCA_964634785.1 uncultured Muribaculaceae bacterium
AATAAGTTAACCAGTTAAAGAGAGGACATCCTTTGTAAAAGTGAAAACCATGAGCTGTATAGAAAACTTTGGTATTTCCTCTTTTTTGCATCTTTCGTGCAGCAAGTCGTGTAAGAACACTTGCTGTTGGTGTATGGGTATGAATCAAATCATATTTTTCTTCTTTTATGATTCTCTTTAATTTAAAATATGCCACTATATTCTTAAAATGAAAGGGACTTCGTTTAATGGGAATATCATAGTATTTATCGATTCCTTCAATTCCCTTCACTTTTTTAGTGGCTACATGAACTTCATACCCTAACTCTTTAAAATACTTTAAATAAGGAAGATGACATAATTCAAGATGTAATTCTGTATTGGCTGTAAATAATACTTTCATATTCCTTTTCCTCTCTTTTATAAATAAAAAATATTACATAAACCTACTAAAATTCTAAATAAAACATTCTTAATGAAATGTCCATTTATCATCGAAACTAAATAGTAGATTTTCTTTATCCCCTTTTCTTTAAAAAACAATTCTTTTCTTCTTAAATAGGCATTCATCTTTTCAACATCTTTCCTATAGTTATTGGAATGCATATATTCTTCTATAGCTTCTTTTGTTAACTGATCATTTGACTTCTTATAATGTTTTTTTAATTTTTCTGATATGACCCATTGGGGTGCTTGATTCTTTTTAGTAAGTCCATTTTCATTCAAATAACATTCTAATAAAGGTTCCTTTATATTTCCAATGGAATAACCCTGATTTACTACTTTTAACAAAAAGTCATAGTCTTCTACATAAGGCATATTGGTATAGTAATTAAGGGATTCATAGAGTTCTCTTTTTAAAAAAAATGTGGGATGTAAAAAGAGATCGCGGTGAAAAATCATTTTCTTAAGTATCTTACTGGATGAAGGATAGTTTAGAATTCTTCTCTTATTGTCTTGATAAAGATAAACAGAACAACCGACAAAATCCAAATGATTTTCTTCTAAATACTTTAATTGCTTTTCTAAACGACTTGATAAAGCAACATCTCCAGCATCCATTCTAGCAATATACTTCCCCTTAGATACTTTTAATCCTTTATTTAAGCTTTCTGCTATTCCTAAATTCTTTTCATTTATAAGAAGTTTTATTCGCTTATCATTTAATGACTTCAAATAATCTATTCGCCACTTATCTAAAGGATTATCTAATATTAAAATAAGTTCAAAATCATCTAATGTTTGATGAAGAATAGAATGAATTGACTTTTCTATTTCCTCTTTCGTTTCCTTATAAACTGGCATTACAACACTTATTAATGGCATACTATCTCTTCCATTCACCCAAGAATATTATCTCACAAATAAAGAATTTAAGGAAGGCTTTTAAGAAAAAAGACCATTGATTTTTAATCAATAGTCCTTTAGCTTACTACGGTTCCTTTAATTACATTGGAATTACTTGATTTTGTTGCTATCATTTGATCAACTAAGTCAGATGCATCAGCTGTGTAGTTAACGGTTATTTGAGCGCTTACAGAATCTGCACAGTAGTATGAAAACATCCCCGAGTAAGATGTACAATTTGTCCCCCGTATCGTGATAGTTGTTGTCAAATTTACACATTGATAAAACATACTAGCCATATCTGTCACTTTACTTGTATCAAATGAACTAATATCTAAATTTATTAGGTCAAGGCATTGATAAAACATATGACTCATATTTGTCACTTTGCTTGTATCAAAGCCGCTTAAATCTAAACTTGTGAGATCCAAGGTGGCAAACATGTGATTCATATCTGTCACTTGGCTTGTATCAAATGAACTAATATCTAAATTTGTTAGGTGATAGCTGTTATCAAACATATGGCTCATATTTGTCACTTTACTTGTATCAAAGTGACTTAAATCTAGCGCAGTTAGGTCGCGGCAGTAACCAAACATCCAACTCATATCCGTCACCTGACTTGTATCAAAGTGACTTACATCTAGCGCAGTCAGGTCGTAGCAGTAACGAAACATCCCCTTCATATTCGTTACCTTGCTCGTATCAAAGTGGCTGATATCAAGTGTTGTTAGTTGTCCACAACCAGCAAACATAAATGACATATTAGTAACATAGTTTATATTTAAATTTTCTAGGCCATTTATACTTGTGAGTCTTCCAAAACTAGCAAATAAATTATTCGAATTTGGATTTGCTTTTACCCCTCCATCTTGCCCTATGTAAAGTTCTAACATATTGTCACTATCTTCATCTTTACTATACATTAAAATACTTCCATTTTGTTTTTCTGATACATCACCTATTAATGTAGATCCAACCGGAGCATCTTTCGTATCCATTATATTAATTGATTCTACTTTATCTCGATACATTTCATATCCAAAGTAAGGCTCAATTTTTTCAGAAGTAAAAAGATATTCTGAAGTTCCAGATTCTCGAACAACAGCTAAATAATCTTCCTTTTCAATTTCTATTGTATCTCCACCTACTACATCTCTTTCTACTGCATTTCCACTTATTTCACATGAGATAGATACACTCATTTCTGTTAAAGGAACTTTAATTACTGTTAATGTTAATCTTCCACTTCTTGTCGTTCTTGCAGCTAATGCTTTTGTCATATCAAACTTGTTTTCTACTCGTAAGTATTCATTTCCTCCTGTACAGTTCATCACTAAGTTTGCATCATATTGTTTACTTCCATTCGTTACATCGTAATCAAGTACATACTTGTCATTCAATCCTGTTAGTTCTGTTGTAAATTCGATATGGGTTTTATCTTTGATAATAGTTGCATTCTCAACTCCATTTTCTACTGCTTTACTATAATACACATCAAAGTCTCCCGTATTGCTTGCTATATTCGTATTTCCTGTTAAATATAGTACTGTAGATACTGCAGCAAATCCAATAGACATTCCTATAATACACAATAGTAATGCTAGCGTTGTTTTCCTATTCATATTCTTTCCTAC
>CAZWKF010000152.1:0-2948 GCA_964634785.1 uncultured Muribaculaceae bacterium
AATAAAAAGCGCTTATTCAGCACTTTCTACTTTTTCAAAACGATATTCTTGTTTTACTTCAGGATATTTTTTATGATCTACTTTAGATAAAAACATTTCCATTGGTCTTACCCAAATCTCTCCATCATGCGTGTAAACAACCATCTCTTCTAAAGTTTCCGTATGTTTGGCAATTTCTAAGATGGTTATAATATTTCCTTTGAAATGACGATAAATATCTCCCTTTTTTGGTTTATTCATCTTTTTTCTCCTTGGTTTCCTTTCCTTCTTTTTCCTTTTTAACAGGTTTAGGTAAAGCATCTTTACGTGATAAGTTTAATCTACCACGGTTATCATAACCTTGAGACATAACAATAATCTCATCGCCTACTTGTACGACATCCGAAACTTTTTCTACTCTTTCATGAGCAAGTTGAGAAACATGAACAAGTCCTTCACATCCCGGCCATAATTCTACAAAGCATCCAAAGTCTTCTACTTTGACAACCTTTGCCGTATATTTAACACCCATTTCAACTTCTCTTACAATGTTTTTGATCATCTCTGCTGTCTTATTAATAATCTCACGACTTGTATGATAGATAATCACTTGACCATCGTCATTTAGATCAACTTTAACGGCATCTTTATCTTGAACGGTTTTCACGTTAGATGCATCTAAGATAATCTTCGTAATTGTTTCGCCACCACGACCAATAACATCTTTTATTTTGTCTGGATTAATCATGAAAGTCTCGGTCTTTGGTGCATATTCAGAGACATCTTCACGAGGCTTAGCAATAACACTTTCCATGACATCTAATATTTCCATACGAGCTTTTTTAGCTTGAGCTAAAGCTTCTTTTAAGATTTCTTTGGTAATTCCTTTAATTTTGATATCCATTTGTAGAGAACAAATTCCCTCTCTTGTTCCACCCACTTTAAAGTCCATATCACCTAAGTGGTCTTCCATACCTTGAATATCGGTCAATATCGTATAGTCTTTGCCATCTTCACTTGTGATAAGTCCCATAGCAATACCAGCAACTGGCGCTTTAATTGGAACTCCGGCAGCCATTAATGACATACAGCCAGCACAGATGGTTGCTTGACTTGATGACCCATTTGATTCTAAAATTTCGGATACAACACGTACTGTATAAGGGAATTCTTCTTCCGACGGCATCACTTGTCTTAGACATCTTTCGCCTAAAGCACCATGTCCAATTTCTCTTCTTCCAGGAGAACCATATCTTCCTGTTTCTCCTACTGAGAAAGCAGGGAAGTTATAATGTAACATGAAGTGTTTTTCCGCTTCTAAACTGATACCATCTAATACTTGATATTCATTTAAAGCGCCTAGAGTCGTTACGGCTAAAGCTTGTGTCTCTCCTCTTGTGAATAAAGCAGAGCCATGTGTTCTTGGAAGCATATCTACACTTGCACTTAAAGGTCTTATCTCATCCATGGCTCTTCCATCGGCACGCGTTTTTTCTTTAACAGTAATAGAACGGAAGATATCATACTCGATTGACTCTAAAACAAGTTTTACTTTAGTTGTTAATATGACAAGTTCATCTTTATCCAAATCGGCATTCTCAGTTTCATACTTCGAAACGATGTCCTCTTTAACTTCATCAATGGCTGCATATTTTTCCAATTTATCCTTAATACGAAGAGCTTTATCTAATCGATCATTGGCAAGACTTTCCACTTCCTTACGAAGATCATCAGGAATTTCCAATTTTTCATATTCCATCTTAGGAACTCCAATTTCAGAAGCAATCCTCTCTTGGAATTCACACAATTCTTTAACCGCAGCATGTCCAATCATCAAGGCTTCTAACATGTCACTTTCAGAAACTTCCTTACTTCCAGCTTCTACCATGTTAATTGCTTCTTTTGTTCCTGCAACCGTTAAATCAATATCTGATTCTTCTAATTCTTTAACGGTTGGATTGATGATAAATTTGCCATTTACGCGTCCAACTTTTACTCCGGCAATAGGTCCATCAAAAGGTATTTTAGAAATACAAGTTGATAAAGAGGATCCAAACATTGCCGTTAGCTCTGGTAAATTATCAGGATCTACAGACAATACTGTATTGACAATTTGCACTTCGTTTCTAAAATCTTCAGGGAACATTGGTCTCATTGGACGATCGATCATACGAGCAGCAAGAGTCGCAGCTTCCGTCGGTCTTCCCTCTCTTTTAATAAATCCACCTGGTATTTTACCAACTGAATATAGTTTTTCTTGATATAAAACCATTAATGGGAAAAAGTCTGATAGTAAATTAGCTGTTTTTGATACAACAGCAGCTGATAATACTACAGTATCTCCATATCTTACTAATACTGACCCTGTTGCTTGTTTAGCAAGCTGTCCATGTTCTACTACTAATTTTCTTCCTCTAAAATCTAACTCGAATACTTTTTTCATTATACCTCTCCTTATTACATAAAAAGACACTCAAAAAGGAGTGCCTACTATTTACTATTTTCTTAAGCCTAAGCTTTTAACGATTTCACGATATCTTGTAACGTCTGTTTCTTTTAAATATTTAAGCATACTTCTTCTGTGACCAACTTTTTTAAGTAGTCCTCTTCTTGAATGGAAATCGTGTTTATGTTCTTTTAAATGTTCAGTAAGTTCTTTAATTTCTTCTGTAAGAATTGCGATTTGAACTTCTGCAGAACCTGTATCGTTTTTTCCTCTAGCATATTTTTTAACAATTTTTTCTTTTTGTTCTTTTGTTAATGCCATTTTCTTTCCTCCTTTATTTATTATATTCGCTTATAACCTAGAATAAAAGATGGAGTTCTTCTAATCCA
Source organism: uncultured Muribaculaceae bacterium (assembly GCA_964634785.1). Lineage (GTDB taxonomy): Bacteria > Bacillota_I > Bacilli_A > RF39 > UBA660 > CAG-582. Next base: position 2,815 of record CAZWKF010000152.1, read on the forward strand.
AGTAATAAGTACATTAATAATATACATTAAATTGGGAAAAAATGCAAGAACAAATATAATTTTATTGAATTATTTTTGGAAATGTGTTATAAAATAAGTGATGGGAAACATTGTAACATATCAATGTCTACCCA
>CAZWKF010000153.1:0-2947 GCA_964634785.1 uncultured Muribaculaceae bacterium
TAACAAGTAACTTTCTTCTACTTCAATATGGTCATGTAAAGAGATTATATGACTCATAATTTGTCCTTTTGAATAAGGGACTTTAAAATAACCATAACGCATATCTGTTTTTACTTCCATTTCTTCTAAAAGAGTATATAATACATTTCTTTTGTCCTCTGTTTTTTTCTCTTTTAAAGCATCTAGATAAAACGAAATAAAGTGATCATCTGGCATTTTTAACTCATAAAACTTTTTAGCAAAAGAAACATTGGTATATAAATCATATACTTTCTTCATAGGTAAATTTGACCACTTCATTTTGGCATGAATAAGTTGTCTTAAACACTCTAAACAAGTATAATAACTCAAAACTTGTTCTTCTCCAGATTCAAAGTGATCTAATTCATCCAAAGCCTCCGTTATAATGGCAGTATTCAAAGAAATCTTTGCAGAAATAGAAAATTGATTCAATAGATTTTGTAGTGTTTCTACCATATTAAAGCGATTTTTTAATATTCTTCCATGATTTAAGACAGATTTAGGATAGGCATCTCCTACTGAATTGGCTAATCTTATACGATTTTCAAAGACTTGAACAGGAATTAAGAAATAATCAATGGTGATTCCTGCAATGCTTTCCCTTCCACGAAAACTTGAAAAACTATTAGTTAACATCAAAATATCTAAGTCACTCTTTTCATGAGCAGTTCCATAGATACGACTCCCATAGGCAAGAATAACAAGAACATTATCATCATTTTGATAAGGGGTATTCTTTAAAAATGTCTCAATAAGTTCCTCTGTACTCATAATTATTCACCTCAAAAAAAGTTTTCTCTATAATAACATAAACTTTAGCGAAAAAAAGATGAACATCTCATCTTAAATAACTTAAAAACTCTTCTTCATTCCAAATCTCAATACCAAGTTCTTCTGCCTTTGTTAATTTAGAACCCGCATCATGCCCAGCAATGACAACATTCGTCTTCTTAGAAACAGAGCCCGTACAATTTCCTCCTAAAGATTCGATTTTTTCTTTCGCTTCATCCCTTGTAATCGAGTCAAGAGTACCTGTTAAAACGAAAGTACGCCCAGAAAATACAGTTTCTTCTTCAGTTTCTGTTCCCAAGTATTGCATATTTAAACCAAGGCTTTTTAATTCTTCAATCAATTGTCTATTCTCTTCATTATGAAAGTAATCTTCAACACTTTTAGCAATGACATCTCCTACATCCCGTATCGCATTTAAAGTATCAAAATCTGCTTCCATTAAAGCATCAATATTTTTAAAATGCTTGGCTAAAATTTTACCTGTCTTCTTCCCCACATAGCGGATTCCCAATGCAAAGAGTAAACGATCTAATGAATTCTTTTTTGATTCTTCAATACTATCAAGTAAATTATTTATAGATTTCTCGCCAAAACCTTCTAATAATTTTAAATCTTCTATGTGTTCATTCAAACGATAAATATCCGATATTTTCTTTAGGTAACCTAAATTAAAGAAATCTTCAACAATGGCATCGCCTAATCCCACAATATTCATCGTATCTCTTGAAACAAAATGAATAAGTGATTCAATATCTTTCTTCGGGCATTCTACATTTACACAATAGTAACTTGCCTCTTTTTTTACTAATTCACTTCCACAGATAGAGCAGACTTTCGGAAATACAAATGGTTGAGAAGATGGATTTCTCTGTTCCATTACGACACTTTCTACTCTTGGAATAACATCTCCTGCTTTAATAATGCGAACTGTATCTCCTATACGAATATCTTTTGTAATACAGTATTCTTCATTATGTAGAGTCGCTTTGCTTATGAGAGACCCCATCACCATAACAGGCTCTAAAATGGCATTTGGTGTTACTTGTCCAGTACGACCTACTGTAAATTTAATATCTTTTAATTTAGTTGATACAACCGTTGCTGGAAACTTATAGGCACATGCCCACTTGGGATAACGAATTGTATTTCCCATAATTTCATGATCATGTAAATCATCTAGCTTAATAACGACGCCATCAATATCATATGGAAGGGAATCGCGAAGTTTTCCTTTTTCATGAATAAAGTCCATAACTTCATCTATGGATTCTACAAGGCGATTATTAGGATTTGTTCGAAAACCTAAATCTTTCATAAATTCCAATGCTTCATGATGCGTTTTAATTCCATAATCTTCAGGATCTGGTAAATGGTAAATCCAAATTTCCAAATTTCTTTTTGCTGCTATACTTGAATCAAGTTGGCGAATGGAACCTGCTGCTGCATTGCGACAATTCTTAAGCAAGGCTTCTCCATTTTCTTCTCGTTCCTGATTCAATCTTTCAAGGGTCTTACGGCTCATATAGATTTCTCCACGAACTTCGATATCTATAGGTCGACTTAATTTTAAAGGAACTTGTTTAATAGTTTTGACATTATGGGTAATGTCCTCTCCCACAATACCATCACCTCTTGTAGCTCCTGAGACAAGCTTTCCCTCTTTATATTTTAAGGATACAGATAAGCCATCAATCTTTAATTCGCAAACATACTTTGGCTTTATCCCCTCTTTTACAATTCGTCCATCAAATTCTCTGATTTCATCTTCATTAAAGACATCAGCCAAACTCATCATGGGAATATTATGCGTCACTTTTTCAAATTTATCTAAAATAACGCCCCCAATCTTATGTGTTGGAGAATCACTTCTTACCCATTCAGGATGTTCACTTTCTATTTTATAAAGCTCTCTTAAATAATTATCATACTCTTCATCGGTTAATGTTTCCGGATTATCCAAAACATGGTATTCATAATTAGCTTTTGTAATAAGTTCTACAAGTTCATTATATCTGTCCATTTTTATCACCTATTATTAGTATACCAAAAAAAGAAGTTTTCCTCACTAAAAAAAGTGACATTTCAGCTCTAAGGAGTGAAATTTTTTCGCAATCATCAAATTTGATATAATAAG
>CAZWKF010000154.1:0-2866 GCA_964634785.1 uncultured Muribaculaceae bacterium
AAAATAAAAAGTTTATTCCTGAATATGTTGGTAAAATGAATTATTATTTATCAGCGCTTGATACCGTATTAAAAGAAAAAAATGATAATCCTAGTATTGGCATAATATTAGTAAGAAATAAAAATAAATTAAATGTTGAATATGCTTTAAGAGATGTAAATAAGCCTATTGGTGTTAGTTCTTATGAATTGCAAGAATATTTGCCCAAAAGTATTTTGGAATCTTTACCAACAGAAGAAGAACTTAATTTACATATTGATATGGAAGAGAAATAATGTCATTTGGTAACTACAAGAGATTTGGCTATACTTTATAAAATAGGAACAAAGAGAATTAAGTGTAAGTGTTATATCGCAAGGCCTATTTAAAATATTTTAGAAGAAGAATTAAAAGATATTTATTTCAGTTGTTGCAAAATTTGCAACAACTGCCAAAAGACGAAAAAGTCTATCAAGATGATTAATATAATCTTAACGTTATTATCTCTGTAAGATATAACATTAAACCTCATAATAAGATTATGTTTTGCAAATTGGAAAATCATATATTAACTGTTTAATAAAAAAATATTAAAACATTAATAATTTTTTAAAAGAAAAGCTAGACAGTTCAGTTGTCGCAAATTTTGAGACAACTGTCAAAAACGGGGAAAATCAAGAATTACTGTATAATAGCTGAATCTAATCCAAAAGAAAAAGACATCATGATTGATTTAGTCATGAATTTCTTAAAATAAAAAAAGAGAAACTTATCGTAAGAAATACTGTTTCTCTTTTTCATATTTTTTAACAAGACCACAAGATTCTTTTCCTTCTTTGCAAATTTTCTGTGTCATACAAGTTGGTCCAATTAAAGAAGTAAAGATTTCAGCTCCTAAAGCTTTTGCATTTTGCGTCACTTCTTGGTGCATTCCTCTAGCCATTCGTTGTGTCTCCCACTGAGCTTTCTTGCACTCTCTTAACTCACATATATGGGCAAGCGTCCAAGCATCCATATTGGTCACAACATTTACCATATTTCCAGATAAAGAAAATCCTACAAGTTCATCTTCAGAAATTCCATACTCTTTTTTAAACTCACTATAAAGTTCCAGATTTTTTTCAAATGTTTCATCAAACTCTTTTAACCAACCACGAGCAATACTTGTTGGTACCTTATATTGGGTTAAATCTATCGTTGGTGAAAACTCTGGAATCAATAAGTGATGCGTACGATGTCTTGTCAAGTGAGTTAATACAGCTGATAGTGTTTCCAAAGTGTGGAGATTTACAGAACAAAACCATATAAACAAAGAAAAATGGTTAAAACCTAAAAAATGCTTTATAATTGAATTGTTCAATAAACAATAGAAAGCAGGTTTTAACCATATGGAAATTATATCATTAATTAACGAATTTACGAATACTTTTAATGAAACTTTTAGTAAAAATTTAAATCCTTTGAATTTAGAGAGTAAAATTAGAGATGTTGGTGATGCTTTTACTCTAAAACTATATGAATCATTTCTTAATTATCTCGATGATAAGTTTAAACACTCTAAAGAGAGAAAACAACAATATGTAATTAAAGAGACTAGAAAAAGAACTTTAATTTCTTCTATTGGTTGTATAACAGTTAATTCTACCTCTTACATTGATAAAAAAACAAAAGAAAGATTTGTTTTACTTAGAGAACTTCTTTATCTTAAACCTTATCAAAGATTAACGAATGAAGCTGAATATCAGTTAACTAAATATGCTATGGAAGGAAACATGAGCCAAGCTGCTCGTCTTGCTCTTAGAAATACGATTATTTCTAGAAGTACTGTATCTAAAAAATTAGCCAAATTAGATGGTAGTATTAATGAAACAGTCACTCGATGCAAAAACCAGCCGGATGTCTTATACATAGAAATGGATGAAATCCATGCTAATCTTCAACATGGTGGTAATAAAATATGCCCTTGTGCTATTGTTCATGAAGGATATGAAGAAGACTTTGTTAAAAGGAAAAAATTAAAAAATGTTCATTACTTTGCTTCTGCTAAATTAACTTATGAAAAACTATGGGAAGTTATATTTGATTATATTGACAAAAGATATGATATCGATAAATTTAAAGTTATTTTTGTCTCTGGTGATGGTGCTTCTGGCATTAAAAACTTTGATAATTGTTTTCCAAATGCTAAATTCGTTCTAGATCCCTTTCATTATAAATTAAAACATTTAAAATACATTTTTAAAAATGATATTAATTTAAGTCATATTGCTGATGATTACCTTAGAAATGACCTAATTGACGATTTTAAACAACTTGTTAATTGTCAAATAGAAAAATATCCTGACCAACAACAAAAGATGAAGAACCATATGAATTACATACTTAACAATTTAGAAGGTATTAAGAATCAAAAAGATGAAGATTACAAAGCACATTGTTCCATGGAAGGGCATGTTAATCATGGGTTTGCTAGATATATTACTTCTTCTCCTTTTGGCTTTTCAGAACAAGGATTAGAAAACAAACTTAAATTACTCGTCTATCATGCTAATAAACACGAATTAACTATTGAAGATTACTATAACTTAAAATATGGAAACAACTCTTACGAAGACATAAACATTAAAATTAAGAAATTAACTCATATTAAATATGATCAAAGTCTTTCATCTAATCATTCAGTAGAATACAAAATAAATACTAATTTACCTATATTAGATTCTCCATCCGAAAACAATAGATTAAAAGAACTAACTTCTATTAGACAGGAAATTTATATAATTTAAAAGAATAGATATTGACTATCTACTCTTATATGTTTTACAATTATTTCAGTTACAAAGCTTATTTATTAGGTGAAATTTCTCCCCACTTTTTCTACACTAAC
>CAZWKF010000155.1:0-2812 GCA_964634785.1 uncultured Muribaculaceae bacterium
TTCTCCTTGCTTTAGAAAAGAAGTAGGTGCTCATGGTATTGAAGAAAGAGGAATTTATCGTGTGCATCAATTTGAAAAACAAGAGATGATTGTTCTTTGTGAACCTGAAGATAGTGATGAATGGTATGAAAAGATGTGGAAATATACCGTTGAACTCTTTAGAAGTTTAGATATTCCAGTTAGACAGTTAGAATGTTGTACAGGAGACTTAGCAGACTTAAAATATAAATCATGTGATATAGAAGCATGGAGCCCAAGACAACAAAAGTATTTTGAAGTAGGAAGTTGCTCTAATTTAACTGATGCTCAAGCAAGAAGATTGGGTATTCGTGTAAAGAGTGAAAAAGGAAATTACTATTTACATACTCTAAATAATACAGTACTTGCATCAACTCGTGCCCTTATTGCTCTTTTAGAGAATAATTATAATGAAGATGGTTCAGTAAATATTCCAAAAGCACATCAACCATATATGGGTGGAAAGACAAAAATTGAAGTTGTTAATTAATAATAGGAGAGCTTAAATGAGCTCTCTTTGATATTGGAAGGAAATGTATAACTTAAATAAAAAGTATTGTACAAAGGACTATATTAATGTAAAATAGATATCCAAGAGGTGAAATTTAAATGAAATTAAAGGAAAGAAAATTAAACATAGAGGAAAAACGTGTCGTAAGTGAAGTAAGTGAACAAGATTATTATATAGCTGAAGTCAAAGTCAATGAACCGCTTCATTTTGAAGGGATTGAAGCCTATTTTAATTACCTTTTTGAAGATGCAGTATCAGAAGAAAGAAATTATTCTAAAGTAGAACTTATAAATGATGTTGAAACTATTTTAGATAGATATAAGATGATAGACCCTCATGATTTTCATAAAGTTGAAGTTTTGAATGATGGAAGAGGAATTATAAAAGTGATGATTCCTTATAAAATATTAGATAAAGACGTAAAAAAATGTTGTGAGAGTATACATCAAAGTTTGTATAAAAAATATATGGGAGAAGATTATATCAAACCTATTCCTTCGTTAAAGAATTTTCCTGTTGATAAAAATTTATGGGAAACAGGTCCATATGAGAATTTTAAAGAAGTCCAAGATAAAGTGTCAGAAACTGTTAGTGCTCTTCAAAAGGAAAAAGAAGCCAAAATAGAAAAAATGCGTACAGAAATTGAAGAAGAATACAATAAAAGAATAAATTCAGAATCTTTAAATTTAAAAAAATACGATTTTGAAATAAAGGCTTATCAAAGATTAGTTCAAAGCTATTCAACATTTTCAGTAAAAGAAAATATGGAAGTTTTTGCATCCCTAATAAGTGTTTTTGAAGGTCAAGAATATGTTTATGAATATGCCATATATGAATATTTTAATGGGGTGGGTATGGAGTCTTACTTTTATCAATCGTTCATGAGAAAAGATGTTTGTCTTAGATTAGGAGAAAGATATAAAGAACATGAACTCGATAATCTTTCAAAACAAAATAAAGCAATCATCTTATCTAAGAGAAATGGCGATATTCGTTCTAGTGTAACATTTTATCAGTTTAATGATAATGATGAGCTTGTAAGTACTGTTGATTATGGAAATTTTGACTATTTAAAAGAATTTATAGATGGTGTAATTCTTTATCGTATGTCTAATGATTTAAAAAGTATTTCGGAAAAAGAATTGATGTTTTTATTGAAACAATATATTACCTCAAAAAGAGAAATAATTGAGGAAAAGTATACTTTACTAGAAAAACAAGAAAAGGATGAGATGCAAAAAGAGCTAGATAGTAAACAAGAAAATCGTCAAAAATATCTTACAAGTTTTTTAAATAATTAGTATTAAATAAAAAGAGTCATTTGAGTAAAATGCTCTTTTTTGTGGCCCTATCTTTTCTCTATATCATAGGGATTTATAACAAATCTTAAACTATATTTTTTAGTTGCTATCTTTTCTTCTAATGGAGACATTAGAAGCTCATTTAAAAATTTAGCATTTCCTTTTGTTATATCAGTTGTCGCTTTTTCAAAAATGGTTCCTTTAAATACTTCTTGTCTAAGCAATTCATTATATAATGTTTCAAGCAAGATAACAACACTTATATTATTTTCTATATTTACAAATGGAGTACTTAAAATGATAGGAGTATTTTCTCTTTTTGCTTCTAAATACGCTTCTTCAAATTTTGTAATAAGATTATTTAAGACAAATGGAGCCGTGGATTGAAAGAACTCTTTAATTAAAGTATATTCATTTGCTGATATAAAATCTTTTTGAACTAAATAATCCGACAATAGAGAACGTATATTTGGATTTAATCTAGAATTATTTACTATGGCATTTTTATTATATAAAAATTTGAAATACATTATTCCATAATTGGGTCTTCCAATACTAGGATTTAAAAAGAGATGTTTAGAACCTACATGTTTTCCACGAGAAGAAGGTAAGAAAATACCATTTTCCATCAAACTCTCAGAGAATTTACCTTCACTTAAATCTTTATTAAACATAGAAACTAAGGCATTTTGTTCACGGTAACTTGAATCTTCAATTAGCTTAGTATTTGGCGCCATTTCCATTTTATGTTGTTCCATAACTCGTTTAATTGTAGTATAAGAATGCTCTTCTAATATGCTTAATAAATAGGGGCGTATTGATTTATAATAATCTTGTAAATCTTTTGCCAGATTAATTCTTTTATCAAAATTATTGATGATAAGTGCTTTGATGTTATTATCGATTCCCAAATCTTCAATATTTTCTTCCCATAAAAAAGTAAAGAGTTTTAAAAATAAAACCCCAACAAATAAAATTAATA
>CAZWKF010000156.1:0-2738 GCA_964634785.1 uncultured Muribaculaceae bacterium
AGTGTTCTTCTATTTTCTTTATTTTTCCTGTATAATATGATGTAGGTGAAGTTATGAAAAAAGGATTAAATAAATTACAAAATAATAAACTCTATTGTCTTACTTTTATTATAGGACTTATCATTATTGGGATAATCTATCGCCTAAATCACGTGACTCCTTTTGGTCCCCAATCGCTTTTATGTGTTGATTTTTTTCATCAATATGGACCTATGTTAGGTGAGTTATATGATCGTATTCATCATTTTAGTGGCTTTGCTTATTCCTTTAATATGGCAATGGGACTTCCCTTTTTTAGAAACTTTTTAAATTATCTATCGAGTCCCTTTAATCTCATTATGCTCTTTTTTTCAAGAAAGAACCTTTTAACTTCTTATTCCTTTATTATTGGCTTAAAGGCTGTTGTTTCAGGAGTAACGATGGTTTACTATTTATCTAAAAAGTTTGAAACAAAAGGCCTTTTCTTAATTCCGATTGCTCTTCTTTATGCCTTTCAAGCCTACTTTCAAGCGTACTATTGGAACATAATGTGGTTAGATGGAATGGTCTTCCTTCCTCTTATAACTTTAGGCATAGAAAATATTGTCAATAAACAAAAATGGAAACTTTATACATTTAGTTTAGCTTTACTACTCTTTGCCAATTACTTTATTGGATATATGGTTTGTATATTCTCTGTAGTCTACTTTATCTTTTATACGTTTTATAAAACACCTCTTACGATTAAAAAGGTGAGTAAAAAAGAATGGATGAGTCGTTTTAAATTATTGGGAAAAAGATGCCTTTATTTTGGTTTTGCATCCATTGCAAGTGGTGCTTTAGTCGCTGTCTTTCTTCTTCCGATGGCCTCTTCTATGGCATCTATTTCAGCAACAGGAGGAAGCATTCCAACAAGTCAATACTATGCCTTTAAACCAATTGATTATCTCATCGGTCATCTATCAGGAGTAGATACCACCGTTTTTGCAAGTGATACGATTACAAATCCTAATATATCGTGTGGTATTTTAGCTGTTGCTCTTTTATTCCTCTATCTTTTAAATTTAGATATTCCATTAAAGAACAAAGTGTTCTACTTACTCATTCTTGGTTTCTTTATTCTAGCATTCTTTGTTCCTCAACTTGACTATATTCTTCACGCCTTCCATGTGCCAAATGATTTGCCTTATCGATATTCATTCCTCTATAGTTTTGTTCTCCTAACAATAGCGACTTATGGACTTCTAAATATTAAGAAAATAAAATTTCCACTGATTACTCTTGCCTATCTTTTCTTGATGTCCTTACTCGTACTTGTTTTCCAAGAAAACTGGGAAGGAATCACCAAAAATATGGTCATTATCAATATGATTCTCTTGAGTCTATATTTTCTTTTCTATGCTTGTCATCATTTTTTAAATAAATACCATACTCTTGTCTATTGTGCTTTCATCTTTGTAGTTGCCATTGATGTTATTGTAAGTACCACATATAACTGGGATATCACACAAGTGATGAGTGTCTTCTATGATGACTATCAAGTGACAGAAGAATTATTAGATAAAGTAAAAGAACAAGATGATGAACTCTTCTATCGCATTGAAAATACAAGTATGCTTACTCTTAATGATCCTTCTTGGTATAACTACTACGGCATGACGACATTTTCTTCTATGGCCTATGAAAGTATGGCAATCTTACAGCACAATTTAGGAATGCCGGGAAATGAAATCAATAGTTACTACTATGTACAATCAACTCCTATATATGATTTGATGTTTGACATTAAATATTTTATAGGAACAACAAATGATAAAACACGTTATCATGAAATTGCAACAGTGGAAGAGTCAGCCAATCGTTTTGATGAAAATGTGGGTCTTATCTATGGTGTAAGAAAAGATATCAGAAATTGGCATTATACCGATGCTAATCCTTTCCAAATTCAAAATGAATATATGGAACTTGCAACAGGAGTACCAAATGTACTAGAGCCATCCATGCTATTAAAAACAGAAGAAGTATATTCTGATGAAACATCTGTCATCTTAAAATACACCTATAATAATCCTAAAGATAATCTTTACTTTTATAGTGATGATGCCACTTTAGATTTCGTCATCATTGGTTCTTCATTATATTATAAAAATGACAACTACACGACCATAATGGAAAAAAATCCTGAAATCTACTATGATTATGTGGAAGAATATAATGAATCGAAAGTCATCAACATTGCATCAGGGGAAGAGGAAATAGATATATATGTAGGATTCAATAATTATTACTCGACATCCTTTAATGTATATTCGATAAATCAAAATGCTTTCCTAGAAGCTAGAGATACTCTAAGTCATTATAAATTTGATATGACATCTTTTAAAGAATCATTGATTAAAGGAAATATAACATTAGATGATGATATGATGGTCTATACATCCATTCCCTACGATGCTGGATGGCATGTCTATGTGGATGGAAAAGAAGTTAAACCAGAAAAATTGGGGGATGCTTTACTTATCTTTCCATGTGAAAAGGGAACACATAAGATTACTTTAAAATATAAAACACCTTATGGAAAAGTTGGCTTACTTATCAGTAGTACAACGTTGATTCTAATTATCGTTTTACCTAAATATGGAAATAGATTAAAAATGAACAAAAAAGAAAAGAAGAAAAAAGAAAAATAGTTTTTCTTCTCAGATTGTTGACAAAGTGGTATGTTCAAAACGAATATACTGCTTTTTTAGTATTTATTT
>CAZWKF010000157.1:0-2717 GCA_964634785.1 uncultured Muribaculaceae bacterium
CTTGTATCAAATCCACTTACATCTATGCTTGTTAAATTACTACAGTTGTCAAACATACTATTCATATACGTTACTTTACTTGTATCAAATCCACTCACATCTATACTTGTTAAGTTACTACAGTTATAAAAAATATAACTCATACTTGTTGCTTTACTTGTATCTAAACATTCTAAGCCATTGATACTTGTTACATTTATAAAATTACAAAACAACTTTGACGAATTTGGATTGACATTTACTCCCCCATTTTGTCCAATATATAATTCTAATAGTTCATCATTATCTTCATCTAAGGTATAAGCTAAAATACTTCCATTCCCACTACTTGATACATCCCATGATTCTACTCCAATTGGTACCTCTCTTGTATTCTTTAAGGTAATACTTTCTATTTTAGTTCTATCTAATTCGTGTCCTAAATAAGTAGTCGCACTTGTAGATGATTCTGCTTGTTTTAAATAGTCCACTTTCTCTGCTTCTATTGTTTCATTACCTGGTTCTGTTCTTTCAATACCTGCTACATCTAATGTGCAAACTAAAGTAATGATTTCACTTGAAGATTCTGGTAAAGTGAGTGTTACATTACCATTTCTACTTGTTCTTGCTATTAAGATATCTTTATTATTAAAACTATTTTTAAATACTACTGACTCTGGGGTAATTGTACAAACCACATTTACTTCGACATCATAATCTTTACTTAAATTGGTTACTTCATATGTAACTTTATTTTGATCAGTCACAACATAAGTAAACCTCTTTCCATCCTCTGATACAGAGTCCTTTGTTAAATCTGTTCCACCTGCTGTTACATTGGTAAATCGTACATCAAATAATCCCTCTTCTATTCCTAAGGTTCCATCAAGGAAGAAACTTGTTGAAATTGCACTATAACCTACTGCCATTAGTACAATAAAGATAATTGGTAAAATCATTTTCTTTGTCATCTTACACACTCTCCTACTATAAATATACCATTTATTTCACTAATTTACAATGGACTTATAGAGGTTTACATAGATATTATTAAAGTTTTTTTCAATATCATCCTTTAGGAATGATTTCATTTTTTCAATACTTCTTCCCTCTTTTAAGGTAACTTCATAATAGATATATTTTAATTCTTCTAAAGGCATCTCTTCTACATATTTAAGAAGTATCTTCTGCATAAAAGCTTCTTTTCTTAAAACGAAAGGAAGTTTTCTTTTCCCTATTTTCTTTATTTCAAATTCAGTAACATTCATATTTTTTATAAGTTCATTGACACAATTCTCATCGTCATAGGAAAGATAGGAAAGATAAGCAACTTCTCCATTTATCAATTCTAAAGCAATCGCATTAATCCCATCTGCAAGTATAAATGTTTTAAGTTCTGTTTCAATATGCATATGATAAAGTATAAATTCTTTTATATCAGTTACTCTTAAAACAGGTATCTTTAATACTCTTTCCATTGAATCTTCATTACTCCATTCATAAAAAGGAATGGGTACATCATTAAAATTTAAAGTAATATCATAATAATATTTCAATTCATCATCTCCCCACTAGAATGAAATAAACACCCACTAAACTTAGTAAAATATAACCACTTATAAACTTAATATACCAAAAAAAAGGATATCCTATACTTAAATAATTTAAATCAAGGATTGAAATAACAAGAGCATAACTGATAAAAAGTAGACCTGCTCCTCTCATTAATAATTTATTCATACTATATTTTATTTCAATATTTTACATTTATACTATCTTTTTTTAAGGATAGGTATCACTTATTTTTAAGTCAAACATAAAATATAGTGAGTATAAAGAAAGGGTGAATAATTATGAATAATACAGATTGTAATAATGAATCTTCTAATAGTATTGCTGACATTTTAAAAGTCATTCTTATTTTACAACAAAATGCTTGTCCTGATTCATGTTTAGATTCATGTGATCGTCCAATGCTAGGAGGAGGACCTAATTGCCTCATTTGTAATACAAGACCAGTTATGCTCTATACTTGTTGTGGTAACGGAACTCCTTGGACAATGCCTGTTTGTAAAGATTTTACAGTAGCATGTAGTAATCCTCAAACGAGCAATGTTAATTGTGAATGCTCAAATGTCTTCCGTGTAGAAAAACTTGATGGAAATGCTGCTACATTCAGAGTTTTAGTTCCAAATCCAGAAGAAAATTGTTGCAATTCACAACCATATTTAGCTACCAACAGTTTCTTCACTATGGACTTGTCATGCTGCTGCGTCATCCGTTGCTTAAATGACACTTATGTAGACTGCGTATAACACGCAGTTTTTTATTGCAACATTTGTTTGCTTTTTGATTGATATTCAAAATACTTCATCGTATAATTGAGGTACTAGTGCTAGAATAATAAAATATCATAATTAAGGGGGAATTGAAAATGATGAATGATGAATTAGAATTATATAATGACGTAGTATTTGAAAGTATTAAACATATTAATGAATATGGAGATGAGTATTGGTTAGCAAGAGAACTAATGCCTGTATTACAATATTCAAACTGGCAAAATTTTGAAAAAATAATTAACAAGGCAATTATAGCTTGTGAAAATAGTAATTTTAATGTTATTGACCATTTTATTGATATCAATAAAATGGTAGCAATTGGTTCAGGAGCATATAGAAAACAAAAAGATTATGAGCTATCAAGATATGCTTGTTATCTTATAGCACAAAATGGAG
>CAZWKF010000158.1:0-2687 GCA_964634785.1 uncultured Muribaculaceae bacterium
CTTTCTTGTTCATTGTATCGCCTCCCTTCTTTAATGAAGTTTGGTATCACCCAACTATTGAAGTTCCTAAATAATTATAGTAAACATATGTTCTTTGTTCAATGATTATACCTACTTAAAGCAATTTAAAAACAAACTTATATATTGCTATAGCAATTTATATAAAAAAATAGGAGATATTATGAAGAATATTTATATTATTGGTATTCCAAGATCTGGGAAATCTACGCTTGCTAAAAAAATAAAGTCAAAATATCCAGAGATGAATATTATATCGTTTGAAGCAATCAGAAATGGCTTTATAAAAGCTCAACCAAACCTTAATATGGGAAATAGAAATAGTAACGCTAGACAGGAAATACTGCCACAATTCATAGTGGAATTTGCTAATTGGAATTATGCAATAACTGGCTCTAGAAGCATAGTAGAAGGTTCATTTACAGATGTTAAAACAATTAAAAATCTCATAAATAGTGAAGATATTATACTATGTCTGGGATTAGGAAAAAGAAGCCTCCATGAAATTATAAAAGAAATGAAGAAGTATGATGATGAAAATGACTATACAAAAGATTGGACAGAAGAACAATTAAAAAAGCATTTTTTTGATATAACGGAACAAGACATAGAAAACTATAATCTTTGCAAAAAACTTAATATAGAATACTTTGACACTTTTAATAATAGAGAAAAAGTATTTTTAAATATTTTAGAATATATTGAAAGAAGACTTTAATAGCATAAAAACTTGTCAGTAGTTTTTTAATTTAATGGAGGTTTAAAATGATTGGATTTGCAGATTCACAAGAAAGGATATTTGAGGAAAAATATAATAATCATACAGGAGGATTATTATATAAATGTCCTGCTAATATTAATAAAGGATTTCACTTTGATTATTGCTTATTTATACCAAATGGTGTAGAAATGCAAACAAGTCTTTTAATTCAAATTCCTAATTATAGTGCAAGTATAAAATCAACTGACATTGAGGAAAGAACAGATTATATATTTGAGATTTTTAAAGGATTCAAATCACATATTCATTTATGTAATAATCACTCTAAGTTTCCCATTCTATATCCTTTGTTTCCAAGAAAATGGGATAATACCAAAGGTGAAGAAATATTCACTCATATGTTATCAAGCAATGCTTTATTTTATAATGATGAAAAATTTACAAGAGTAGATATTCAATTAATAAATATGATTAATGACGCTAAAGAAAGACTAAAATCAAATGGTTTTAATCTAGATAATAAGATTATTATTGAAGGATTTTCGGCAACAGCTAAATTTGCCAACAGATTTACTTTATTACATCCTGAAATAGTAAAATTATGTATTGCTGGAGGCATTGGAGGATGTTTAACTTTACCTATAAGAAAAATTGAAGAAGATTTGTTGTATCCAGTTGGAATCGGAAACATTAATGAAATAACAAATGAAACAGTAGAAGAATTTAAGAAAGTCAAGCAATTTTATTATCAAAGTATAGACGATAATGTCGATGCTTTTATTAGTACAACTAAGACATCCTATATTCCAGCTAATTCAGGAGTAATAAAAAAAGATGAATTAAAGCAACTCTATCATCTATTAGGAAGGGACATGTTAGAACGTTTAAAAAATACAGAAAGTATTTATTTAAAAGAAAATGTAAATGCAACATTTAAGATATATCAAACTGGTGGGCATAGTCCATTGGTGGCTATAGAAGATATAACAGAGTTGTTTATGAACGAGGTTAGAAAATAATAAATTATTAAGTATAGTTTTTCTAATTAAGTATGTAATTAATTTTTTTAGTAATTTTAAAATGAATTACCCTATTTTAGTTTTATTGTATTCAAACACTATCAACAAAACTGTTAGTGACTTGCTAAAAAATCACTTCTATGTTATGATGAATGTGCGAGGGAAACTTGCATAAAATAAAAGAGGAACATTCAATATGCAGATGTTGAGTGTAGCCGAAAATGGTCTCCACCTAAATCATTGCTGAGTTAGGTGGATTTCTTTTATATTAAGGTTACAAATAACAATAATAATAAAAGGAAGATAATAATTACTAGAGCAGAGATTAAAAAATCTTTCTTGTTCATTGTATCGCCTCCCTTCTTTAATGAAGTTTGGCCCACCCAACTATTGAAGTTCCTAAAATAGTTATAGTAAACAAATGTTTTGAAGGCAAGAAATTTAGGTTAAATATTTTCAAAAAATACGAACTACAATAAGATTTATAAAATAGGGAGGAAAAAATGATGGAAGAAGTGTTATTTAAAAAAGGCATTTTTGAACTTGTTAGTGAAGAAAAATTGTTATACTATTCATGGTGAAAATAGAAACGTTAAAAGAACATTTGTAAGGCGTCCTCCAGGAATAAGAGCGATTATTGTTAATAATAAAAATGAGGTTTTACTTTCAAGAGAATATAGATATGAACTTGAGTTGTTTGATTATCGGTTACCGGGAGGTAAAGTATTTGATAATCTAGATGATTATAAGAAATCTATGAAAGAGGGTACTTTACATGAGAGTGTTTACAAAACAGTAGCAAAAGAAGTAAAAGAAGAAGTAGGTATTTTAGTTAAAAATCCTATCCTCTACACTATTTCACATGCTGGTGCCAGTATTGAATGGGACTTATATTACTTTATTATAAAAGAGTATGAATTACTATCAAA
>CAZWKF010000159.1:0-2655 GCA_964634785.1 uncultured Muribaculaceae bacterium
AGTTACTTTAGATAGTGTAAACTTACACATAAACGTGTTGAAAATTGTCCATAATAAGAGTATAATCAGATTAGAATAAAGGAGAGATGTTTTAATGAAGGATGCAACAGGCGAATTAAGTATGACAGCAGTAGCAGTAGTAGCAATAGCAGCTATTTCAGTTGTTTTTACAACGTTAATATATCCAACCATAAAAGCGAATATATTGCGTAGTACACATTGTTCGCAAGTAGAATATTGCGATGATCCAACCGGTGGTGAAACAACTGTTACATGTCATTATTGTAAAGATGCGGATTGTACAGAACTAGGCGAAGTACAATGTACTCCACAAGGGACAAATGATTAGTTAGAAAGGAAGATAAGTGTGAGAGAATCAATTGGAGCAACTTGGATATTGGGGATTGTTCTAGTTTTCATCACACTTTTTTCTGGCTATTTAGCTTTTTCTGTTAATTACTCAAAGGCATTTCGTGTAAAGGATGCCGTTATTGAACGAATTGAAAAACACAGTGGTGTGACAGCGGATTCTATAGAAGAGATTCAATCTTATGTGAATGAAGTAGGCTATTCCTCAAGAGGAAATTGTAGTAACGTTTCCAATACTGATTTAAAACGTATTGGAATTCTTGAAGGAGTTGTCGAATATCCTCCTAGTGAAGGAAAACTTTATAACATTTGTATTGAAAAAGTATCTGCTTATAATCCAAGCGGACAATTGTCGTCTGCTTATTATAAAGTCACGGTGTTTTTTTCATTTAATATTCCTATATTAAATTTTAATTCGGCTTTTCATGTAGATGGAGAGACCGCCAACATTATTTATCCAAAAGATGAATATATGAGATAAGGTGATGCAAATGAATGTTGTAGCAGTGAATGAAAATAAAGAGGTAATCGAGCGATTAACTATTGATATTATTAAAAGAGTCGATGGACAATACGAATTAAGAGATTTACTAAGTCAATTTGTCAATCTCTATTTTAATAAGATGATTCTCGACATTACTTCGATTAAGGGGTATGAAAATATTGAAGTAATGCGAAAACTGGCAAGAGCGATTGACCCTAATCGTGTTCTCCTTCTTTTAGGGGATAACATGACAGTGAATAGTCAGATTTATCAATCAGAGTTAGTGGAAATTGGTTTTTATAACTTTACTCGTAATTTTGAAGGCTTAATGTATTTATATAATAAACCCAACACAAAGGAAGAGGCTAACAAATATCTTTTATCAGAAGAAAAGAAAAATAATCTTTCTTCTCTTTCCATTGAACCAGAGGTAAATGTGAATACGACGAGTGCAAGCAAGATTATTGGCCTTGCCGATTTAACACTTCATGCAGGAGCTTCAAGTTTAACGAATATGATGGTAAGACAGTTGAATGCGAATGGCTATCAAGCAATCGGGGTTGAAATGTTTAAACAAGATTTAATCTTTTACCGAGAGAATACGTTGCATGCTTGTATGAATAAAAATGATTTAGATCGTCTTTTAAGAGAGCATAGTGATGCGGAAGCCGTAGTTATTGATTTAAATGAATTTGGAGAAGCAGAGAAAATATGTGATGAAATTCTTTATTTAGTGGAACCTTCTTATATTAAAATGACTAAACTATTAAAGAAGAATAAAAATGCGTTCTTAGATCATAAGGCAGACAAAATTGTCTTAAATATGAGCTTTGTTGAGAGTAAAGAGATAGGGGACTTTGAATATGAGACAAAATGTAAAGTTTTTGCCAATATTCCACCACTTAATGACCGCGATAAAGATTTAAAAGAGGTCAATGAATTGCTTCAAAAATTGGGATTTACGAAAATAAGTTCCGAATAGATGTAAAAAGAATGTTAATTATGTTGACAATGGAAGTAAGTTTCCTTTATAATAAGGACATAGGAAAGAGGTATTATTATGAGTTTTGACTTAGCAGGATTTTGCGATAAAACCGCTCCAATATTACAATATATAGGATTTGCATTATTAATCTTTAAAATTGCTATTCCATTTCTTATTATTATTTTAGCTATTATTGATTTTGGAGGTGCGGTTGTAGCATCAAAAGAAGATGAAGTAAAAACAAAGGCCAAGAGACTTTTATGGCGTATAGTTACAGGAATTATTATATTTTTCTTGCCAACTATTATCGTTTGGCTTTTCGAAACCATTGGTGAATATAATCACCAAAAAGGTGCTTTTGAAAAGTGCAGCGAATGTTTATTGTCTCCTGGTGGTTGCCTAGGATAAAAGAACAATTTGTTCTTTTTTTTTGTGTCTTTCTATGGTATGCTTATGCTGTTAGATAAATCTTTTTCGACAAGATTTGCACTTTCTTTTTGCTATTCTCTTTTTAAGGAGATGAACAAAATGAGAGTCAAAGTATTTGATGAAGCACATGAAAAAGATTTAGAAGAGGATATTAACAACTTTATGGGTGGTGTAGAAGTCATCGATATTAAATTTCAAGTTGCAATATCTATGTTTGCAGAAGAACAAATCTACTGTTTTTCGGCGATGATACTCTATAAAGGATAGGGATGATATGAAAAAAAATAGTTTTGTCGAGGGGACTATTATTGCCACCCTTGCCATTGTTATTGTTAAAATTTTAGGAATGCTTTATGTCATTCCCTTTTATAAGATTGTTGGAAGTGAT
>CAZWKF010000160.1:0-2609 GCA_964634785.1 uncultured Muribaculaceae bacterium
AATTTTGTATTTGCCATGTTTATGATGTTAGTGTGTTTAACTGCCTGTGCCCTAAATAATGGGCCTAAAGATGCTGTATCTAAGTTTTTAAATAAGTATAAGAATAATGATGAAGTAGTTGTTAATGAACTGAATGATTATCTAAAGACAGAGAATTTAGATGAAGAGGCACAAAAGGAATATAGAGAAATTTACTTAAGACAGTATAGCAATATGAAATATGCCATCAAAGAAGAGCGAATTGATGGGGATAAAGCAACCGTTGATGTTCAAATTACAGTTTATGATTATTATAAGACCAATAAAGCATCTGGAGAACATTTTACCTCTAATCAGACAGACTTTATTGATGAAAAAGGGGATGTAGATCTATCCAAGTATCTAAAATATAAATTAGAACGATTACTTGATACAACAGATACAGTCAATTATACCCTTACTTTAAATCTTCAAAAGAATGATAATAAATGGGAAATAGAGCCATTAACAACTGAACAGTTAACAAAACTACATGGAACTTATGAATATTAATAGTTATGTCAAATGAATTAAAAAAATGAACTTATCTGTTGTAAGATAAGCTCTTTTCTTTTATAATGATAATAAGGAAATACTTTGTCGAAAAATTTAAAGTGTTTATAAAGTAAGAAAAGGTGATAGAAATGAGAAGAAAGAGCGTATTGGTACTAACTATATTGTTGATGGTGGTAGGATTTGCAGCTGTGAGTACAACGTTATATCTAAATGGAAATACGAATGTGGCAAGCAATATAAATGACTTCGATGTATATTTTTCAAGAGTAAGTGAAAATGGAGTCGAGAATCATTCTTTGATTCAAGATAAGACACACATTGCTTTTGAAACAGAATTATCCCAAGTTGGAGAAAAGTATGTCTTGGATTATGAGGTAACAAATGCAAGTAAGCAATATGATGCGATACTTACAATCAATTGTACAGGAGGAAATGAATATTTGAGAGTTGAAAATAAATTTAATGTGACGAATGCTTTAAAAGCACGTGAAGTCAGAGTTGGAAGTCTCACTGTAACTGTTATCCAAAGCACCTTAGAAGAACATAGTTTCACTATCAGTTGTGAGATTAATGGAAATGCGGTGGATAGAAATCAAGCAGGTGGAAATGAAATAAATTTTGAAACACCCGATTATTTAGCAGAATATCCTGGAGAAAGCCTTGCGGATACAGAATATGAAAAATTTATAGCAGATTTATATGGCAGTTATGATGAATATGAAAGACAGCATACAGAAGCTTGTAATAGAGAATTGACGACGTCTTGCATATCATTTTTTCAAGAGAGTGCCAAAAAAGAAATTGACTGGTGGAAAAAGAATAATGGGAGTGGATGGAGACCAGCGTTTCAATCTCTTGCTACTATAATTGAGAATTTGACGATAAAAAACAATAATGAGATTCCCACTAATGCAATTGAATCTTGGGATGCTTCTTCTAAAAAAAATGGGAGTATAATGGCTTATGTATTAGATGAAAATAATAATGGAATGTATGAACTTTATTTAGGCCAAAATGGCGGAGTACTAGCTCCACCAAACTCTTCTCTGCTTTTTGCAGGATTTGCTTCAACGTTAACAGAAATTAAGGGGTTAGAAAATTTGAATACAAGTAATGTAACAACTATGGAACTTATGTTTTTTGAATGTAGTCAAGTAACAAATTTAGATATAAGCAGTTTTGATACAAGCAATGTAACAAATATGAATCGTATGTTTAAATGGTGTGAAAGTTTAACAAGTCTTACTTTAGGGAAAGTGAACACGAGTAATGTAACAGATATGGTTAGTATGTTCGAATCATGTGAAAGTTTAACCAGTATAGATGTAAGTGGGTTTGATACAAGCAAGGTAACGGATATGAGTGGTATGTTTTACCTTTGTAATAGTCTAACCAGTTTAGATGTAAGTGGATTTGATACAAGTAAAGTAACAAGTATGAGTAGAATATTTTATGGATGTAGAAGTTTAAAAAGCTTAGATGTAAAGAACTTTAATACAAGTAACGTGAAGGATATGGTTAGTATGTTCGAATCATGTGAAAGTTTAACCAGTATAGATGTAAGTGGGTTTGATACGAAAAACGTGAAAAATATAGATCGTATGTTTATGAGTTGTAAAGGGATAACCACTTTAGATCTAAATGGATTTGATACAAGTAACGTTGTTGGTATATCTTGGATGTTTACCTACTGTAGCAATTTAACAACAATAGAGGGACTAGAAAATTTTGATACGACAAATGTTACAGATATGGAAAATTTATTCTCTGGATGCACAAAATTGAATGCGACTATTACTATAAAGGGAACAAAATGTACAAGTTATGAAGAAATGTTTAAAAATGCAGCTACTGCTGATGGAGCAAAAATAATAGTCAATTACACAAGCGATGCCTTAGATTTATTGAATAAAATGATTGCTACAAAATCAAGTTCTTCCAATGTAGTTAAGGGAACAGTAGTTGTATAAAACGAAAGAGAAGTACTGAACTTCTTTTTTTGTTTTATGCAAGATTTTTTAAATTTGACATAAACTATAGAAAGTTAGCAAAAGCTATTGACAAGTGCTAACGGA
>CAZWKF010000161.1:0-2514 GCA_964634785.1 uncultured Muribaculaceae bacterium
AAGAAAATGAAGTTATCGATGGCTTTGTATGGAAAAAGTATAGATGAAATAAAGGACATGTGTCTAAATAAACAGATTCATGAAGAGCGGACTATTGGTATCTTATTATCCTATATTTTATCAAATAAATGAGGTGTTTAAACACTAGACAATTCCTAACAAAAATAAGAAAGCTAGTATTTTCTCTTTTGCGATGATATAATGAACTCATAAATTGAAAGAAGGCAATACGATGATAATTACAAAAGATATGTTAAATCAAAAAGTTCCTAAAGAGATGATTCCATCAAGACTTGATAGTGCAACAGATCTCTATATTAATACTAAGAAAGGTCTAGTTTTATATAATATACTTTCTGATACTTGGAATATTTTATACCCGTTTTTTCAACAGAAAAATAAATTTACAATAGATTCATATCACATAGAAAATGAAGATATTACGTATAAAGAATTGATTGATTTGTATGAAAATATATACAATCAAGAGTATGTTACCGACAAAGGATTTAATGAAGAAAAAAGGAAGCAAGTATTAATACAAGAATTTGAGGAAACCTTTGATGTAAGTGGAACAAAAATTGGTCAAAAAATTGAATCCCATTATGAATTAAAATATTCTAAATCAAAAAACGTTTACACTTTATACTATTTAGAAAATTACATTGCTAGTAAAATCAATGATATTGATAAATTACTAAAACAAAAAGTATATGAGCAAGAATTGTTGAGTTTAAATAATTCTTCAATGGAAAGAGAAATAAATGGAGTTAATGTAGATGGTGCTTTATTAACTATATTGGAAGATGAAGAAAAGTTTAGAATTATAAAAGAAAATATATTAGACTGAAAGATGATTCAATGAAAATGGAAAAACAACAAATGAGGTGTTTACTTTGACAGATTTTAATAGAGTTAAAGAATATTATAAAAAGTTTAATGAAAAAGATCGACTAATTCAAGATGCAAGTGGTAAATTAGAATACGAAATGACTTTGAGAATACTAAGACAATATTTACCAAAAAAGGCAAAAATATTAGATTTAGGTGGAGGAGCTGGAGTGTACACTTTTCCTCTTTCTAAAATGGGTTATGAGATGTATCTTGCTGATTTGTCAGACGATTTAATTCATGAAGCTAAAATCGTAAAAGAAAATGATAACTATGAAAATGTTAAATCTTGTGATATTGTAAACGCGACAGACTTGAGTATTTATGAGGACAACCAATTTGATGTCGTTTTGCTTTTTGGACCTTTATATCATTTGCAAGATGAAGAAGAACGCCAATTATGCATAAGAGAAATTTCTCGAGTTTTAAAAAAAGAAGGATTAGTGTTTGCTAGTTTTATCCCTTATCTATCAGGTAGTATTGCTATTATTGATAGATATTTTAAACATCCAGAGCAAGTCGATATGAACAATTTAAAAGAAGTCTTTAAATCGGGAAAATTTACTAATGTTTCTAATAATGGATTTCAAGAGGGCTATTATCCTTCATCAGAAGAAATAGAAAAACTTTTTCAAGAGAATCACTTTGAAAAAGTGGATGTACTATCAATCCGTGGTTTTGGATATGAAAAAGAAGATAAACTGTATAACATAAGTGAAAATAAAGAATTTGAGGAGATTCTAAATCTAATCTCTGAAACTGCAAGATGCAAAGAATTAATAGAAACATGTGGACATGCCATGTATATAGGCAAGCTTTAAATATAAGGAGGAAAGCATTTGGAAGATATCATAATTAAAGAAGTTTCCTTGGAAGAAGCTTTAAAAATACATCCTAAAATAGAAGAATGGGATAGACCAGAAGCAGGGACGGTTTCTTATTGTACTCAAAAAATGGGAAAAGCAAGAAATCTTATCTTGGGAGCATATAGAAATGATGAAATTGTTGGCTATCTCATCGCGTATGAAAAAAATAATCGTTTTTATTGTTGGCTAACGGCTGTTGATAAGCAGTATAGAAAAAGAGGAATTCTAACCGAGATGATGAAACTTTTTGAAAAGCGAGCAAAAGTATTAGGTTATAATAAAGTTACTTTAAAAACTGTGAATAATAAAAGAGAAATGCTAAGTTATTTGATAAAAAATCATTGGAATATTTCTGATATTATAAAAAAGGATACGATTGCTTTAAATGAAATTTTAGTAGAAAAAGAAATCTAATTGGGCTGCATGAAAGTGGGATTAAAATGAAAAATAAAATAGTTGAGATCAAAAATTTAACAAAGTATTATGGAAAAATACTAGGTGTAAAAGATTTATCTCTGAGCCTTTATGAAGGAGAAATATTTGGCTTTATTGGGCCAAATGGAGCAGGAAAGTCTACAACAATTCGGTCTATTATGAATCTTATTAATAAAACAGAAGGAAGTATTTTATTTAATGGTAAAGAATTAAAAAAAGATGATATTGAATCAAAAGAATTAATAGGATATTTACCTAGTGAAATTCATTTGTATGATGATTTAACTGTTAAAGGCATGCTTGATTACCATGCGTCATTTTA
>CAZWKF010000162.1:0-2490 GCA_964634785.1 uncultured Muribaculaceae bacterium
ATTTCAAATGTATCCATAAGCATTATAGCAAACATATGTTCCTTATACAATATATAAATTTTGTTTTAACCATTATTTTAATCATTAAGTTTTAGTTGTTTACTATGATAACTAATGCTTCATAATAAAAAAACTTCCTTAGTGGAAGTTAGATTAATATCTTTTATATAGAATAGCGCCTTTTTCAATTAAGTCATCTTCAAGATTGAGGACTTCTGATTCTTCAAGTTCTGTGTCAATATTTTCAACGATAATATTTCCAAAAATTTCATCATCTAATATTTTTGTGTTTTCTTCATCTCTAACTACTAAAGAAGCATGGCCATGTCCATACATAACAGTAGTATTACCAATTTCATCGTCACATTCACGAATGATAATTGGGTTTTCTCCCATTCCAATAATAACGTGTTGATGACTCTCAAAATCAGGTACTTCACTTTCATTACCTATGTTTTCTTCATTAGTACTTTCATGTAGGCGACCAATAGCATAGCCTCCTCCACCCATTGCTAGTATGATAGCTATAGCACAAGTAGTAATCTTAAAATTCTTTATTGTGTCTGTTACTGTATCTTTATCCATATTCATTATTTTTTTCTTTTCCATTTGTTTCTTCCTTTCTTTGAAAAAAATATTATAACAGGCAAATAATCCATTGTAAATGAATATTTGCCAAATGAGTGTCAAATGTTTAGACATTCATTTTTTTATTTGCTATAATAAGCATGGTGATACTTTTATGAATGATACAAAAGAAATCGTAGGAAAAATCCATGAATTTGCCTTAGAAGAAATTATGGGAATTCGTTTCTCGAGTTATTCTAAATATATTATTCAAGATCGGGCAATACCAGATGCACGGGATGGATTAAAACCTGTACAAAGAAGAATTATTTATGCAATGTATAAAGACCATAATACAGCCGATAAAGCATTTAAAAAATGTGCGAACGCTGTTGGACTAGTATTAGGACGTTACCATCCACATGGGGATACTTCTGTATATGATGCCTTAATACGTCAAAGTCAAGAGTGGAAACAGAATCACATCTTAATTGAAGTGGATGGAAATAATGGGTCTATTGATGGCGATCCACCAGCTGCTATGCGTTATACAGAATGTCGTTTAGCAAAAATTAGTGAAGAATTGTTAAAAGATATTGATAAAAATACGGTGGCCATGGCCCCTAATTTTTCAGATACGTTTTTAGAACCAACGGTTTTGCCAGCAAAGTTCCCCAATTTACTCGTAAATGGTGCATCGGGGATTTCGGCCGGATATGCAACTAATATTCCCCCTCATAATTTAGGAGAAGTGATTGATGCCACCATTAAGCGAATTGATTCCCCAAACTGTCGCCTTGAAACAATCTTAGAAATTATGAAAGGACCAGACTTTCCGACAGGTGGTATTGTCGAAGGATTAGATGGTATTCATAAAGCGTTTGAAACGGGAAAGGCAAAAGTTGTTGTAAGATGCAAATATGAATTCGTGAAAACAAAGGGACGTGACCAAATTATCATCACAGAAATTCCTTTTGAAGTGAATAAACAACAACTTGTTAAAAAGATTGATGATATTCGCATTGACCGCAAAGTTGATGGAATTGCTGAAGTTCGTGATGAATCTGATAAAGATGCCTATGTACGTATTGCCATCGATTTAAAGAGTGGGGCAGATAAGAATCTTGTCATGAACTACCTTCTTAAGAATACGGAATGTCAGTGCAACTATAACTACAATATGGTAACCATTGTTGGCAGAAGACCAAAACTATTAGGTGTTTTAGGCATTCTTGATGCTTGGATTGCTCATGGAAAAGAAGTGGTACGTCTAAGAAGTGAATATGACTTAGCCGTAGCTAAAAAAGAAGTGCATTATACAGAAGGACTTGTCAAAGCGATTAGCATATTAGATGAAGTCATTCGTGTCATTCGGGCTTCTAAAAATAAAGCCGATGCTGAAGCAAACTTAGTAAAAGAATTTGGCTTTACACCCGAGCAAGCCAAAGCAATTGTCATGTTACAACTTTATAAACTTACGAATACAGATGTTGTTGAATTAGAAGAACGTTTAAAAAATCTCCTTAAAATTATTGCTGGATTAGAAGCCATTTTAGGCAGTGAAGAGAAATTAGCAGGTGTTGTAAAAGACGAACTTCGCAAGATAAAACGCGAATATGCTATACCAAGAAGAACAGAAATTTCAAGTACAGTAACAGAGATCAATATTTCGGCAGAAGATTTAATTGTCAAAGAAAATGTCATTGTTGTTTTAACAAATGATGGTTACATTAAGAAAGTACCTATGAAGTCTTATACTTCAGCGAATGGAGAAGAGCAGCCATTTAAAGCAGGAGATTATGCCATTTCCCTTTATGAGACGACAACTCTTGATAAATTATTAATTATCACAAAGATGGGAAATTATCTCTTTATTCCTGTCAATGATATTCCATGGAGTAAATGGAAAGATCTTGGAAAACA
>CAZWKF010000163.1:0-965 GCA_964634785.1 uncultured Muribaculaceae bacterium
ACTACTCATATCTGTTACTTTATTTGTATCAAATGAACTTACATCTAATTTTGTCAGACTACTACAATCTGTAAACATACTTTGCATATTAGTTACTTGACTTGTATCAAAGGAACTTAAGTCCAAACTGGTAAGTTTATTACAATTTTCAAACATACTACTCATAATGGTTACATTACTTGTATCCAAGTATTCGAGTCCATTAATACTTACAAGATTTGGAAATATGCCAAATAAACTGTTTGAATTTGGATTTGCTTTTACTCCTCCATTTTGTCCTATATAGAGTTCTAACATGTCATTGCTGTCCTCATCTTTACTATATATTAAGATACTTCCATTTTGGTTTTCGGACACATCCCCTATTAAAGTAGATCCAACTGGAGCCTCTTTCGTGTCCATTATATTGATTGATTCCACTTTACTCCGGTCAATCTCGTATCCTAAATATGGAGCACTTATTTCTGGAGTCCTAGATTCTTTTACAACAGCTAAATAATTTTCCTTTTCATTTTCGATTGTCTCTCCACCAACAGTATCTCTTTCTACTGCTTTTCCTGTTATTTCACATGAAATAGATATACTCATTTCATCCATAACTGTTTTTATTACAGTTAAAGTAAGTTTCCCACTTCTTGTTGTTCTTGCTGGCAGTATTTCTGTTGTATCAAATCTATTACTAACACGTAAGTATTCATTTCCTCCTGTACAATTGATGATAATACTTGCATCATACTGCTTGCTTGCATTTGTTACATCATACTTTAAGACATACTTTTCATTTATTTTAGATAATTCTGTTGTAAATTCAATATGTGTTTTATCTTGAATAAGGGTATTATTCTCAATACCATCTTCTACTGCTTTACTAAAATAAACATCAAAGTCTGGTTGATTTGCTCCTATTCCAATTACTCCATTCAAGTATAAAGTAGTTGATACACTCGCAAATCCAACAATCATGC
>CAZWKF010000163.1:975-2477 GCA_964634785.1 uncultured Muribaculaceae bacterium
TTAAGTCATATTTTTCGTCATATATTTCTGACTCTATCTTTTCTATCATTAGTTAAAGTGTATCATCTTTTTGAAAACAAAAAAACGAATACCATTCCAATTGTCTAATTTTTTTACACTTTTACTGTAAAGAAAAAGATAATCAATCTCGACTATCTTATATTCTATTTATTGTTTTTCTTCTATAGAAGGTATATCCTATCGCACTTATTCCTACTATAAAGGCAATCGGTAGAATTTCCTTATTTAATCCTGTTTCTGGATTTTCTACATATTCAGGTACAAATTCTGCTTCTATTACGACATCATCATCGACCATTGTGAATGCTAAGTCTTTAACATCTATTTTATTTCCCTTACTATCATAGACAACAAGTGATTTTAGTTGATGTCCTTCTTGATAGTCAATTAAATAATTAACTAAATCTCCTGCTTTTGCTGTATCAATAACAACAACATTTCCTTTTCCCTTTATTTTTACAGTAATCGTTCTCTTAGCTGCTTCTACTTCTGTTTCAGGAAATGTATAGACTTCATTATAATACTGTGTTGTTGCTGGTGTAAATAGTCCATCATTCAAATCATTTACATCAATAAGAGCTTCACTTATTCTAAGAACAGAAAAGCCATTCTTTGTCTCTATAATCTCTCCATATCTTTTATCATAAAAGCATCCCTTTGGTCCTTCTATTTTTGTTCCTTCTGTATTCTTTTCAAACTTTTCTAAAAGGTTTCCTTCCATATCAAATACTCTTACTCTTGTCTTATCACAACCTATAGAATCAGATACAACAAGATAATCATGAACAAGTTTAACACTATAGGCACCAGTATCAAAATCAATTTCAACATTCTCTAATTCTTTTATTTCTCCCTCTTTTGACATAAGAATTAAATTTGCATAACTAGTTCTTGAAACTAACCTTCTATAATTAGCAAATACAGCATATTTTTCATTTGCATCCAATAGATAACTAAATAAATTATAAAGTTCCTCTTCTGAAATAGCATCAGCTGGAGCTCCTCCATATTCACTTTCAAGTAAATACTTTAATGTCCATTTTATTTTAGGGAATATTTTTCCTATTTGTTCTATCACATAATTTATTTGTTCCTCATAAGATTCAAAATTTTCCCCATATAAATCAAGAACGCCAATTTCATTCATATTTAAATCATAAATTCCAATATTTCTTGTACCTGATACATAAACATAATTTCCTACAACATTCAATAATGTAACATTTCTAATATTTCCTACAATTTCAAAATTTTCATTTATCTTAAGTACTTCTGTAGCACTAGACGGATTATTATCTTTTTTTATCAACAAGTTTCCGTTAATGGCTGTGCAATAAATATTGTTTCCTTGTACAACAATAGGTTCAGCAAAATACCTAAGAGTACGAAATCCCCACAGACCTGAATCAGCCATGACCTTACTTACAATATAGTAGTTTTCTAATACTTTTGTATTGAGTACTTTTCCATTTTTATCATAA
>CAZWKF010000164.1:0-2464 GCA_964634785.1 uncultured Muribaculaceae bacterium
TTGTTATAATCAATAATAGAGTAGACTATAATCAGAAGGTGAAAGTATGGAAAATGGCTTAATAAATGATTTCATCAATGAAATTGCTATATCATTAGATGAAAATTATATCCAAAAACTATTGCAAAATTATTTAGAATATAAAGGGTTGATTGATCCTAAAAATGTTTTTGATATCTTCAAATTTGATGCCAGGCTAGCTTCACCTATAAATATGGAAGATTATAAAGAATTGATGGATAAATTGCAAGCAGACTATGTGGCAAAGGGACCAACAGAGAAACCTTTAGAAGAAATTTTAAATGCTATACCAAATAAAGTCTCCATTTCATCTTATGAACTTCTTAAAAATACAAGTTTTGAAAATGCCAATTATGAGCATCGTGCTTTTAAGTTTTCGATTGCTGTAATGGGCGCAAATTTATATGCTGTTTTAAATATTCTTTATGATTTAGCTAAAAAGAAAGACTATCGTTTTAATTTTGAATTGCCTTCATTGAATTTACAAAAAAGTGGAATGACTGATAAGATAACAATTTATAGCGATATTGCAAATATAGGAAACACATTAAATTTTTTAAATGAAGCTTTACCTTTGATTGAACCTTTAACTGCAGTATCTCCTAGTTACAAAAATTCTTATAAGGGAATCTATTCTGTAGATACCTGTGAGAACCCTATGGCACAAGGAGAAAAAGTATGGTTGGAAGAACTCATTGGCAAAACGATTCTTGAAGCAATTGATGAAACAATTATTTATATTTCAAATAAAGGAAATAATATCCAAATTGAAGGAAATATTCTCATTGATTACTTTAATAATGCTAAAAATAAGTTAATTGCGCGAAGAAAGATTATTAAAGATATCAAAGAAAGATATATTGCAAATGTCAAGGCCATGCTTATTAATACTACACAAAATCGTCTACAAAGCAAAGGCGTTAATTTATCAAATGGATTTTTAAGTCAAGAAGTAGAAAAATTATTAACGGCTTATTTAGAAGAAAAAAAGAATATTGAGAATAAAGAATTTACAAGTATAGACGTGAAGAAACCTACTATAGAAATTGATGAAAAACAAACCGAGAGTAATCCAATTGCTGATGGATTACCTCAAATTCAGACCGTTTCAATAGGGCATCCTAAGTATTTCGTCAATAGAGAGTTTGATATTACTAAAGAAAAACAAGAAGAAATTGATTGGAAAAATTTAGATGTTAATATGGAAGATTATGGAAAAGCGGATTCGAAAGAAGAAGCTATAGAGGAACCAGAAGAACAAAAAAAGGAAGTGCAAGATCAAGTTTTAGAAAACATACCAAATGAAACAGTAGAAGATAAAGTAATAGAGGAGGAAATCTCTTTAGAACTATTAGAAGATCAAAAAGAAATGAAACAAGGGGAACAAACTATTGATCCTCAAGATACTCTAAAAAATAGTTTTCCTCAAATTGGCAAATATGACTTTATCAAAGGATATCCAGATGAATTAGAAAAAATGGTTCTTGATGAAAAAACAGGACAGAATATTTCTCTTTATGATTATTTTGAAAGAGAGCACCTTTTAGACTTATTTCCACAAGATTTCTTTGTCAATTCTTCTGTAGCAAATCTTCAAAATATGAAAACAACGGATTTTATCAACAATTATCTTCTTCGTGAAATTGAATTAAAAGGCACAGTTGATTTAAAAAACTATATGAAAGATTATGATCTTAAAATAGTAGCTACACCAACTATTCAAAAAGCAGAAGAAAAAGTGTATAAGTCAAATCCTATGGAGGCTTATAACTTTATCAAAGGATATCCACAAACACTGAGCAAGACTATAGTAGAAAATAGCAATAATGTAGTCTTTAAAATGAATCTATATTCTTATTTTGAAAAAGAACATCTATTAGATTTGTTTCCAAGAAATTCAATAGTAAGTGGAGATACTTTTGATAATCTAAAAGCAGAAGATTTTATAAATGAGCATTTGCTTCGTTATTTAGAACTGTATGGCCCCTTTAACTTAGATGCCTATATAAAAGGACATCATATCGTTGTAAAAGAGCAAATAAATACACTTCCTAATGCAGAATATTTAAAACAATTAGAAAGTGAGAAAGAAGATTATACCAATCGTTTTTCTAAATATGTATACCTTTTCCAAGAAAATCCTAAAGTATTAGAGGATAAAATCCTTGATTTTGATGGAAATCCTATTTCTCTTTTCGACTACTTTGAAAGGGAAGGATTACTAAAGTTCTTTCCAAAAGGTGCTATTTTAAGTAATGTGAATTATGAAGGCCCGATGACAAGTGAAATGTTTATTAACAATGTTCTTATTCCCTACTTAAGGGTAAATGGGGCCGTTGACTTCCAAGAGTTTATTGAAACTCAGCAGTGGAATGTCGAAATGATGAATGAAAAGAAAAAAGGCATATTTGGAAGATTTTTCAAATAGAAAAGTCTTTTTTTT
>CAZWKF010000165.1:0-2422 GCA_964634785.1 uncultured Muribaculaceae bacterium
ATCTTTTTTATTCAAGTCGTGCAATATGACAAGCTTCAAGATTTGGCCAATAATCTATGGAGTCGAAATTTACCCATTACAGCTGATCGGGGGAAAATAACGGACCGCAATGGGAAAGTACTTGCCGATAATGTAACAACAACCTCTTTAGTCGTTGTTCCCAACCAAATTATTGATAAGGAAAAAGTGGCTAAAGATTTGGCTGATATTTTAAATGTAAGTTATGATGAGATGTTAAAACATTTAACGAAAAAGACAAGTATTGAAAGAATACATCCAGAAGGAAGAAGACTTTCTTATGAAATTGCCGATAAGATTAATAGTTTACACTATGATGGAGTTTATTTATTAAAAGAATCAAAGAGATATTATCCTTATGAAACGCTTCTTTCTCATGTCATTGGCTATGTGGGGATTGATAATCAAGGACTATCGGGAATTGAATCATACTATGATGAATATTTAACGGGAGCGAATGGGTCCATTAAGTACTATTCCGATGGGAAAGGAAAGCAAATTGAGAAAGCTAGTGTTTATGAAGCCAGTCAAAGTGGTATGACCCTTGCTTTAACTATTGATTTAGATATTCAATTGGCTGTTGAAAAAGAACTCGATAATGTTGTTTCAAAATACAACCCTGAACAAGCTTTAATTGTCGTTGCCGATCCTAAGACAGGAGAAATTCTTGCGATGTCATCAAGACCTAATTTTGATTCTAATCAATATACGAAATATGACTTAGAAACGATCAATCGTAATCTACCTATCTTTAATACGTATGAACCAGGAAGTACTTTTAAGGTTATTACACTTGCCGCTTCCATTGAAGAAAAAACAGTGAATTTATTTGAAGAGCGGTTTTATGATGGTGGTTCTATTCGCGTTGATGGAGCTAATATTAAATGTTGGAAAGCGGGAGGACATGGGTCTCAAAGTTTCTTACAAGTGGTACAAAATTCTTGCAACCCAGGATTTGTCGTCATGGGACAGCGTCTCGGGAAAGAACGGCTTATGGACTATATTAAAAAGTTTGGCTTTGGAGAAAAAACAGGAATTGACTTATCTGGAGAAGAGAACGGGATTCTTTTTAAACTAGAGAATATGGGACCTGTGGAAACAGCAACAACGGCATTTGGTCAGGGAGTATCCGTAACCCCTATTCAACAAGTGATGGGGGTATCAGCTGCTGTGAATGGAGGGAAACTTTGGAAACCTTACATCGTAAAGTCCATTGCGGAAGGAGAGACAAAAGAGACCATTCAAGTAATGAAACCAACTTTAAAAAGACAAGTCATCAGTGAAGAAACGAGTAAACTTGTCCGTTACACATTAGAAAGTGTTGTTTCCCAAGGGACAGGAAGAAATGCCTATATCAATAACTATCGTGTTGGCGGGAAAACAGGTACTGCTCAGAAAGTAAAAGATGGAGCCTATATGGATAATAACTATATTCTATCCTTTATTGGGTTTATGCCAGCTGATGATCCTGAAGTGGTCGTGTATGTGGCGATTGACCATCCTAAGGGTGTCGTTCAATATGGTGGAACCGTTGCTGCTCCCGTTGCTAAAAATGTTTTAAAAAGTTGTATCGATGTTTTAGGCATTGAAAAATCAAAAGGAGATTTAGAAAGAAAGTATGAGCTTTGGGATGTAAAGTATTATGAAGTCCCAGATGTTACGGGGTTGACGTTAAAAGAGGCTAAGAATAAACTCTACCCAAATTTTAGGGTAGAGTATTCTGGCACAGGAGAAAAGATCATTCATCAATCACCTGAAGTAGGCGAATATGTAAAAAGTGGAGGAGTCGTAAAAGTGATGCTTGGATGATTGCTACTAACGACTATGTAGAGTCATTGTAAACTAGCTCTATTTTTGGTATAATATTTATAGTTAAAGGAGCTGATTTAATGAAGTGTATCCTTATGAATAAAAATACTCAAGTTTTACTCGCAGAGTATAATGATGTTTCAAAATTCTTTGATAAAATTATAGAAATTTATGATATTAATTATGCTCCATATATTTTAAAGAGTTTCTATGATGACGATGACATTAATAATAATCCATTTAGAACTAATTTAAGTGATTGGTTTAAAGGTCGTGGTATTCCTTCATGGCGTGATAAATTAGATTTACTTTTGCATAGATTAGATATTCATGTTCCTGATGAGTTATTAGATAAGGCTTTTGGTTTATCTTTAAGTGATCAATATTGGTTAAAACCATATGACAGTGATATTTTATATGATGATATTAACTT
Source organism: uncultured Muribaculaceae bacterium (assembly GCA_964634785.1). Taxonomy (GTDB): domain Bacteria; phylum Bacillota_I; class Bacilli_A; order RF39; family UBA660; genus CAG-582. The sequence goes on from CAZWKF010000165.1 coordinate 2,261, forward strand.
TTTTGATAATGATTTTGACTATTCAGAGTTTATGGAAGCTTCTTTATCGAAGAATAGTAAGATAATTACAAGAGAATCTTCTTTAAAAACGCCTAATAATACAACTGATGGAATGCTTAAGAAAGCATGGATTATAGATAATGGCACAAGATATTTGCTTAA
>CAZWKF010000166.1:0-2411 GCA_964634785.1 uncultured Muribaculaceae bacterium
ACACCCGCAGGATTTTAAGTCCTGTGCGTCTACCTATTCCGCCACTTAGGCATAAATTGAATGCCTTTGTAAATTCAAGACTATTTGAGTATATCGCATTTTTTTTAGTAAATCAATACTTTTTTGCTTTTTTTATCTCGTTTTTTCACGATAAAGAGGAATTTTTTCCCTTTTTTCTATTCTATGCAATTTATTTTAAAAATTTACACTTAATTATGCTATACTAAGAGACACTGGAGGGATAAAGATGACAACACTTGAAAAACAAATCAAACTTTATGAGATTTATACAATTCTTGGAGATACCGTAAGAAGTGGTCCCCTTTTATGGAAAGTAGATAGAAAGCGATTAAATGATGTCAAAAATCACACATTTGACCTTTTACTTATGACTCGCTTATTAAAAGAATCGATCGATTATCCAATAGATTTTGAAAAAGTAGAAGATTACATTTTCATCCATGACTTACCAGAAGCCATTACAGGAGACATCACAGCATTTGAAGGAGTAAGCAAAGAAATACATACACAAGTTACTAAAGAAGCCATTGATTATTTAGAAGGGACCTTTAATAATATGCTTCATATCAAAGAAAATCTTAAGAACTATGAAAAACTTATCGACCTTGAAAGTAAAATTGCTCATATGTTAGATAAAGCCCACTCAGCAATCGAATTCATTCACTATGAAAGCGAAAAAGAAATAGATGCCAACAATGAAAAAATTCCTTCTGCTTTAAGAAATCTAGATTTTGTTCAAAAAGCAATAAATCAAGGACAATCTGTTTCTGATATTTTCTATCATTATCATAGAAGTGCCATTGCATTTACGGATGATGAATTAGAAAAATATATGATGACAAGAGAAGATGCTGAAAAAATAACTCAACCCATTTTATCCTTCTTTGATTCTTTTTATGAACAGAAAGTAAAGGGTATCTTAAAAAATAATACTGAAGATTTTCTTAAATCAGCTACTATCTATGCAAAACGTAACTTGTAAGAGGGGACTCCTCTTTTTTATTTAACTTTTTCTTAACAGTCAATATTACACTTTTTTACGAATTTTGAAACTTTTACGGTATAATTGAAAATAGGTGATACTATGAAACAATTGGCTATCAAAATAGATGATGAACATTTTACTTATCTTGATTCCATAACAATTGAGGAGAAAAACTATGTCGCCTATATGGATGAAAATACAATCTATGTGAGTGAATATCTCATTGATGAAGGTCAAGTAACCTTTAAAGATATAAATGATGAACTATATAAAAGAATCCTTAAGGAGCTTGCATTATGAAAGAAACAAAAAAATTTTACATGAGTGGAGGACAATTAATTTGTGAAGCAAAAGACGAAGGTCTAGAAATGATCTATCAGGGAGATGAAGCAATCTCCTATTTAGAAGAACTAGATAAAATAACTTTTGATAAAGTCATCGTCACAGATCGTTCAGTTCGCTTAATAAATACCCAAACAAGAATTGTCATTCAAAATCTTGATCATTTTTATAAACAAGGATTGATCGATTTATTTCCAAATACGTATAAAACAATGAAAAAAGCAATGGTAAAATATACTAAGAGTCAAGCTCAAGGGAAAAAAAAACAAAATATCAAAAGAGGAACGAAAGTTGTACAAATTACTTCGCTTGTCTTTATGTTACTTGCTGGTGGTGCAACAGCCAAAAAAATCATTCAAAATCAAGCTGATGAACCAACTACAACATTTTCTGTAGAGGAAATGCCAACAGAGGACGACCTTAAAATAGATGAGGAAATTGAAAATGCCCTTTTAGAAGAAGATTCCATCCTTTCTGATTTAACAGAATTAGAACAAGAACTTGAAGAAGATAAGCCAATGGAAGAAGCGATTGAAGAGACTCCCGAAATTACTGATGAAACGATAGAAGAAGAAAATACTGAAGCTCTCACGCAAGATTTAGAAACAGAGAATCCCGTTTATTTAGATTTTAAACTTACACAGGATCACGTAAAAAAGGAATATGCTTCAAGTCAGTATTATGACTTATGTTACAAAGGTGCCGAAACCTATGGTTGGTCTCCAAATGTACCTATGTCCATTTTAACTCAAGAATCGGGTGGCAAAGAGCAAAATCTCATGCAGATTGAATTTGAAGAATGGGAAGATAAAGAACAGCGTATCTATAATTTTAAAACCCATTCTTATGATGTTTTTATGCTTACCAATACTCCAGAAAAGTATCAAGGGAAAGATTATATCATTGTTACGGAAAACGATTTAAATAATCCTGAAGTTAACATCCTAACTGGATGTGCTCTTTTAAGAAAGTCAGCTGAATATATGGAGTATCACTTTTTAGCAGGTATTCTATGTTACAATCAAGGAAAAGGAAACATGGACGATATTTTAGCTGAGACAGC
>CAZWKF010000167.1:0-2403 GCA_964634785.1 uncultured Muribaculaceae bacterium
TTTCATTCCATATTGTAGAGAAAATGGATTTATTATTAACGAAATAATATCTGATTATAGACATCCAAGGCCCAATAAGTTAGGCACAAAAAGCAGTTGTGTTCCTGGGACAGAAGGCTTTGAAAGTGAAATTCCCGATGATGTTAAGAATCCTAATCAATGGATAAAATGTATGAATAATCCAATATGGACTAGAGAAAATGCTGGTAATCCAAATAAACAAGCTGGAATTCCATATCAAAACCCAAAAGGATTTGATAAATGGTTAGAAGATACAATAGGTACTCCTAGTGAGGTTGACTTAGTTGTATTACTAGGACTTACTATGGATTGTTGTGTATTCTGTACTAGTCAAGAACTAAATTTTAGAGGATACAAAGTAAAAATGTTATATGAGGCAACAGACCCTATGGAGAATGATAAACAACACAAAGATTATCTGTTGACACATTCTCCAATGAATATTTGGACTGATTACATTAGATTTGATGAATTAAAAGACTATATTAAATCAAACAAAGAAATGACATTAAAGCCAGATTTTATAAAGAAATATGGATATGATTTTCCTAAAGATACTGAAAAGGTATGGAAATTAGAGTGCAAAGTAGAAGAATTAGATATAAATAAAATAACTTGGCACTTTGAACTTCCTTTTTGGAATTATAATAACGTTCCATATTCTTTAAAACCTTTAGATGTAATAAAATACAAAGATAAGTATGCGGAACAATATGAGAGAATAATGAGAGCAGATACAAGTTATCCAATCGATTTGATTGATGATAGAGCACGAACAGGAAAATTACTTATTTTAGATGGTTTACACAGATTAGCAAAATTATATATTCAAGGTGAGTCTACCATTAAAGTTAGAATTATACCAAGAACTAAAATACCTTTTATTTGTAAAGATAATACGTTAATTGATAATCTTAAAAATATTTTTGAAAATAATAAAGATAAAAGAATATGTGTAATTGGTACGACCTGTACAGGAAAAACAACTTTAGTAAATATCTTTGAAAATACAAAAGATATGGATAAAGAAATATTTCCATTATTAACAAAAGAAGAAGCAGAATATGTTTGCAAAGTTCCTTGGACTGAAAAAATCGGGGAAAAGATGGATGAACTTGTAAGAACAAAGTTATCTATTAAATCAGGCTTTCCAACATTTGGTACAGTATTATTAGATTGTGATTTAATTATCTATTTACATATAAATGATGAATTACTATTAGAAAGAACTAAATTAAGAAATGCGGATTTCAAAGATGCTAAAAATATGCAATCAAAAATTGAAAAAGAAATAAAGACATCAGGATTAGAATTTATAACTTTAGAAATTTAGGAAAGGAAAATAAAATGGAAAAACTTCAATATGAATGCGAACAGTATAAATTGTATGCTCCTGATTCTCTAAAATATATTACCGATTATATGCCTGAAATACTAATTCCTAAAATAGAAGAATATAAAGAACTTTTTGGTATCAAAAATGCCAATCAAGTGCAAATTAACTATTTTGATCGATTAGAAAATTTTAGAAATTTTGTCTATGAATTGAGAGGAGAAAGAGAGAGTTTACCTGAATATTCAAGAGGTGTTGGAGATGAAGGCATGATAAGTGCTTTCATCTCCAAAAAATGCTATCGTGGGAACTCCTTTATATCAGAGTAGCTTATATATGGCCAACCATGAATTATTTCATATTTGGTACAATCAGTACATATTAAAAGGAGACGAGTCAAAAAGAATCGTTTGGTATGATGAGGGAATGGCAAAATTCCTATCGGGTGAAAATAATCGTTTACTAGAGGAGCAGGCATTTATTGATTTTTATGAATCAGTAAAAGCTTCAACAAAATGTCTTCCCGATTTAAATGAGATGAACCATGGAAGTAGTTTTTGTACAGAATCATATGATGCCTATGACTTATCCTATTTAGCAAACCACTATTTACATGAAGTATTAAATGAAGAGGACTTTAAGTCCTTAGTAAGTGATTTTGAAAAAATAAAATTTTATGGTCAAAATGTTTTAAAAGAGATGTTTGACTATTATGACCAAAAAATAGAGAAGAGAGGAATGAAGAAATGAAACCAACACATTTAAATAAAGGAGATAAAATTGCCATTGTCAGTTTATCAAGGGGATTACTTGGAATGCCTTTTTGCAAACATGAATTAGATTTAGCTTTAAAAAGATTAGAGGAGTTTGAACTTGTTCCTGTCATTATGCCCAATGCTTTAAAAGATATGAATTATCTTGAAGCACACCCAGAAGCAAGAGCTTCCGATTTAAAAAAAGCTTTTATGGATAAAAGTATAAAGGGAATCATTACGGCTATTGGTGGTCTTGATACATATAAAACAATTCCATATTTAATGGAAGATTCA
>CAZWKF010000168.1:0-2335 GCA_964634785.1 uncultured Muribaculaceae bacterium
GTCTATACTAAATAGGCACCCACGAAATGTGTGTTCCTACATTTATTCTATGATACTTTGTTCTTTTTTACAAGTATTATTTTTTTAGGGGGACTTTATGGTTAAGAAATTTTTAAGAGATGATGTGGCGAGCAAACTATTCAGTGATGATTCTCTAAGAGACTATGTTATCTTAGTGATATCAGGTGCTACTGATATCGATGTTAAAACGTTAGAGGATACACTTCATCTTGATACGCCGCGTATTAATGAGTTAGGAGATAAAAAGCAGATTTATGCCGATGTTGTCTACAAAACGGATGAAGCCATTTTAAATAATGAGATTAACTTCAATTACTCAGCGTATGCAATGAATAAGAACTTACGATATGTCTGTCATTTGCTCTTAAGTCAAGTGAATCAAGGAATGAAGGATATCTATAACAAAGTCATTCAAATCAATATCGATAATTTTGACTTTTTTGGCGAAAATAGATTTCTCTACAAAAGTTACTTAATAGAGGCAAGCTTGGTGAAAAAAAGAAGTGATTTATTAGAAATCATTGATATCAATATTATCAATATGGACTACTTAAGAAAACTATCGTATAATAAAATTAAACAAATGGATGAGGTTTGTTTAGAAAGACTTCTTTAACTATTTATCTGTGAAGATGAAAAAGTAAGAGAAGAAGTTATTGGAGATGATGGGGGTAATGGAAAAAGTAAACGATAAGATGATTCAAATGACACAAACTTCGACACTTTATTATGATCACGATGAATTTTTGATAATATCCGATACGAGTTAGGCCAAACAGATGCTAAGAAAGAAGCCGTTATGAATATGCTTACAAAAGGTCTAAGTATAGAATTAATTGCCGAATATCTAAATATTTCATCTGAAAAAGTAACTGAATTTCTAAAGCAAAAAGAGGGATAATTTCGATTATCCTTTTTTATTCCACTATTTTCATGACATTGGTAATAAGTTCTATATTATCAATCGTATCATTTACTTTATTCATCGTATTTTGATGTTTGAAGGATTTAAATTCTTTTTCAAGTAAGACATAATTTTTACTATCTCGATTTAAAAGTCGATACCAATTAGAATGCATATAAAGATATTCATGAAGTTTTACATCTTTTTCTATTTTTAAAAGAAGTTCCAATTCCATCTAATCACCATAAAACTTTGTGATGGGTCTTTCTACTTTTGGTAAAACTTCAGGAGTCTTCTTTGTAAGTTCTTGAATAATACTAATGGCCTTTTGTGCATTATTCACATGATTTTGAATCGAATCCAAATTGACATTTTTAAAAAGTCCTGTCAAGTCGCTTAAGATGGCTTCCTTTCCTCTTGTTTCATCACTTTCTAAGTACTTACTCCAGGCACTTTCACTTGTTCCATATAAATCATAAATTTGATAGAAATCCTGCCACGTCATCTCTTTATTTTTAATAAATGTTACCAGTTCTGGATGTTCTCCTACAAATGCTTTAAACTCTGCTTTTTTATCCATTAAAAATCCCACCTTTCTACACTTTATGCAAAAGATGGGAAAATATTATAATTTTAATTCATCTAAACTTATTTGCTTTTCTTCTTTTGGTTTTTCCGTTGCTTCAGGCACTTTTTCAATACTTGCAAACTTAAAGCCCTTGATGTATTTCTTTTTCGCAATAGAGGAACCTGTGGAAACTAAGTCCATAATAGCAATATCCGTATTTTTTAAGATACCGATATCTTCAAGCATTGATAAACCTATCATATCTTTTGTATGCGTTACAATAGCATTCACGACCTCATAATTCGTTGTCTTTACCCTTTTCATAAGGGTATTTCCACGTTTAGCTCGTGATAAAGGACTAAGCTCAGAAATTTTAATTCGTTTTGCGGTCTTTTGATTCGTAAATACCGTCAAATATTCATCTTGTTCATCGTACTCACAAACAGAAACCACTTCATCTTCTTTTAAGTTAATGCCCTTTACACCACTGGCTTTTGTCGAAGCATAAGGAATCTCATCTGTCTTAAAGTTCAAATAGTAACCATTTTTTGTTATAAAAAGCGTATTTTCTTTTTCTAGTTCCGCACTGACAATCGTATCGGCCTCTTTTAATTTCATGGCAGTATAAAGCTTTGTATATCTCTGAACAATAAAATCGGAAAGTTTCGTCTTCTTTGTCATACCGTTAGAAGTTGATAGTACGAGAGTTTGATCCATCGTTGCATCATTTACTATAAATGCCGAAACGACATGATCGTTTGGATTCATAGTCACTAAATTGCTAACGTGTTTTCCAAGATCTTTCCATTTACTCCATGGAATATCATTGACAGGAATAAAGA
>CAZWKF010000169.1:0-2312 GCA_964634785.1 uncultured Muribaculaceae bacterium
AATAGAAGCATCTGTTAAGATCTTTGTTGTCTCTTGGAATGATGCAGCAGATAAGAATGAATCTGTTTCAAGAGCAGCTTTTGTTATACCTAAGATAACTGGACGACCAGTAGCTGGAACTCCACCACTTAAGATAACTGGTTTATTGCGTTCTGCAAATTCATGCATTGATACGGTTAATCCAGCAACTAAATCTGAGTCTCCTTCATCAACGACTCTCATCTTATTAATCATACGACTTGCAATAACTTCAACGTGTTTATCTGAGATATCAACACCTTGTGATTTATATACTTTTTGTACTTCTTTTAAGATATAGCTTTGTGTCGTAATTGGGTCGGTTACAGCAAGCAATTCTTTTGGACTGATTGACCCTTGAGTCAATCTTTCTCCTGCTTTTACTTCACTTCCCACTTCTACAATTAGCTTAGCCTCATAAGAAGTCGTATGTTCACGAGTTTCAACGTCATTGGCAATGGTGACTTTCCATTTACCGTTGGCATCTTCAATCTTCGTAACTTTACCATTGATTTCGGCAATGGTTGCCTTTGCTTTTGGATTACGTGCTTCAAATAACTCTTCAACTCTTGGAAGACCTTGTGTAATATCGGCATCTCCACCATGAGCAACACCACCAGAGTGGAATGTACGCATGGTAAGCTGTGTACCAGGTTCACCAATCGATTGAGCTGACATAATACCAACAGCTTCTCCTGTTTCAACAACATTACCTGTAGCTAAGTTAATACCATAACATTTTTGACATACACCATTTGAAGACTTACAAGTTAAAGCACTTCTAATTTCAACTTCTTTAATACCAGCCTTTTCAATCTTAGCAACAATATTTTCAGTAATCAATTCATCTTTATCAACAATAACAGCCTTTGTTTCTGGATGAATGACTTTCTTTGCAGCAAAGCGTCCAAAGATTCTCTCTCCTAATGGTTCAATAACGGTACCATCTGATTCATCGATAAAATCTGTTACCACTAAACCTGTTAAACATCCACAGTCCGTTTCCTTAACAATGATATCTTGTGAAACGTCAACTAAACGTCTTGTTAAGTATCCAGAGTCTGCTGTACGTAAAGCGGTATCGGCAGAACCTTTACGAGCACCATGTGTATTTAAGAAGAATTCGTTTACTTTTAATCCTTCTACTAAGTTTGATGTAATTGGAATTTCTACAACAGAACCATCTGGTTTTGCCATAAGTCCACGCATACCTGCCATTTGCCCAAATTGGTTAACAGAACCACGAGCACCTGAATTCATCATCATGAAGATTGGATTATCTATTTGCTCTTTAGATACAGCAGCAAGTTCACCATGAACTAAGTCTGTAACATCATTCCATACTTGACATACAGAATTATGTCTTTCTTCTTCGGTAATTAAGCCACGTTTATATTGTTTATTGATCTTCTCAACTTTATCATGACCTTCTTTTAGGTATTCTTGTTTATGTTCAGATACGACAATGTCATCCATTGAGAATGTAATACCTGCAACTGTCGAGAATTTGAAACCTAAATCTTTTAATTTATCAAGCATTGCTGAAGTTTCTGTTGTCTTATAACGTTTAAATACTTGAGCAATGACCTTTTGAATATCCTTTTTACCAAAAGCTTTTGTAAGTTCCATTGAAGCAATCTCCTCAGGAATATTCTTTCCTTGATCAATGAAGAATTTTGTAGGTGTTAACCCTTCAATATTCTCTTTAGAAGGTTCATTTAAATATTGGAAAGTATCAGGTAAGATCTCGTTAAATTTAAGTTTACCTACCGTCGTCACCAAATATTTATCTTGTAAATCTTCTGGGAATAGCTTATACTTAAAGCTTCTAACTGGAAGAGCTATACGTGTATGAAGAGTGACTTCTCTTCTCTCATAAGCCATTAAAGCTTCATTTGCATTTTTATACACTTTTCCTTCGTTTTCTTCTCCTGCTTTTTCAATGGTCAAGTAGTAGTTTCCTAAAACCATATCTTGTGATGGTGTAACGATAGGTTTTCCATCTTTTGGAGATAAGATGTTATTAGCACCTAACATAAGAATACGAGCTTCTGCTTTTGCCTCTTCTGAAAGAGGAACGTGAACTGCCATTTGGTCACCATCGAAGTCAGCATTGAAGGCTGTACATACAAGTGGATGTAAGCGAATGGCTTTACCACCAACAAGTTTCGGTTCAAATGCTTGAATACCTAATCTATGCAATGTTGGTGCACGGTTTAACATAACTGGATGTTCTGTAATGACTTCTTCTACAATATCCCAAACACAGTCATCGCGATTATCAATTAACTTTT
>CAZWKF010000170.1:0-2255 GCA_964634785.1 uncultured Muribaculaceae bacterium
AAATTTGACATAAACTATAGAAAGTTAGCAAAAGCTATTGACAAGTGCTAACGGAGTGTTCTATAATTACTTTAGCACTGAAAAGTGAAGAGTGCTAGGAAGTGATGAAATTGGGAGATAGACAAGAGGAGTTACTTAGAGAGATTGTAGAGAATTATATTCGTGAGTTTAAACCTGTCAGTTCAAAATCGTTAGTCAATAAATTCAATTGTTCATCGGCAACGATACGAAATGACATGTCTTCACTAGAAGATTTAGGGCTCATCGAAAAAGAGCATACTTCAAGTGGAAGGATTCCTTCAGAAGCTGGCTATAAATATTATGTCAATCACTTGATGAAACCAAAAGAGATGACAGGAGAAGATGTCTTAAAATTACAGACGATTCTTTCGAATAATCAATTGGTTATTTCCGATGCCATTACGAAGTGTATGGAGATTATCAGTGACATTACCCATTATACAAGTGTTGTGATTGGCCCATCAAAAGAGAACAGTACATTAAAACAGATCAGTATCATAAAATTAGATGATGATTCAGATGATGATTCAAATCGTGTTATTGCGGTTTTGATTACGAGTCAGGGTGTTGTTGAAAATAAACAAGTCAATGTCTCAAAAGAGATTAACTTGCAAGAGCTTATTAAAGCAAGTGAAATTATCAACAAAGCTTTAATTGGAACACCACTTAGTCGTGTTCAGGAAAGACTTGAACTTGAAATTAAACCGAAGATAAGAGAGACCATTGAAAAGTATGATGAAGTGTATCATTTCTTTTCCAATGCTTTTAAAGACTTTACGATGCATAATTCAGACATCTATTTTGGTGGGAAGACCAACTTACTTGATTTCCAAGAGTTAAGTGAACCAAATAAACTTAAGGATATGGTTTCTAAACTTGAAGATGTCGAACTTGTCAAACGGATAGAAACTGATGAACAAGATGTCAATATCTATATTGGTGAAGAAACCGAATTTGATCCTGATGTTACCATCATTAAAACCCATTACCATGTGGGAAATGATGAGGGAACACTTGCCATTATCGGGCCCAAGAGAATGGAATATGATAAAGTCGTAACCCTTTTAAACTTCTTAAAGAGTTATATAGAAAAATAGAATGGAGGCACCATGGAAGAAGAGACAAAACAAGAGACGGAAAAAAGTGAAGATATCCGTCTAGAGGAAAAACCAAAAAAGAAAAAAGAAAAACATGCCTTAGAAATAGAAAAACTCAATCAAGCGCTTGCCGAAGAAAAAGAAAAATCAATGCGTATACAAGCAGAGATGATGAATTTTAAAAGAAGAAAAGAAGAAGAAGTGAATAACTTTAAAAAGTATGCGAGTGAAGATATCTTAAAGGACTTGATTAAAGTCATGGATAACTTCGAACGCGCATGGGCATTAGAGACAGATGAAAATGCCGAATTCTTAAAAGGATTTAAGATGATCAGTGAGACTATCTCAAAAATCTTAGCAGAAAATGGCGTTTTTGAGATTGAAGCTCTTGAAAAGCCTTTTGATCCTGCCTTCCATCAAGCTGTGCTTACAGAAGCTCGTGAAGGAGTAGAAGCAGGGCAAGTGATCGAAGTTTTACAAAAAGGCTATATGTATAAAGACCGTGTCTTGAGAGCAAGCATGGTCAAAGTATCAGAATAAAAGAAAGGAATTGAAAATATATGGGAAAAATTATAGGAATTGATTTAGGAACAACAAATAGTTGTTGTGCTGTACTAGAAGGAGGTACGCCTACTGTTATCGTAAACTCAGAGGGAAATAGAACAACTCCTTCCATTGTCGCATTTGGAAAAAATGGAGAAGAGCTTGTTGGTGATTTAGCCAAAAGACAAGCCGTTACCAATGCGGATAAAACGATTGCTTCTATTAAGAGAAGTATGGGAACAAATAAAAAGGTGGATATTGATGGTAAAAAATATACACCAGAAGAAATTAGTGCAAAAATCTTAGCTAAAATTAAAGCAGATGCTGAGGCCTATTTAGGAGAAAAAGTTACGAAAGCTGTTATCACAGTTCCAGCATACTTTAATGATGCTGAAAGGCAAGCAACGAAAAATGCTGGTAAAATTGCTGGCTTAGAAGTTGAAAGAATTGTCAATGAACCAACGGCAGCTGCACTTGCTTATGGCCTTGATAAACAAGATAAACTACAAACCATCTTAGTTTATGACTTAGGTGGTGGAACATTCGATGTATCTATCCTTGAATTAGGTGATGGTGTATATGAAGTTAAATCTA
>CAZWKF010000171.1:0-2177 GCA_964634785.1 uncultured Muribaculaceae bacterium
TATATTTCTTTATACCCATAAGTAATACCTCCTACTATATTTCTATAGCATTACCATCTGCTAAAGTGATGATTGCTTTCTTATAAGTTTTTGTTTTTCCTGTGTAACGTCCTACTCTTTTATCTTTAGCTTTTGTATTAAGAGTTCTTACACTGGCAACTTTGACATTAAATGTCTTTTCAATGGCATCTTTTATTTCAATTTTGTTTGCCGCTTTATTTACTTTAAACACATATGTTTTTCCGTCACTTCCAAGTGTTGCCGTCTTTTCTGTAATGACTGGGGCAATAAGAATATTTTTCATTATTTAAGTGCCTCCTCTACATAATTAATTGTATCTGCATCACATACTAAATTGTCTGCATTTACGATGTCGTATACATTTAATTCATCAGCCATGATAACAGCTACATTTCCTAAGTTTCTTGTTGCCAAATATAATTTTTCAGCATCATGAGAACTTACGAAAAGTGTCTTTCCTTCAAGACTTAATGACTTAAGTAACTCAAGTGCATCTTTTGTCTTTGAAGAAGCAAGTTCTAATGAATCAATTACGACCAATTTTCCCTCTTTATATTTTGAAGATAAAGCTGTTCTAAGAGCTAATCCTCTTTCTTTCTTGTTCATTTTTATTGAATAGCTTCTAGGTGTTGGTCCAAAGACGATTCCACCGCCACGATAGTGTGGAGCACGAATAGAACCTTGTCTTGCATTACCAGTTCCTTTTTGTCTATATGGCTTTCTACCACCACCAGAAACTTCGCTTCTGCCTTTTGTATCAGCAGTGCCTTGTCTTACCGCATTCATTTGTAAACGAATGGCTTGTTTTAAGACGATATCGTTTCCTTCAATATTCCAAATTCCATCATTAATTTCAATTTCATTTTTTTTCGTACCCTTAAGGTCAATAACATTAACTTTTGTCATATGAATTTCTCCTTTCAGCTGAAACGTTAAGCTTCAGTAGTCTCCTCACTTTGAGTACTAGGTACTTCTTCTTGTGTTTCTTCTGAAGTTGGCTCTTCTACTGTTTCTACAGTTTCTTCAGCAGTTTCAACTACAGTTTCTTCTACTGTTTCAACACGCTCTGTTGTTTCAACAGTTTCAGTAACTGGAGCAACTTCTTCTACTTCTTCTTTCTTTGTTTCATTAATGATGATTTCTTTTGGTTCTACCTTACCGCCTTTAACAGCAGGGCGGATAAGAACTAAAGATTCTTTAGCACCCGGAATATTTCCACTTACTAAAATGTAATGATCTTCTTTACATACTTCAATAATCTCTAGATTTTGAATGGTTACGGTTTCAGATCCCATATGTCCAGCAAGTTTCTTTCCTTTTAAAACTCGCATCGGTCTCATAGTTCCCATTGAACCAGGTCTTCTATGATATCTTGAACCATGAGTTTCAGGTCCTCTTGATTGTCCATGGCGTTTGATTACACCATGGAAACCTTTTCCTTTTGATGTTCCTGTAACATCTACTTTGTCTCCAACTTCGAATATATCTACATCAATTGCACTTCCGAGTGTATAAGCATCAACTGAATCGACTCTTATTTCTTTTAAGAAGCGCTTAGGAGATACACCAGATTTTTTTGCATGTCCGATTTCCGGCTTTGTTGCATTTTTTTCTTTCTTGTCAACAATTGCAAGTTGAATAGCGTTGTAACCATCAGTTTCAACTGTTTTAATCTGTGTGATTACATTAGGTTCAACTTTAACAACAGTAACAGGAATTACTTTTCCATCTTTTGTAAACTTTTCTGTCATTCCGACTTTAAGTCCTAAGATTCCTTTTGTCATTTTTCTTTCCTCCATTTATATTTTTTTAATTTGTTGTTTTAATATCGATACTTACACCACTTGGTAAATCTAAATGAGCTAAAGCGTCCATTGTCTCTTTACTAGGGTCCTTGATGTCAATTAATCTCTTATGCGTACGCATCTCGAATTGTTCACGAGAATCTTTATATTTGTGAACAGCCTTTAGAACTGTAATCTTTTGGATTTCAGTTGGTAATGGGACTGGTCCAGAAATATTTCCTCCCGTTCTCTTCACTGTTTCGATTATTTTAGCTGCTGCAGCATCGAGTACACGATGATCATAAGCCTTCAATCGAATTCTAACTTTTGACATTTACATGTCCTCCCTTCGTCTATATCTTGTATAAACAT
>CAZWKF010000172.1:0-2173 GCA_964634785.1 uncultured Muribaculaceae bacterium
TAGTTCATATCTCTTTGTCTTAGATAATGGACGAGTAGATAATAGTCTTACTGTATCTCCAACTTTTGCAATATTTTTTTCATCATGTGCAGCATATTTCTTTGATTTTTTTACTCTCTTTTTATATAGAGGATGTGGTCTATAAGTTTCAACTAATACGGTAATGGTCTTATCGTTTTTAGCACTTACAACTTTACCAATCAATTCTGTTCTTTTAGTTTCACTCATTATTGTTTTCCTCCTTCACTAACTTTTTGTCTTTCTGTTAGCACCGTTTTCATTCTCGCAATGTCTTTTCTTGCTTCTCTTAAACGATGTGGTTTTTCAAGAGTTGCTGTCGCTTGTTTCATACGCATATCGAATATTTCTTTACGCGTACTTTCAATCTTCGCATTAATCTCTTCAGTGGACATTTCTCTAATTTCTTTAGTTTTCATTTGTCTCACCACTTTCTTCTTTTTTTACGAAACGTGTTTTTACACTTAGTTTATGAGATGCAAGTCTTAATGCTTCACGAGCAATTTCTTCAGTAACTCCAGAAATCTCAAACATGATCTTTCCTTCTTTTACAACAGCAACCCATTCACTTACATTACCTTTACCTTTACCTTGACGAGTTTCTAAAGGTTTTTGAGTTCTTGCTAAATGTGGGAAAATATTGATATAAACATCTCCACCACGTTTCATATAACGTGTCATGGCAATACGTGCTGCTTCGATTTGACGAGCATTAACGTATCCGCCCTCTTTTGCTTGTAATCCGTAGTCACCAAAATGTAACTCGGTATTTCCTCTAGCATTTCCTTCATAAGGAAGTCTGTGAGGTTTACGATATTTAGTTCTTTTTGGCATTAACATCGCGATTACCTCCCTCTTTGCTTCCTTTTTTGTTTAGGATTTCGCCTTTGTAAATCCAAACTTTAACACCAATCTTACCATAGGTTGTATCTGCTTCAGCAGTAGCATAATCAACATCAGCACGAATGGTTTGTAGAGGTACTGTACCTTCTGTATAATGTTCAGTACGAGCCATTTCAGCACCACCTAAACGTCCAGATACAGAAGTCTTAATTCCCTTTGCACCAGCTTTCATCGCATTGCGAATCGCTTTCTTTTGTACATTACGGAAATTTCCTCTGTTTTCAATTTGTTTTGCAATAGATTCTGCAACTAATTTTGCATTGATATCCGCATTTTTAATTTCATTAATCGTAATGAATACTTCTTCGCCACATACGCGTTTAATCTTTGTACGTAACTTTTCGATATCTTCACCACCGCGTCCAATAACGACACCCGGTTTTGCTGTAGCAATTTTAACATCGATACGATTCTTTTTTCTTTCGATAAGAATTTCAGATACAGCTGCATCTTTCAACTCTTTTGTTAAGAATTCACGAATTTTAATATCGTTGTTTAATGCTTTTACGTATTCATCTCTTTCAGCATACCAATTTGATTGCCAATCTTTATTGACACCAAGTCTTAATCCTCTAGGGTCTACTTTTTGTCCCATAATTAAGCCTCCTTACCATCACTAACTTTAACAGTTATATGACTTGTTCTTTTATCTCTTCTGTCTACTTTTGTTCTTGAACCAATTTTTACTCGCTTGTAAACAGGTCCTGGATTAACAAAGCATTCAGATATTACTAAATCTTCTACCTTAGCACCATAATTATTTGTCGCATTGGCCATAGCAGATTCTAAAACCTTTAGGATAAGTCTTGAAGATTTGGTATTTGTATTTTTTAAAATCCCGATTGCTGTAGTGGCTTTCTTTCCTCGAATTAAATCCATCGTCATACGACATTTACGAGGCGCTACCATAGCACTTTTATGTATAGCATATGTTTCCATCTCTTATCCTCCTACTTTTGTCCTGCATGTCCGCCAGCTTTACGAGTTAAAGCGAATTCTCCTAATTTGTGTCCAACCATGTCTTCAGTAATATAAACTGGAATAAAATCTTTTCCGTTATGTACTGCTATAGTGTGACCAACGAAATCAGGGAAGATTGTTGAACGACGTGACCATGTCTTAACAACTTCTTTTTTATTTGATTCATTCAATTTTACAATTTTATTCATTAGGCTTTTATCAACGAAAGGCCCTTTTTTTAAACTTCTTGCCATAAAATCACCTATTTCTTCTTACTAACAATTAACTTGTC
>CAZWKF010000173.1:0-2031 GCA_964634785.1 uncultured Muribaculaceae bacterium
GTACAATTGCTAAATCAGGATCAAGTTTATTTAAAGAAGAGAATGCACCTAAAAAGAATATCGATATTATTGGTCAATTTGGTGTAGGTTTTTATTCAGCTTTTATGGTCGCTGATAAAATCGAAGTTCTATCTAAAGCGTATGGAGAAAAGGAAGCCTATAAATGGGTTTCATCAGGAATTGATGGCTATAGCATTACGAAGAGTGAAAAAGAAAAGAATGGTACAGTGATTACCATTACCTTAAAGGAAGATACGGAAGATTTTGAATATTCAGAATTCTTAGAGGAATATAAAATTGAAAACCTAATTAAGAAATATTCTGATTATATAACGTACCCAATTAAGATGAAAGTCACGCATCGTGAATTAAAAAAAGGAAGTAAAGATGAATATGAAGATGTCTTAGAAGAGAAGACATTAAATGATATGATTCCTCTATGGAAGAGAAATAAAAGTAAGATTAAAGAGGAAGATTACAATACCTTCTATTCAGATAAATTCTTTGATTATGAAGCCCCTTTAACAAAGATTCATACATCAGCAGAAGGGTTAGTAAGCTATAATTCTTTACTTTTTATTCCATCTCATGCTCCATATGACTATTACACAAAGACCTATGAAAAGGGCTTACAACTTTATTCAAATGGGGTCCTTATTATGGAAAAATGTAAAGAATTAATCCCTGATTACTTTAGTTTTGTAAAAGGTGTTGTTGATTCTCCTGATTTATCCTTAAATATTTCAAGAGAAATCTTACAACAAGATAAGAGTTTAAAGACGATTGCGAAATCCATTGAAACAAAGATAACCAAAGAATTAGAAACGATGATGGAAGAGAATCGTGAAAACTATGAAAAGTTCTTTAAAGCCTTTGGCAGTCAAATCAAATATGGTATTTATGATAACTATGGTATTAATAAAGATAAGTTAAAGGATTTATTAATCTTTGATACAAATGAAGGAAAAAAGGTCTCTTTAAAAGAGTATGTAGATAATAAACAAGAGAGTCAAGATAGCATCTATTATGTTTGTGGAGAGACTGTTGATAAAATAGATTTACTTCCACAAGTAGAGAGCTTTAAAGATAAAGGCTATACCATTCTTTATTGTACAGATTATATGGATGAATTTGTTCTTCAAACGATTGGTACATATAATGAAATGAAGCTTGTTAATATCTCTAAAGAGAATATCGATTTAAGTGATGAAGAAGAGAAGAAGAAAATTGATGCCAAAAATGAAGAAGAAAAAGACTTACTTAAAGTAATGGAAGAAGCTTTAGCAGATGTTGAATCCGTACGATTTACAAATCGTTTAAAATCACATCCAGTTTGTCTTGTAAGTTCAGGTGATATCACGATTGAAATGGAAAAAGTCATCAATGCAATGCCAACCGATGAAGAAGTAAAAGCAAATAAGGTATTGGAAATTAATGCTAATCATAAGATAGCCCAAAAGTTAGAAACTTTATATAAAGAGGATAAAGAGGCATTGAAAAACTATAGTAAAATACTATATGCTCAAGCAAGATTAATCGAAGGATTACCAATAGAAAATCCTACAGAACTTGCAAATCTTATCTGTGATGAATTAGTTTAATGAAAAGCAGGAGGTTAATCCTGTTTTTTCTTTACAGTAAAAGTTGTATAAAATGATGTAAACTAGAAAAGAAAAGTATCGAACAAATAGACAAAAAAAAAAAAAAAAAAAAGTAAAATTATCCTAGAGAGTAAAGAAATTCCTTTATCTTTTGGAAAGTAGGAAGAATATGAAAAATAAGAAAATGATGATGGCATTTGCTATTACTTTAATGGTAATAGGATTTGCAAGTGTCTCAACAGTCCTATACTTAAATGGACAAACCTTTGTCGCAAGTAATACGAAAGACTTTGATGTCTACTATAGTAAAGCAGTCGAGAATGGAACAGAGAACTCATCTATTATCAAAGATAAAACACATATAGCCTTTACAACAGAGTTAACTGGATTAAATGATACCTATGTTTTAGATTATGATGTAACAAATGGA
>CAZWKF010000174.1:0-2014 GCA_964634785.1 uncultured Muribaculaceae bacterium
TTTTGCTTCCAGTTCCTCTTCCTCACTTTTATAGGAAAGAAAACATTCTTGAAATAAGGAACTCATTTTCTCATAAAGTGTATAGCTTTCAAAAGGAAGTACACAGATTATGTCTAGCTTACAAGTTTCAATATCTTCAAATGTAAGAGGATGATCCAATTGTTCTTTGGTAAGGCAAAACAAGTGCGTAAGTCCTTCCCAGTTTTTAGGATATAGATATAAAATATATTCTTCTATTTTGATTTCAAGACCAATGACACATTTTATATTCTCTTTTTTACAAGCTTCATAAAAGTAATGTGCGGAACATAAAGTATCATCTAATATTCCTAATGAAGTTAAGTTATGTTCTTTGGCATAGGAAAGATAGTCTTCCATTTTAATAAGACTTTTTAGTAAACTATAATCTGTTTTTACGCCTAATGGTGTATACATAAGCTTCACCTAGTACAATTGTATCATAAAGGTTTAAAAAGGCGCAATAGTATTTAGATCATTATTGACTTCTAAAGTCTTTTTATGATAGGATAATAAGCAATTTCAGGAGGATAAAAGATGGCAAAGAAAATGGATGATAAAAAAGCATATTTAGATGATATACTTCATTTTGAAAAAATTATAATGAAAAACTACAATGAACTTGCAGAACTTGAAATAAAGGGAAAGCTTTTCAGCAAAGAATACCACCAGATTGTTATTCAAATTAAAATGATAAGAGATGTCATTATCAGAAAATGGCGCAGTATAGCCCTTACAGGGAAAGAAATTGTTGCTTATAGCACAAAACTCTTAGAAGAAAATAACTTAGATGGAGATTTAGAACCCATCTTTGCTCTCCTTTATATGAAAGAACATAAAGAAGTAATTCGTATGTTATCTGATTTATATTACTATGGCATTCAAAATCATCAAAGTTTAACAGAAGTGTCTTACTCAGATATCGATGGAGAAAGAACAGAATATAAAACGGAAGAGGAAATGGAAGAACTCAAGGAAGAATATAACATAGAAACAAACATGCAAGTAATCGATGAGTTAAACCTCTTCTTAGCGAATGTCACTGACCAGCTCTTTTTTGAATCTCTTTTAAAAGAAATTGATAAAGAAGAAGATGAAGAAAAGAAAAAGCGACTTATCGAATTGAAATACGATTATATTGCAAATTCCCAAACTCTAGAGAATCGTCTTACTACATCACCTCAAAATCTAACTTGTATTGCCTATTATGAAGAGATGGTCAATGTCTTAATCGATAAAAATAAGGAAGATTTTGAATATTATTGTATTGATTCAGCCGTTGATCTTGTGGAAATTCACTTAGAATATCTAGCTGGACTAAAAGATTGGAATGAAGAGACACAATTTGATGCGCACTACCACGTACTTTATATGAAGGCTTTAATGTGTTTAGTCCCTAAAGGAGAAAAAAAGCAAAACATTATCGACTATATGCAAGAAACGTTAAAAATAAAAGGTATCCAAAACTCTGAGGTTATTGCGCTTATGAATCAAGCTTTAGTTCCAATAAAACAACTAAAAATGAAAGGCTTTACAAATTAAAAATAAGGAAACATAAGGATTTAGTTTTGAATACAATAGTAAAAAAAGAGAAATTCGTAATTATAGATATCAGTTATGTCTAATAAAACAAGGCAATAAATGAAAAAAAGATTGACTAGAGTCTATATAATTGATATAATTTTATGGAATTCTGATTGGAGGGAAAAATTATATGGCAAATAAATTATCAGCAAAAAAACCTGCATTTTTAAAAACAGTTTCACATTCACATCGAAAGACGAATGTAAAAAAGAAACCTAATTATCAAACAAAAAGAATTAACGGTGTAAAAGTTACTTTAGCTGCTAGTGAATGGAAGACAATGAAAAAGGAAGCATAGTTGCTTTCTTTTTCTATTTCTCATTCTGCTAAAAATAACACTTGTAAAAGCATGTAATTTATCATAGAATAAATGTAGGAACACACATTTCGTGGGTGCCTATTTAGTATAGAC
>CAZWKF010000175.1:0-1971 GCA_964634785.1 uncultured Muribaculaceae bacterium
TAGGGTAGTACATCCTGATGGAGAGTGAAGAAATGAAAAGAAAGAGTTTATTAGTGTTAGCAATTGTACTTATGTCTATTGGATTTGCTGCGGTTAGTACAACATTGTTTATCAATGGAAATACAAATGTAGCAAGTAATACAGGAGACTTTGATGTATACTTTAGTAAAGCATATGAAAACAACAAGGAGAATATAAGTTTAATTCAGGATAAAACTCATATTGTATTTACTACAACTTTATCAAATGTAGATGATGAGTATACTTTAATCTATGAAATTACCAATGGTTCAAAAAATTATGACGCAAATTTTGATATCAGATACACAGGAGAATACTCCAAATATATAAATTTTCATAATGAAATTGATACAAAAAAGCCATTAAAAGCCAGAGAAACAAGAAGAGGAAAAATTATGATAGTATTAGAAGAAGGAGTATTAGAAGAAACAAGTGTAAAGATAAGTTTTGAGATAACAGGGAAAGCTTTAGAAAAAGATACTTTAGGTGAAGAAATTATTAAGGCCGAGGAAGGAAACTATTTAGCAAGCGCTATTCCTATGTGGGATAGGAAACTAAATCAGTCAGATTTTGAGAAAAAATTAACAATTGGGATATATGGATCAATGGAAGAGTATGAAAGCCAAATGAATGCAGCATGTCCAAATGGATATAATGATACCTCTGAAGCGTGTCAAAATTTTAAAATAGAGGACAGTCAAAAAATGTACGAATATATTATAGTTTTAGCATATGGATCAAAAGAAGAGTATTTAAAACAAATGGAAATTATGTGTCCAAATGGAGAAGATGACACTTCTCCGTCCTGTGAATATTTTAAAGATGAAGCTCAAGAAAAAATAGCCAAACAACTTTATGGTGAAGAGGCTTTTAGCCCTTATCTATGGGAACCTGTAATTCAAGTAGGTCTTAATTCATGGCAAGAGAGCAAAAAATCCGATATAGAAAGCATTCATTTTTTGACGACTACAAATGTACCTGATAATGCTATTCTTTCATGGGATGCATCTAATAAACAAAATGGAAGCGTCATGGCTTATACATTAGATGAAGATAATGACGGTTTATATGAAGTTTACATTGGACAGGATGGCGGAGTAGTTGCAAATCCAGATTCAACAGGATTATTTAAAGAGTTTGACAAAGTAACAGAGATAACAGGATTAGAAACCTTAGATACGAGTCATGTCACCAATATGAAAGAAATGTTTTATAACTGTGGATCTTTAACAAGTTTAGATGTGACTCATTTTGATACAAGCAACGTTACTAATATGTATAGAATGTTTTATAATTGTAACGATCTAATGAGTTTAGATGTGAGTTCTTTTAACACAAATAATCTCCAAGAGTCAGAAGGAATGTTCTGTATGCCATTAGAACCAGATATTAGCATGTGGACCTGCCCCGATGAAATAAAAACAAAAGTAAAGAATGGGTGTCCAATCTAAAAGTTCATAATAAATAAAGTTTTTTTAGACAAAATAAAAAAGCCAACAAAGGCTTTTTTTCTATCTGTTATAGAATTCAACAACAAGGTTTTCATTGATATCAGCATTTAATTCGCTTCTATCTGGTAATCTTAAGAATGTTCCTGTCATTTTCTTTTCATCGAATTCTACAAATGCTGGTCTAGAAACTTTTGCTTCTAAAGCAGCTTTCATTGCAGGGTGTTCAAGTGATTTTTCACGAACACTGATGATATCTCCAGGTTTACATTGGTATGAAGGAATATCAACCTTTTTACCATTAACCATAATATGACCATGGTTTACCATTTGACGAGATGCACGACGAGTATTTGCAAGTCCCATTCTGTATACAAGATTATCAAGTCTTGATTCTAGTAATTTTAAGAAGTTTTCACCATGAATACCTTCCATTTTAGCAGCTTCATTAAATGTTTTTCCGAATTGTTTTTCATTTAAACCATACATGAATCTAACTTTT
>CAZWKF010000176.1:0-1966 GCA_964634785.1 uncultured Muribaculaceae bacterium
CGGGAATTTAACACTTTTGAAATTATAAATCTTCACAAACCATTGTAAAATGGTTATTTTTTTGTCAAATATGCAAGATATATATTGAGTATTATTTGAGTAGTATGTTATAATATTTATAGTAAAAGGTTGCTGGTTATTATGAGATTATCTATTTCTAAAAGTAAAAATGCTATTTTATTCTATATTATTAAGTCTACTTACATCGATAAGAAACATTCTACCAAAATAGTTGAAAAGCTTGGAACTTTAGAAGAAGTGAAAGCTAAAGCTGGAGATAAGGATCCATACCTATGGGCCAAAGAATATGCTAAAGATTTAACTATTAAAGAAAAAGAAGGTACTAGGAAAATTATTAAATCTTATAATCAAAATAAATTAATATCTAAAGATACTATTATTAATTATAATGTGGGTTATTTATTCTTACAAAAAATATATTATAACCTTAAGTTAAATGAAATATGCAATTCTATCTCAAATAAATATCAATTTAAATTTGATTTAAATGATATATTGTCGAAATTAATTTATGGAAGGATAATCTTCCCCTCTTCCAAATTAAAGACCTTAGAAGAATCTAATAAGTTTTTAGAAAAGCCTAATTTTGAATATCAACACATAGTAAGAGCATTAGAAAAAATTTGTTTAGAAAGTGATTTCATTCAATCCGAATTATATAAAAATAGTTGTAAATTCAAACCTAGAAATAATAAAGTCTTATACTATGACTTAACTAATTTCTTTTTCGAAATTGAACAAGAAGATACTTTAAGAAAATATGGAGTATCTAAAGAACATAGACCTAATCCTATTGTACAATTTGGTTTATTTATGGATGGCGATGGTATTCCTCTTTGTTGTGACATTAATCCCGGTAATACTAACGAAAATATTACTTTAAAGCCTTTAGAAGAAAAAATAGTTAAAGATTTCAATTTTTCTACGGTTGTTGTTTGCACAGATGCCGGGCTTGCTTCTAAAGCTAACAGAAAATTTAACGATACTAACTCTCGTAAATTCATTACTACTCAATCAATTAAACAATTAAAAGAAGAATACAAAACATGGGCTTTAGATAAAACCGGATGGAAAGTTTCAAACATTCCAGATAAAACAATTGACATATCTAAGTTATTTACTGACAAAGAATTAGCTGATAAATGGGAAAACACTACATTCTATAAAGAAAGATGGATTAAAGATAATGATTTAGAACAGAGGTTAATTGTTACATTCTCATTAAAGTATAAGAATTATCAAGAAAATATAAGAAATCATCAAATTAATCGTGCACAAAAGCTAATTGATTCTAATCCTAAAAAAATCGGAAAGCCAAAACAAAATGATTTCAAACGGTTTATAGAAGTACTTAATACTACAGATGCAGGAGAAGTCGCATGTGAAGCTTATTATTCTATTAATCAAAGCATTATAGATGAAGAAGCCAAATATGATGGTTTCTATGCTGTTTGTACTAACTTAGAAGATGAAGCAAAAGAGATTGTTAAAGTTAATCATAGAAGATGGGAAATAGAAGAATCTTTTAGAATCATGAAAAGTGAATTCAAATCAAGACCAGCCTATTTAACAAGAGAAGACAGAATTAAAGCACATTTCTTAACTTGCTATTTAGCATTAGTAATATATAGATACTTAGAAAAAGAACTAGAAGAAAGATATACAGCACCTGAAATAATAGAAACATTACAAAATATGAATCTAACTTTTAAAGATGGTGATTATATTCCTAACTATACTAGAACTGATTTAACAGATCTATTACATGAAAAGTTTGGCTTTAGGACAGATTATGAAATTATAACAGAAAAAAATATTAAAAAAATTTGTAAAGAAACAAAAAGTTAAAAATATTACTCAAAATTTAAAAAATTAAAAATCTCTCAAATGCCCGTTAATTCTGGGATGGAGAGATTTTACTTTTTTAAAACTGTCAAAGATGGGA
>CAZWKF010000177.1:0-1922 GCA_964634785.1 uncultured Muribaculaceae bacterium
TTAAAATTATACACTTTTATGTAAACTAAAAAAGAGGATATTCCTCTTATTCATAGTTTGGTACTATAAATGCTTTAAATCCATAATAGTAGTATGGTCCATCATTACCTGTTGTAAATGTAATTTTAATATAATTCCCTGGGATAGTGATTGCTTCTCGTTTCTTAGTTCCTGCATATTTACCATATTTCTTTCCTGTACTATCATACAGGTATATCCAATTATAATCTTCAACATCTGTTTCATATCTAAGATAACAGTTAAAGAGGTTGCCCCTTCAAACGTTTTCTCTCCATAAACTTCATCATCTAAATTACCTGGATATGGGTTATGTCTTGTTTCTATTATCGTAGCTTCTTTCACAACCACATCTGTAATCACAACATTTTCTTCAGGCATAGTAAACGAATCTCCTATCACTAATGTGCCATTCATTTTAAATGATGTAATAACTCTAGTTGCTTCTGGAGTTGGAGCACTTCCATATAAGACAATTGTATCCCCTTTTCTAGCTTGTCTATTACTTAAAAATATAGTATCATTTCCATTTACTGTGATATCAAAAATAACTTGTTTTAACACAATATCTGTTATAGTGATTTCTTCATCTGGCATTGTAAATGTATTTCCCTCAATTAAATTGCCATTTAGTTTAAATGAAGCAATGGTATAGGAATTATCTTTAGGAGATAATGTAATAATGTCTCCATTATAGGTTACATTAAATTTATCCTTTAATGTAATCAGATAATCAGAAACTACATGTCCTTTTACAATATGACCAGTCCCTGTAGCAATCATTTTATCCACTAATTCTGATGCATCCTTAGTATAATTGACAGTGATTTTGGTACCATATCTCGTTGCAGCATTATCAAACATATTATATGAAAATAGCATATCATCCTTTTCATACTTTGTGCACTTCGTTCCTCTTATTGTAAGAGTTGTCGTCAAATAGTAACAACTACAAAACATGCTTCTCATATCTTCTACATTACCTGTATCGAAATTACTTAAGTTTAAATTTCTTAGTTCCCCGCAAGCAAAAAACATTCCAAACATATTTGTCACTTTGCTCGTATTCCATTTGCTTAAATCTAATTCTTTTAAATTATGACAAGCTCGAAACATACCACTCATGTTGGTTACATGACTTGTATCTAAATTTTCTAATCCATTTATTTCTGTTACATTTTCAAAAGCAGCAAAGAGATTTTTAGAATTAGGATTGGCAACTACTCCTCCATCTTGACCTATATAAAGTTCCAGTTTATTATCATGATCTTCATCTTTCGTATACATCACTATACTACCATTTTGGCTGTTTGATACATCTCCTAATAAGATTGCCCCTGCAGGCACTTCTTTACTATCCATAATGTTGATTGTTTCCACAGCGTTTCGATTTAAAGTGCAACCTAAATAAGGATCATAAGTTTCTGGAGTTCTTGTTTCTTCTCCTTCTGCTATAACTAAATAGTCTTTTTCTATATTAATACTTTCTCCACCTGCTATATCTCTTTCAACCGCATTTCCACTTATTTCACATGAAATAGATACGCTCATTTCTGTTAAAGGAGCTTTTATAACGGTTAAGGTTACCCTTCCACTTCTTGTTGTTCTTGTAGGTAATACTTTACTTGTATCAAATCCATTTTCTACCCGTAAATATTCATTTCCACCAACACAATTCATCACTAAGTTTGCATCATATTGTTTTGAAGCATTTGTGACATCATAATCTAATACATACTTATCATTTAATCCTGTTAACTCTGTTGTAAATTCTATATGGGTTTTATCTTTGATTAAACTACTATTCTCAACTCCGTTTTCGACTGCTTTACTATAGTACACATCAAAATCTCCCGTATTGCTTGCTATATTCGTATTTCCAGATAAGTATAATACTGTTGATA
>CAZWKF010000178.1:0-1849 GCA_964634785.1 uncultured Muribaculaceae bacterium
ATACACTTTTATGTAAACTAAAAAAGAGGATATTCCTCTTATTCATAATTTGGTATATGATAATAGAAACGCAACATTTTCTTCAATTCTTCTATGAAGAAGAAGTCGTTGTAATAGGACGTGTTGGTGGAGGACGAAAAGGGATTTCTTCAACCAAAACATCTGTAATAACTGCATTTTCATTTGGCATCGTAAAAGTAGCGCCTTCAATTAATGTACCATTTAATTTAAATGAAGCAATGTAATGTCTGTCTTTTTTAGGAGATAAAGTAACTGTAGCACCTACCTCTTTTTTATCCATACTAACCACTACTTCATCACTCTCTAGTATGACTTTTATTAGTTTTACATCTGTTATATTTGCATTTTCGTTTGGCATTGTAAAAGTAGCACCTTCAATTAAAGTTCCATTTAATTTGAACGAAGCAATAATATATTCATCATTTTTAGGAGATAAAGTAACTGTAGCACCTACCTCTTTTTTATCCATACTAACTACTATTTCATCACTATCTAGTATGACTTTTATTAGTTTTACATCTGTTATATTTGCATTTTCGTTTGGCATTGTAAAAGTAGCACCTTCAATTAAAGTTCCATTTAATTTGAACGAAGCAATAATATATTCATCATTTTTAGGAGATAAAGTAACTGTAGCGCCGTTATAAGTAACGCCCTTATTTGATATTACTTCATTATTCGCATCCACTGTAATCGAATAATAGGCAATAACATCTCCCTTTACAACATTTGAATTCCTTGATTTTGTTGCTATCATTTTATCTACCAAGCTTAACGCATCTTCTGTATAATTAACCGTTATCTTGGCTCCATTCTCGGTTGCCGCATCGGCAAACATATCATAAAAATCCACACATTTTGTTCCTCTTATATTAATGCTAGCAGTCAAGTAATCGCAATTTTCAAACATTCCATGCATGGTTGTCACATTAGTAGTGTCAAAATTTCCTAATCCTACAATTTTTGTAAAATACATAGTGGTAGCACCCCAAGTACCAAACATATAACTCATATTTGTTACGTTGCTTGTATTAAAATTACTTACATTTAAACTTTTTAATGTTTCGCAATAAGAAAACATATCTCTCATATTGGTAACATTGTTTGTATCAAAGTGACTGACATCTAAACTTGTCAAATTCTTGCAACCTGAAAACATATAACTCATATCAGTGGCATTATAAGTTTTAAAATTTTCTAATCCATCTATTTTAAATAGTCCTACCAAGCCACCAAAAAGGTTACTTGAATTTGGATTTGCTCTTACTCCTCCATCTTGTCCTATATAAATCGACACATAGTTGCTCTCTGGTGTGCCTCCTGGATTTGTCATGCCTATAGAATCAAATGAAAAAGGAGTTTTATATGCCATTATATTTCCAGTTTCACTATTTGAAACATCCCACGAATCCAGTACAGTTACTCCTTCTCGTGATTTTGCAACTGTGGAAGCCGATAACTCTTTTGTATCCATAAAAACAATTCTAGCTATCGTATTTTTCTCATCTTCCCCAGGAAAATCTTTCCATATAACATCACTTGTTGCCAAATAGTCTTCACTTTCTATTACTTCTCCACCTAATGAATTCCTCTCAGCACCTTTTACACTAAAGGTAATTTCAAAGTTATATCTTTCTTCTTTTAAAGAGGCTTTGATAACTGTTAAAGTTAATTTCCCTTTTCTTGTTGTTCTTGCTGGTAAAACACTTGGGTCAAAACTATTCGTTACTTGTATGTATTCATTACCATTTGGTACATTTAAGTCTACATTTACATCATAGTTTTTACTTCCATTCGTTACATCATAATCAAGTACATAAGTACTTCC
>CAZWKF010000179.1:0-1803 GCA_964634785.1 uncultured Muribaculaceae bacterium
TTTATTCATCCCAATACCGTTATCACTAATTGTAAGTGTTCTTTTCTCTTTATCTAATTCAATGCGTATTTCAAAATCTTTCTTATTTACTTTGATTTCATCATCTGTTAAAGATTTATAATGCAATTTATCTATCGCATCACTTGCATTGGAGATAAGTTCTCTTAAGAAAATTTCCTTATTCGTATAGATAGAATTAATCATTAAATCCATTAATTTCTTGGATTCTGCTTTAAATTGTTTTTTTGCCATAAATTATATCCTCCTCGAGAGTTTTCTCTCTACTCAAATATATACCACTTCTTTTTAGCACTGTCAATACACAAGTGCTAATTTACGACAAGATAAACTATTTTTTAACCAAGTGCTTTTCAATTTCTCTTTTCATTTCATCTACTAACTCTTTGGTTTTATCTTCACTTATCCTAATGTTCATATTTAATTTATCAGTAAAAGGAGATGCCTTAAAAGAATATATGGCATTCATTGCTGAAGAAAAGATATCATCATATTCTTCTAAAAATTTTGGTTTAATCACTCTTTCCTGTTCATGTACATTATTAGAAATAGCCCATTTATCAAAAAGACTTCCATATTCTTCAAAGAGCCCATAAGTAAAGGGAAGCATATCTACATAAACTGAATTTAAAGCATTCTCTTTAGAATCAAAAATAAAAGGAAGTGTCTCTTTATCTTTTATGGCATGTGTTTCGACTCTAAGTTCATTTAACATATTATAAAATTCTTGAAAATAAGTATCATCTTCTACAGCATGTCGCATTTCATGATAAAAAAACTGATTTAACTCGCAATCTAAACTCCTTGCTACAGGAAACAAAATCCATCCATGTCTTTCAATATCTTGATGGTTATGTCCTACACAACATGGTTGATGCTTAAGAATGTTTTTTGGTAAAAACACTTTTGCACATACCGATTGTATAATACTCTCTTCATCTAAATCATTACTATCTTGAATATTCATTTCTGATAAAAAATATTGAACAAGTCTACTCCCCCACATTGTACATTTTATGAGTTGAAATTGATAATGTTTTTCATATTCATTTCTTACTTTTAAAAGATGCTCCACCATTTTTATATCGGTTATAGGAATACATCTTAAAACATGGCACTGCCTCATATATTGTTTTTGGCATTCTCGTATAGCCTCTTTTGTAGGTTCATCTACTTTATCATTTAGAAGAATGTCAACTGACTTACTTGAATAACTATCAATATTTAATACTTTTTCAATATCTGTTTTTAATTCTTTTATCTTTCTTAAGGGTAAATGAAAGTAATCACAATAGAGTCTGTTTATTTTCGCTCTTTTTCGGTTTTCTAATTCCTTACTTATTTTTAGATAATCAAAGTATTCTTCTTCCATTACATAATAATCACTTTGTGATTTAAAAGCATTAGGAAAATCTTTTAAAGTATTAAAGGTAATATCAGGAAGAGATTCTGTTAAAAAATGAGTTCTTTCTAATCTCTTCTTTATAACCTCTGTAGATTCTTCTCCATAGTCTTCTATATAATGAGGAAGAAGAATCTCTTTAGTCCCTTCATATTTTCTTTTGCATATATAATTTGTTCAGCTTGTTTATTTGTTATCATATGAATTTCCTCTTTTTTTAAAATTTATTATAACAAAAAAGAAGAAAGAATAGTAGATTATTTTTCTTCTTACACAACTTGTGTTCCTTTTACTACATTAGAAGTACTTGATTTAGTTGCTATCATTTTATCAACTAAGTCTGATGCATCAGCTGTGTAATTAACTATTATATTTGTTCCCTC
>CAZWKF010000180.1:0-1759 GCA_964634785.1 uncultured Muribaculaceae bacterium
GGACTTAAAGACTCCTTTAATCCCACATTTTTCATTGTATTTACAAGTGTATTTTCTCCTAAAAACAAATGTGTTTTAACGGCATAGATATTATCGGAGTAGGAAAGGGCTGCTGCCATACTGATTTCTTTATTTCCATAAGTATTTCCATAATTGGTAGGAGAATAGGTCTTATTTTCAGAGAAGACAAAAGTAGTCTCTTCTGATTTAAAAGTTGATGATGCTGTCATTCCATTTGCTAAGGCTGAATAATAAAGAAAGGGTTTAATTGTCGAACCTACTTGTCTTTTGGCCTTTGTAACACGATTATATTGACTTTTGGCATAGTTTTTTCCCCCAGCTAAAGCAAGAACTTTACTCGTATTGGGATCAATCACAATACTCGCCACTTGAGTATCATCCTCTAAAACGTGTTCCTTCATTGATTCTTCCATCTTTGTCTGTGTATCCATATCTAAATTTGTAAATATTCTTAAACCACCAGAATCTAAAAGACTCTTAGGAATATGATCTAAACTTTCAAGTTCATCAATAACTGCTTCCTGATAATACATCAATGTATCTAAGTTATTTGAAGTATGTTTTCCATGTAAAGGAACATTTTCAAAATCAAGAGAATCATATTCTTCCTTACTGATGACTTTATTTTCATATAAAGTATTGGCTACTAAATTCATTCGTTTTAAAGAGGCTTCCTTATTGGCAATTGGATTATAGTTATTGGGGCTCTTAGGAATCCCTGCTAGGATAATCGCTTCCTCCATCGTAATATCACTGATGTCTTTATTAAAATAATACTGTGTGGCATCTTTTACACCATAGATACCATTGCCAAAATAAATCGTATTTAAATAGCCTTCTAGTATTTCATCTTTGGAATAATGGGTTTCCATACGAATCGTTAAAAAAGCTTCCTCCATTTTTCTTTCCCATGTCTGATCAAACTCTAAAAATAAGTTTTTAACATATTGTTGAGAAATACTGGATGCTCCAGCAGTAATCTTTCCATGGCGAATATTAGAAGCCATTACGCGAATAATTCTTAAGATATCAAACCCCTTATGATAGTAAAAATGTTGATCTTCTAGAGAAATAATATAGTTAACTAGTTTTTCATCAATATTATCGAGTCGAACCCATTCACTGTTATTTGACCCTTGATAGATAACATTATCCTTATTGTCATAGATATAATAAGAATTAGCTGAGTTTAAAGAAATAGCAGGCATAAAATAGGCATAAATATAGATACCTCCCACGATAACAATACCGACAATTGATAAGAATAAGCACATTTTTAATAAGAAACGAATCTTTTTCAAGTAAACCACCACTATTATAATGCACATATTTTTTTATATTATGAATGAATAGACAATGTTTAGTCAATTTGTTAAAATAAGACTACGGAGGAACTATGCAAAGTTTAATATTTGAATTAACGACAGATAAAAAATGCGAAATAAAAGAAGAAATCCCTTATTTTCTACATCAAAATATTCTTCACTTTAAAATAGAGAATACTCTATATGAATATGATATAGAAAATGACATCTTTAAGAAAAGAAATCAAGAATTTCTTATTCTCATAAGACCAAAGAAAAAAGAAATGACTGTAGAATTGTTACAAAATCATTATCTCTTTGATTTCCCATTACTCGATATTTCATTAAAGAAAAATAGCAAAAAAATCGAAATAACGTATACTTTCTTAAATCCAGAAAAGACTACAAACTGTATAGTCATCGATTATCATGAA
>CAZWKF010000181.1:0-1747 GCA_964634785.1 uncultured Muribaculaceae bacterium
GTTTAATGCACCTAATGTCGGGATGCCACAAAATCCAAACTTTAATGTCTTTCCTCAAGATACCAATTCAGAACTTGAATCACGTGTATCAAAATTAGAAAGGGAAGTTCAACGTTTAGAATATCGCATCAATTCTTTAGAATCTACATTGCAAGCAGGAAATACCCCACAAACTAGCATTAACAGCACAGATTA
This sequence comes from uncultured Muribaculaceae bacterium, assembly GCA_964634785.1. Taxonomy (GTDB): domain Bacteria; phylum Bacillota_I; class Bacilli_A; order RF39; family UBA660; genus CAG-582. Next base: position 196 of record CAZWKF010000181.1, read on the forward strand.
TAGTTTCAACAATTCCATGTATATGGTTTAATTCTTTACTTCAAGCTTACCTAAGGTAAGTTTTTTTATGATTTTCTTTACCATTTCTTTTCCCAATATATCATCGATAATGCCCATCTTATAAGAGATTCCAATATAAACACTTCCACCAACGATGGCATAAAGGGAAACCTTTAAAATGGCACTCAAATGCGTACTTTCAGGAAGAGATAAGAGATTTAAAAGAAGCAAGATAATGACCATGGAAACTGCTGGGACAAGTGTTCTTCCAACTTCACTTATCATCTTGGTATACTTAATACGCTCGGTTTTGTGGATGCTAATAAGGCCAATAAGAACACTGGTTCCAAAGCCAAGAATCGAGGAAATAATACTACCAATAAAAGCTTTAAATCCTAAAGAATTCACAAGAAGCATAATGGGAACATCTAATATTCCATTCATCAAAAATCCCGTAATTGAAACAATATAGACAAGTTTTATCTTATTTAAACTCTGACATATCGTTGATAGTATCATATAGACATTCGCAAGTAAGGCTGAACAAACAGCAAAACTTAAGATAAGACTTCCATAGGCATTTTGATTATAGAAGATATACCAAACAGGTTTAGCTAAGATAATAAGCCCCAAGACAAGAGGAAGTGAGATAAAGATGACCATACTGATGGAACGATTGATTTTTTCTTCGACACTCTTCATCTCTTTTTTCGTATAATCACTTACAATAGATGGAATTAAACTTACGGTCATTCCCATTGCCATCGCATTGATGACCATACAAATTTTTGGTGACCAAGTACTGATGGCACTGGCGATAAACTCAATATCTTTTGCTGGGTACTTCAAGTATTCAAGTGTTCTTAAAACCAAGATTTGATCCGTAAAGTTATAAACATTGGTTACGATATTGATGATAATAAAAGGAATCGCATATTTGATGATTTTTTTTGCAATCTCTTTATTGGTAATCTGTTCCTCTTTTTTCTCCGTCTTTTCAAGTACCTCTTTATTCTTATGTAAGACATGTTTTAAATATAGATAGGCACAGAATCCCCCAACACCAGCTCCAGATACAGCAATTCCGATCGCCAATGATAAAGAACCATTCCATACTTTTAACGTAACATAAGAACCTACTAAAATAACAAGAATACGGACAATTTGTTCAATCAATTGACTTACTGAGGAAGGTGTCACATAGTTATGTCCTTGTAAATATCCTTTGGTAATACTTAAAAAAGGAATAACCAGTACAGCAGGCGCTACACAGCGAATGACAAAGGCTATATCTTGGTAGGTATTTCCTCCATTTAAATCCCCTATAATAAACTTTCCTATTTCTTCTGCTAGGATAAAGAGAATGAGAAAAGCAATAATAGAGATAAAACTGACAATCTTTTTTCCTAAATAATAAGCTCTTACTTTTGCATCATTATATCCTAGTGTATGGTATTCACTGATGATTTTACTAATAGCATTGGGAAGTCCTGCCGATGAGATTCCTAAGAAAATCAAGTAGATGTTATAGGCGTAACTATATAAAGCTCCT
>CAZWKF010000182.1:0-1691 GCA_964634785.1 uncultured Muribaculaceae bacterium
GTATTAGTTGAATCTGTTGAAGCTTAAGGAGGGTTATTATGATACAACAAGAAACAAGGTTAAAAGTTGCTGATAACTCAGGACCACGTGAAGTATTAGTCATCAGAGTGTTGGGTGGAAGTAAAAGAAAATATGGAAATATCGGAGATACCGTTGTATGTTCCGTAAAAAAAGCAATTCCAAATTCAAACATTAAAAAAGGAAAAGTAGTAAAAGCTGTAATTGTAAGAACGGTAGATGGTGTAAGAAGAGCAGATGGTTCTCATATCAAATTTGGTGATAATGCTTGTGTTCTCATTAAAGATGATAAGAGCCCAATCGGTACTCGTGTTCTTGGACCTGTTGCTAGGGAACTTCGTGATCAAGGATTCATGAAAATTGTCTCTTTAGCAAACGAAGTATTATAGGAGGTTGACATGAAAGTAAAAGTTGGAGATAAAGTAAAAATTCTTGCTGGAAAAGATAAAGGCAAGGAAGGTACTGTCACAATGACTTTAAAGAAAAAAGGTAAAGTTGTTGTAAGTGGCATCAACATTGTAAAAAAACACATGAAGCCAAATGCAATGAATGAATCTGGTGGAATTGTAAGTGTTGAAGCACCCATTCATGTATCAAATGTAAAAGTACTTGAAAGTACAAAGACAGCAAAAACTACAGCCCCTAAGAAAGAAACAAAAAAAACTACTAAAAAAGAAGTAGGTGAAGAATAATGAATAGTTTAAAAGAAAAGTATGAAACGGAAATTAAGAAAGAATTAATGACTAAGTTCAATTATTCTTCTGTAATGGAAGTTCCTAAACTAGAAAAGATTGTCATCAATATTGGTGTTGGCGAAGCAAGTCATGATTCAAAATATATTGAAGCAGCAGCAGCTGATCTAGAGACAATTGCTGGACAAAAGCCAATTATTACAAAGGCTAAAAAATCAATTGCGGGATTCAAATTAAGAGAAGGACAAAGTATAGGAACAAAAGTGACATTAAGAGGAGAAAAGATGTACAACTTTATGGATAAATTAATCCGTGTTGCACTTCCTCGTGTACGTGACTTTAGAGGAATTAGTTCTAAGTCTTTTGATGGTTTTGGAAACTATACTTTAGGAATTAAAGAACAATTAATTTTCCCAGAAGTTGATTATGATAAAGTATTAAAAATAAGAGGAATGGACATTGTCTTTGTTACAACGGCAAAGACAAATGAAGAAGCTTTAGAATTGTTAAAAAGCTTTGGAATGCCATTTAGAAAGTAGGTATTTGTATGGCTAAGAAAAGTATGATAATCAAGGCAAATCGCCCACAAAAATTTAAAGTAAGAGAATACACACGTTGCCAAAGATGTGGAAGACCTCATGGTGTTTTACGTAAATTTGGTTTATGTCGTATTTGTTTTAGAGAACTTGCAAATAAAGGACAAATACCTGGCGTTAAAAAGTCAAGTTGGTAGAAAGGAATCTGATTATGGTAGAAGATAAAATTGCAGATATGCTTACGAGAATTCGTAATGCCAATCAAATGAAATATGATACAGTAGATGTTATCGGAACTAAGATGACCGTAGAATTTGCTCGTATCTTAAAAGAAGAAGGGTATATTTCAGATTATACGCTTAAAGAAGCTAAGAATGGAAATACACTTACAGTAAACCTTAAATATACAGACGGTAAGAAGATTCGTGTTATCACTGGACTTAAG
>CAZWKF010000183.1:0-1669 GCA_964634785.1 uncultured Muribaculaceae bacterium
TAAAAAAAGATAATTAAATATGATAAAAATCAATTTAATTATCATTAGCCACTACGTGGCTCTTTTTGTTATAATAGTTTTATGAACGATAGTATAATTAACGTGTTTAATAATGAAACTGAACTCTATAAAACATATCCTAAAAAGTTTTACTGGGATCTAAAAGATATTTTCAATGACTACTGGGATAATTTTTTAATTTGGGCGAAAAATAGAAATCTTAAAATTAGGCCTGTTGTTTTTAATGAAGTTAATAAAATGCGTATTTGCAAAACTAAAGATATGGGATACTCTGTTTATGAATGTCCTGAATGTCATAAAGTTATGAATGTCTATAATACTTGCAAAGGTAGATTTTGTAACTCTTGTGGTGTTAAATATGCTAAGCAACGTACTACTGAAATAATGAATAAATTAGTTGCTACACAACATAGACATTTGGTATTCACTATCTCTGATATTTTATGGCCCTTATTTCAAAAAGATAGATCTTTACTTGGTTTGATGTTTGAAGCTGTTTCTACTACTCTAAACTCTTGGTTTGCTGATTCTTATAAGAAAGAAAATTTTAAGCCAGGTTTCATCTTAGTTTTACATACCTTTGGCAGAGATAATAAATGGAATGTTCATATTCATTGTTTATTAGCTGAAGCTGCTCTTGGCAATACTAAAACTAAAAAGGTCGACTTTTTCCCTTATGAAATGCTAAGAAAAAGATTTCAAACTATTCTTCTTAATTTACTTCAGAAAAGAATTGGAAAATCTTTTAATCCTATTAAAAATAAATGCTATAAAGAATACTCCAACGGTTTTTATGTTCGTGCTAAAAAATCTGAATTCAAAAGTTCCAAAAAAAATATTGAATATGTTTTGAGATATTGTGGTAGACCTTGCTTTGCTGCTTATCGTATAATAGATATTGTGGATGGTTATATTTCTTTTTGGTACCAAAGACACGAAGATGATAAGATTGTTGTTGAAAAAATTCATATCTTTGAATTTATTTCTAGATTAATTAAGCATATTCCAGAAAAGAATTTTAAAACAATTAGATACTATGGTTTTTATTCTTCTAAAAAGCATATGCTAATTGATACTTGTAGAATGCTTATTGATAAAACGAAACATGCCTTTTACAAATCTAAAAATTTATGGAGAAATCTTATTTTTTCATCTTTCTCAAGAGATCCCTTAAAGTGTTCTTGCGGTTCCATTATGGAGTTTTGTTGTACTGTCCCTAGATTGGAGTAGCTTATGTCTATAAATAACAAAGCAAACAGAGCTAAGAAAAAAAAGAAAAAGGAAGCTAAAAGAAAAAAGATTTCAAACAATCGTAGTATGAGTAAAAATCCTTCTAAAATTGAATTTATTTGTCCATCTTGTAAAACTAGAGAATTTATTCCTCGAGATGTTGTTGAATATTTAGATGCTTTTGATTCTATTGGTGTTGATTTATCTATGCCACCTAAATTTGATTGCAAAAACTGTAATGGTAAAATGGAACCTATTTATTATATTGGAGTGACGGGACATATATACAAATATAAAGATTTATAATTGACTTTACAATGTCATAAAACTGACACTTTTTTCTGTGTCAGTTTTTTTGTTTTCTCTTTATCATATCGTTTATCGATATCACTCTCTTATTGGAGAAATTTCCTATAAG
>CAZWKF010000184.1:0-1639 GCA_964634785.1 uncultured Muribaculaceae bacterium
CTTTATACTCCATCGCTAGTTCATCCCCCTTCATTCGCTTTTCGATCTCTTCTGGTTCTAAGTCAAGTAGCAAGATATACTTGTATTCTTCCCGTGCTTTTCCACTTTTAGTATACCAAAACTCATTTTTCTTATCAACATTGTATTCAATGATTTTTACATTCTTCACATACTTCCTTCCCTTTAAGGTTTGCACATAGTATTCATTGATTTCATGTCCTTTATTCCCCGCAATATAGTTTAAGTCGATATGAATGTATTCCTCTTTTGTGTTATAACTTTCTCCTCTTTTTGTTTTAACAGAGATGATATTGGCGAATAGAATGAAGTTTCGAAATTTAAATCCTGAACTCGTATTGAGTTCTACATGAATATACTTCTCTTTTGTCTTCACAAGTAGATCCACTGTCTTTACTCGTTCCTCTTTTTCTTCTACAGGTAATTCATTTCTCAAGATTTCTAAATCTGCTATCTTCACATGTAAAATACTTTCGAGAATCTTTTTTAATAGGACATTTCCTTCCTCTTCTACAACTAGTTTTTTAAACAAGCGGTCATACTTTCCCGTATAAAATTTTTTACTGCATTTCTGTGTTGAAATCATTTCGTTTCCTCCTGCCACCTACCATAGCAAAGAAGGTCTATAAAAGTCAAACTGCAAAAAAAGAAAATCTGTATACAAAAACCTACAGATTTTCCCAAAAATCCTACCAATATTTTATTTCTGTCGCTTTTTTACCTACAGATTTATATTTTTTGCATCTTTGTATTTTTTTATAAAAAAATAACAAATAAAAAGCCCATTGTTTAAATGAGTTTTTCTTCTACTTATTATCCATGGCCGAAAATAAATTGACCATAAACTTGTCTTTATCAGCATTTGCTTTCGATATCATAACCCCTTTATAAGTGGTTAATTCAGCAACATGACCTTCTAATAAGATATCAGTCGGTTCAATTGTATCTAGCATTACAATATTTTGATTCTTATAAACGATATATTTTAATTTTACTTCTCCATGTACTTGTGTAAATAAATGATCACTTGGCAATTTCAATTCATAAGTTTCCGTATTATTTTTCTTATCTGATGACATTAATTCACCAAGAAACTCCCCATTTCGGAGTGATGGATAATATTCAAAACTTAGTTTTTTGAAAGCAAGCATATTATATTTCTTTAATGCACGTTCCAATTTTCTAAATTCATTTTCATTAATATAATCAAGAATAAAACCTTTCATAAATAGTCCCCCTTATTCCCTCATACAAGCTCATTATAGCACGAAAAACCGCACTTTGTCAAAGTTTTTCACTTGTATGCCGCCTATTCTAACACGTTTTACTCCTATTTGTCAAGTATAAATTTGACAATTTATTTACATATGTCTAGAGAATAGCCCTGCAAGCAAACCTTTTGTTTTCTCTTCAGAATAAGAAGGCATAACGCCTATGCAATCATAATCATAATTAAAAGCATGTTCATCTATAACTGTTTTTATCTCTTCGTTCTCTTTTTCCTCATCTATATCTTCTAGTTCATCAGCTACTAATTTTTTATAAGCACTAATGATAGAAGATAATTGTGAGCTTTCTTCTCCTGTCAAATTAGGCCAAGTATTCCTAAGTTCTTCTAATC
>CAZWKF010000185.1:0-1629 GCA_964634785.1 uncultured Muribaculaceae bacterium
ACAACTTATGTTCTTTTTATTTGGGGCTCATCTTGTATAAAATGTTATACATTTTTTTTTTTGTCTATTTGTTCGATAGTTTTTCTTTCCTTTTTGTTCAATTTGTACAATAAGTTGACATTAAAAAACTTACCACATAAGGTAAGCATATTGTTAATCTCTACTTCTATTTAGTAAACGAAGTAAATCAATAAATAGATTGATAAAGTCTAAGTATAATTCAAATGCACCTATAATGGCTAGATTATCCTCAGTTGCGCCAGCCTCTTTCATTCTCTTAATCTTTTGCATATCATAAGCTGTATATCCCATGAAGATAAGAATACTTATGATACATAAGAACATATCAAGAGAACTATTCATTAGGAAGATATTGATTACTTCCATAATGATGACTGCAAGTAATGCCATAAAGACAAAACTTCCCACTTTAGTTAAATCAAATCTTGTAAAATGTCCAAGCAAAGCAAATAAACCAAAGATAAGCGAAGTTGCTAAAAAGACAAATACAATACTTGCAACGTCAAAAAGTAAGAAAATACTTGCAAAGCTTAAACCTGTCAAAACTGTATAAGCAATATAAAGTAGTTTTGCTGTTGTTGCTTGCATTTTCATAATTCTTGCTGTTAAAAAGATACAGATTGCAATCTGGGCTATTGGAAGTATCCAATAAAGTGGTGTGCTAAAAATGGCATAGAATATTGGTTCACTTGTACATACGAGATATCCACTACCAAAGGTAATGAGAAGTCCTAAAAATAGCCAAGCAAACACTTTTGAATAGAAATTATTATTCATTCTCGTTCCTCCTTATCTAGTATTATACTATGGTTCCCATTTATTGTAAATTCATGATTTAAATATGCAAAATAATTTTGGCAAGCGTAAAATAGATAAGGAGTCCACAAGCATCGACAATCGTTGTGATAAAAGGACTTGCCATAACAGCTGGATCGAATCCTATTCTCTTAGCAATCATAGGAAGTAAGGCACCAATGGCTTTTGCTAAAAGAATCGTTACCATCATAGAAAGACAAACGGTAAGAGCAATAAGGATACTTACTTTATCAAAGACAAGTAATTTAAGAAAATTAAATATTCCTAACACAATGGCACATAGAAAAGCAACTCTTAATTCTTTAAAAAGTACTTTGAAAATGTCTTTAAATTCGATATCATTTAATGAAAGCGCACGAATAATACTGACGCTTGATTGACCACCTGCATTTCCTCCAGTATCCATAAGCATGGGAATAAAAGCGGTTAAAATAGCAAGACTTGCCAGTTCACTTTCAAAACTTTGAATAATACGTCCTGTGAATGTTGCCGATATCATGAGAAGAAGTAACCAAGGGATACGAGATTTAAATGTTTCAAATACCCCGGTTTTATCATATGGTTTATCTACCGGAATAATGGCGGCCATCTTATTCATATCTTCTGTTGCTTCAGATTCAATAACATCGACTACGTCATCAATTGTAATAATCCCCACTAATCGCTTTTCACTATCGACAACAGGCATAATCAAAATGTCATATTTTAAAAACATTTCGGCTACTTTTTCTTGGTCCGTATTTGTATTTACATAGTGAAGTTCCGTCTTACATATATCTTTTACTGTAATAT
>CAZWKF010000186.1:0-1596 GCA_964634785.1 uncultured Muribaculaceae bacterium
CGGGACTTAAACACTTTTAAAATAAAAAAACTGTGTAAACCATTATAAAATGGTTATTTTTTTGTCAAATTTTAGCTTTCACTATTGCATACGTTATCATACGTTGGTATAATTATTATAGAATTGCAGGTGCTCTATATGTTTATTAAAAAGACCAAATCTAAAAATTATGAACATTACTCCATCGTCTACAATGTTACAATTAATGGAAAACGGACTTCTAAAGTATATGAAAACATTGGTAACTTTGATAGTTTAAAACTCCGAGCAGGCTCTGAAGATCCATTAGTTTGGTTAAATAACTATGTCAAAGAATTAAATCTTAAGCAAAAAGAAAATTCTCTCCCCGTTATTATCCAAAAGAATCCCAATAGAATCATTGAGAAAAATGTTCAAGTATCTTTCAACATAGGTTATCTTTTCTTACAAGATTTATATTATAAACTTGGTTTAAATAATATTTGCAATAATATATCAAACAAATATCAATTCAAATTCGACTTAAATGATATCTTATCTAAATTAATTTATTCGAGAATTTTATTCCCTGCTTCTAAATTAAAAACTCTTGAATTATCTAAAAACTTTTTTGAACAACCTAACTTTGATTATCAGCATATTGAAAGAGCCTTACCTATACTTTGTGAAGAAACATATTTTATTCAATCTGAACTTTATAAAAACAGCAAAAAATATGCTCCGAGAAACAATCGTGTCTTATATTATGACTGTACAAACTTTTACTTTGAAATTGAACAAGAAGATGATTTTAGAAAATATGGTAAAAGTAAAGAGAACCGGCCTAATCCAATTGTTCAAATGGGTTTATTTATGGATGGAGATGGAATTCCTTTATCTTGTGAAATAAATCCTGGGAATACCAATGAACAAGTAACCTTAAAGCCTTTAGAAACAAAAATAATACATGATTTTGAACTTGCTGACATTGTTGTATGTACTGATGCTGGTCTTGCATCCAAGGAAAATAGAAAATTTAACAATAAAAACAACAGAAAATTTATTACAACTCAATCTATCAAACAACTAAAGGCATTCTTAAAAAATGAAGCTTTAGATTTAACTAATGGATGGAAACTACCTGGTAATAATAAAACATTTAATATTGAAAAACTTAGAACTGATCTAGAGTTAATGGAAGTATACAAAAACAAAATATTCTACAAAGAACGTTGGATTAAAGAAGATGGCATTGAACAAAGACTTATTGTTACTTTCTCAGTTAAATATCAAGAATATCAAAGAAATATTCGAAACAATCAAATTGAAAGGGCAAAAAAGATTATTGAAACTAATCCTAAAAAAATAGGAAAAGCAAAACAAAATGATCCTAAAAGATTTATAGAAACAATTAATACTACTTCTGACGGAGAAATTGCTTCAGAATCTTACTACTCTATTAATCAAAGTATTATTTCAGAAGAAGCAAAATATGATGGCCTTTATGCTGTTTGTACAAATCTTGAAGATGATGTTGAAGAAATTATTAAAGTTAATCATAACAGATGGGAAATTGAAGAATCATTTAGAATTATGAAAACTGAATTTAATGCTAGACCAGTTTTCCATACTAATGAA
>CAZWKF010000187.1:0-1592 GCA_964634785.1 uncultured Muribaculaceae bacterium
CATATTTTCTAAAATAAAAAGACTATTAACAAATTTCTTTGTCAACAGCCTGAAAAGAAAAATAGTTTTTCTTCTTTTTTTGTACTAAAAATCTAGGAATCTAGATTTTGATTTACAAATAATTTAGCAATGTTTTTCTTTGGCATTAAGATTTGAACATTTTTTTCATTCATAATTTCATAAGTCTTTGTTCTTATCTCTAACTTTTCACCATCTACACACCAAGCATTTTTAGGAAGTGTTTTAAACGTGATTTTCAAGTGAGATGTACGATAAAATTCAAATCCATCAACATGAGCAGCATCACTTGTAATAAGTTTACCTAAAGCTTTGACAATATCTATCTTTCTTGTATAAGTACACATTAAAACTTCAAAAGTATCATCATCTAATTTAATATCTTTATAGAAATTATTAAATCCGGCGATACGATTAGCTGAACTGATAAGCATAAAAGAATATAGACCCGATACTTTTTCCCCATTCACCTCATAAGTAACATCATAATTCTTAGTACGACTTAAAAAATCTTTAGCTCCACCTAAGAGATAAGCTAAATGACCATATTTTTTCTTTAAATTACGTGGTGTATCATAAGGAATGGTCATAAATTTTCCAAAGCCCGCGACATAGACGAAGGGACGTTTATTAATAAGGCAGATGTCCATTCCTTTTACTTCGCCAGATAAACATAGTTGAATATTCTTTTCAATAGATTTTCCATACCCAAACATCACACCTACGTCATTTGTGGTTCCAACAGGAATGTGAGCAAGTACAAGACGATTTTTTCTTTGCAAATTTCCGAAGACGATTTCATTAAATGTGCCATCTCCGCCCATAGACATCACTAAATCGACATAGCCAATATGACTTACAATCTCTCTGGCATGTCCTTTATATTCAGTTCCAATAAATGTTACACTGTAGCCATACTTTTCAATCATCTCTTTATAAACGGGAATTTTATTCTTTTTTAAAGTATGCCCACTATTGGGATTATAAATAACTACACACGTCTTCATAAAATGCACCTTTCCACCATGAATTATAAGGCTTTAAGAGGAGATTTGTCAAATTTTAACAATCTCATTTCCCTATTTTTTAAATTTTTATTAAATTTCAAGATGTTCATTATAAGAAATAAACTTACTTTCTAAATTTTATTTTTACTTTTTTTTTAGAATAACTAGATTTTTACATCCATTTTCTATATAATAAAATTATAGTAAGGGTGGTTATAATGGCATATATCGATACAATTAGAAGATATCTTTTACAAGACAAGGAAATGCTTTCTAAGACAAACAAGAATAAAACAGCAGATGCTTTAATTCGCATCTTTAAAATAGATATTAATGAATTCAGTTTTGAAGATGAGAATGATTTATCACATCTATTTAATATAATAGACATCTTATTTAGACTTAGTCAACAAATCAGAGACTTTCATCTTCTATATTCTTCTCCCCTAGTAGAAATTCACAGTTGTCTTCATAATTTATTAAAGAGTTATAAAAGACAAGAACTAAAAGGATCTGAAGAGAGATATCATACTTTACAAAAACTGATTTATAAATTAGAAAATTTTA
>CAZWKF010000188.1:0-1582 GCA_964634785.1 uncultured Muribaculaceae bacterium
ATTTTATATATTTTGAAACTTATATGATTTTTTTGGAAAATACCGAAACTCAAATGAAATAGTGGTTTACAAAGCCTTTAATCTTTGTTATAATTTTAGAAGAAGAATAGAGAGGTAATATTATGGACTTAATTAATGAAACAAATAGTCGTATTCAAGAGATTCTCGATAACTTAGAAAATGTGAAAAGAGAATATGAAGAAAAAATTGAACAAAATAAGCAGACAATTCAAGCAGAGGTTAAAAAATCTCAACAATTTAAAGATGAATTCTATGAAGCAAAAGCAAAAGTAGAAAAAATGAACAGTGATATTGAAGGATTTCAAAGTGATTATCAAAATTTAGTGGATAAATTCAAAGATGATGAACTTGCCAATATCTTAATTGCTGCTAACAAAGAAATCTCTGCTAAAATAGAAGAAAGGAAACGCAAAATCTTAAGAGATCGCGAAGCTATGAATGAACTAGTAAAAAAGGCAGAAAGCGTAAAAGCAAAACTTGTTAAACTTACTGCTGAGAAAAAAGCTTTAGAATTATGCTTAAGAAAAATCTTAGATGCTTACTTCTACTATTCAGATTCTTTAAACAGTATCCTTACTTATACAGCTGGTCATGCTGATAATCTATCAAATGGAATTGCCGACATTGATACTATTGTAGCGAAAGCTTTTGAATTAGATGAACAAGAGTTAGAAAAACATACAGGAGAAACGAAAGACATCTCTACATCACAAGAAATAGAAACAACTGAAGTAGTAGAAGAAGCTGCTATAGAAAAAGTAGAAGAGAAAATAGAAGAGGCTGTTCAAGAGATAGAAGCACCAAAGGAAGAGACAATTGATACAGATTTTCAAAACATTTATTTAGATACTATTGTCTTAGATGAAGTTGATGATGAAGCGGAAAAGAATAAGGGAGAAGACTTCTCTCAAGATATTATTATTCCTGAACTTGAAACAGATGCTTCTATAGATAGAAAGAATAAGAAAAATAAAAAGAATAAAAAGAACCGCGATTTAGATGATCTTATTAATGCGGATGATTCTTTAGATGATTAAACTATGGAAACATAGTTTTTTATATAAGTTAATAAATAGACAAGGAGCCTTTATGAACAACTTTAACCAAACAGCCATTATGTTAATCTATCCCAATGGAGAGATTGAATTTTTTCCTATTGACGAAAACTCATTACATATTCGATATTATTTAGAATTGTCAAAAACCTCGCCTGTATTTGCAGAGATTTTAGAAAAATATGATTTTCACATTTTAAATAAAAAAGGAGAACTCATTACACTATTTACCAATCCATTAGATTTACTTTTAGCAAGCATTGGCATTATTACCATCCGAAATGGAAATATATTAGAGATAAAAAGGAGCCAAGACTTTTTAAAAGAAAACATTCCTACTTTTTATTTTACTGTTCCCGAAGAATTTACTTTAAAGCAAAAGGAAATATTAAGAATTTTATTTGAGTCTTATGATGGCACTAAAGGGATATATTTTAAATGTTCAAATGGAGATTTAGAAGATAGTTCCTATGAAGAAATCATAGAAAAAATACAAATACAAAAAG
>CAZWKF010000189.1:0-1580 GCA_964634785.1 uncultured Muribaculaceae bacterium
TTTGAGTTCCGGTAAAAAATGTTGAAAAGAAAAAGAAAACGTAGAAATTGAAAAAAATCTACGTTTTTATATGCAAAAATAAAGGGAAATACACCTCAAGTGTAGTATAATTTAATTGTAAAAAAACATTCATACTAAACAAAATACGAGGAGGTATTCCCATGAATAATTTTACTACAAATACTTATGAAATGAAACGAGAAATGATAAATTTTTCAAAAAATCTTGCAAAAGGATTAAATAAAGCTACTTCTAAGTTCCTTTTTGATATGGAATATGGGATAGCAGCATCAGGAAGTTGTTTAATTTCAGAAATAGCAAGAAGTCTGCAAGAGGAAATAAAAGTAAAAAACACAATAGAAAGATTATGTGATAATTTAAATACGTTTGAAGAAACAGATAAACTGTATCACAACTATATAAAAACAATTGGAGATATTTATGGAAAAGAACCAATTGCATTGTTTGATAATTCCGATATAACAAAAATCCACGGAAAAAAGTTTGAAGATTTAGATGATGTGATAGATGCATCAAGTGTAGATAAGAAAGTAAAAAAAGGATATCATGAATGTGAAGCAGTCATACTAACGGAGAAAGAGAAACAGCCAATAAGTGTTTATAGTAAAATATATTCATGTAAGAGTAAGAATTTTGTAAGCCAGAATACATATACGATAGAAAGTATAGATGCAATAATAAAAGTATTGGGTAGAAAATTTACTGGAGTATTTGACCGAGGATACGATGATAACAAGATCATAAATTATATGGATAAAACAGGAAATTATTTTGTGATAAGAATGAATGATAGAAGAAATTTCTTGTTTAAGGGAAAGAAAAAGAACTGTTACGAAGAAGCAGTCAAAAGAAAAGGAAAGATACGAATGACCTTATGGTTTGATGATAATGAGGAGCATGAAGTGTATATATCACATACCAAAGTAACCTTACCATTCAATAAGAAAGATTATGAGTTAGTAATATGCTATGGATTAAGTGAAGAAAGACCATTAATACTTTTAACGAATAGAAATATACATGGAAAAGAAGATGTAATAAAAGTAGTAAGGATGTATTTTAGTAGATGGAGAATAGAAGAATATTTTAGAGCAAAAAAACAAGAATATGAATTTGAAAATATAAGATTAAGGACACTTAAAGGAATAAATAATTTAAATATGCTCTTAACTATACATTTAGGACATATTAGTAAATTAGCAGAAGAAATAAATACTAAATTGTTGAGCATAAAAATAATAGAAGCCAGTAAATCAATAAGAGGAAGAGTTGTTGTATGGATGAGTCAAATGGCAAGAGGAATAAAGAGGATATTATCATATGCTCATGAGGGAATAAAAAAATGGCAGCAAATAGAAGTAAGGAATAAATATAGGCAGTTAGAGTTAAGACTTTAGAATAGTAAATTAATTTATTGATTAAAAAAAAGAGCATCTTAAGATGTTCTGCGAAAGCATGTCTAAATTTTATAAAAATGGTGAAAATATGTTTCATTTTTTAAAATAATTTTATATATTTTGAAACTTATATGATTTTTTTGGAAAATACCGAAACTCAAA
>CAZWKF010000190.1:0-1540 GCA_964634785.1 uncultured Muribaculaceae bacterium
CAGCTCTAAGGAGTGAAATTTTTTCGCAATCATCAAATTTGATATAATAAGAAAAAGGAAGTTGGTAATTGTGACAAGAAAAGAAAAAAGAGAATTAAAGAAAGATAAGTCGTTGGTATGTAGTCTTTATACTATTATAGATAAGTACTTACCACGGCTTTTTATTATGTTTGATAATCTAACTGATGCTAGGCAGCAAGGCAAAGTAACTTATAGTATGAAAACGATATGTGTTACCCGCCTTTTCGCTTTACTATGTGGCCTAACTTCGATGAACTCTTTGACTAATAAATTTAATAATGATATTTCTATTAGCAACTTTTCTAAAATTATCAATGAAGAATTATCTGATTTACCTCATTATGATACTATTAATGATGTTTTTGACGACTTAAACATTGATGAGTTAAGAATGATTCAAAAATATATTGTTAATGCTTTAATACGTTCCAAAATGTTTGATAAATTTAGATACAATGGTAAATTTCAAATTCTTGTTGATGGAACAGGTTTAGTTTCCTTTAATCATAAACATTGTGATCATTGCTTAGTTAAATCCCATAAGGATGGTACTAAAACCTACGAACATCAAGTTTTAGAAGCTAAACTTGTATTTAATCATTTTGTATTATCTATTGATTCAGAGTTTATTGAAAACCCTGATCCTTCTGTCATAAATATCAAAAAACAAGACTGTGAAATGAATGCTTTTAAAAGAATGGCTAAAAGAATAAAAAAGAACTTCCCTAAACTTAAATTTATTATTACTGCTGATGCTCTTTATTCATCTGGTCCATTTATTAAACTGTGTTTAGATAACAAATGGGATTATATTTTTCGTTTAAAATCTGATAAACTAAAAACTGTTAATCAAGATTTTGATGGTATTATTTCCATCGAAAAAGGTTCTAAACATGAGAATTACTTCCTAGTCAAAGATTATAAATATAACACATATACTTTTAACATTGTTAGATACATTGAAAATGCTCCGCCTAATGAAAAAGATAAAATATTTACTTATATTACTAATATTCCTGTTAATGATGACAACATCAAAGAAATAGTTGAATTAGGCAGAAGTCGTTGGAAAATTGAAAATCAAGGTTTTAATAATCAAAAGAATATTTACTTTGATATTACTCACATGTGCTCTTTAAACTATAATGCTATGAAAATTCATTATTTCTTTATTCAATTTGCTCATACTATTAGACAATTACTAGACTTAGGATCCAAAGTCGTTGAATTTCTACAAGGCAAAATAAAAGAAATAAGTTTCACCATTCTTAACGAACTTATTTCTAACCAATTCAATCTTGTAGAAAGAAAAAACTTTCAACTAAGATTTGACATCTTAATTATATGACATTTTTTCTATTTTGAAAATAGTTTTATTTCTGGTTTTGGGTGGTTTTACAGATTTTATTTTTACTTGCCTTAATTTTGTTATTTTTGCGAAAATATTTTTTATACTTTTCTATTTTCCCTTTATCTCACTTAAAAAGGAGCGTTTCTTATTTTTCACTCCTTAGAACTG
>CAZWKF010000191.1:0-1133 GCA_964634785.1 uncultured Muribaculaceae bacterium
TCTTTATCATATCGTTTATCGATATCACTCTCTTATTGGAGAAATTTCCTATAAGGCAAAAAAATTCCAATATATTGGACAAATTTCCAATATATTGGATATGCTTTTTTCTTACTTATGACTCTTCTTATATTCTTTATAAAGGTTTGCAAGCTTGGTATCTTTGATGTCAAAATCATAGGCTTCTCTTAATTGAATAAAGGCTTTATAGTAAAGGTTTTCATCTTTATTCGCAAGATCTGTCCCTATAACCTTTTTGATATCTTCTTTAATGTCATCAAAATCGCGTTTCTTATCTGTATCTTCTACATAAAGTAGTGCATATCCATAAGTTTCATCACTAAAGACATCAGAAGTTTCTCCCTTTTTTAACTTTCCCATTTGTTCAATTAAAGTATCTGAATAGTCTCCATAATTTTCAAAAGATACACTTCCCAAATCAGTTAAAGATACACTGCTATATTTTTGGCTGACAGAACTAATGGATTGACCTTTATCCAAGGCTTTTTTCACTTTCTTTAAATCAGCATCTCCTGTTGTAGATACAAATAACTTTACTTTTTTTGTTCCCTGTACCGTATCATCATAATATTTCTTAGCCTCTTTATCACTCACTTTAGATACTAAGAATTCTTCAAAGTACTTTTTAAAGTAATAATCATTCTTTAAATATTCTAAAAAAGCATCTTCTTTTCCAAATCCATTCATCTCTAAGAATTGTTCTTTTGTATATTGATAAGTTTCACTATAGCTTTGATAGATTTCCTCAGCTTGTTCTCTTGCACTCTCCATTGCTTCTTCTTCTAAATCATACTTTTCTTTCAAAATAGCTAAATCTACTTGATCAAGCAAAGTATTTAGTCCATTCGCATCCACCATATCCTGATAGATATCATCCGCCGTAAAATTCTTATCTTTAAGTGTGGCAACAACTTCACTTCCATCCGCTAATTTGGAAATTCTTTCAGGCCATAATAGTCCCATTATAAACACACCCACAACAATTCCTACAAAAAATGTAATGATAGCTTTTTGATTTACCTTTATCCATTTAAAGAATTTGTTTTCCCCTGTATCTGTTTTCTTTTCCTCTTTTTGTTTCATATAACCCTCCTAATTGTATTATAAGCTAG
>CAZWKF010000191.1:1143-1537 GCA_964634785.1 uncultured Muribaculaceae bacterium
TATCCATTGAAAGAATCTATTTTCCCCTGTCTCTCTTTTCTTCTTTTCTTTTTTCATATAACCCTCCTACATTTATTATAAGCGAGAATTATGAAAACTACAAGAAAAGATACTATTAAAACTTTATTAACTCCATAAAAACAAGGCATCATTATGTTTTAAATTTTTTCTTGAAAAGGTGATATAGCTTAAATCTTAACAGAATATCCTGTAATGGGATATTTTTTTTGTAAAGGTTTTAAATGACTCTTTAAGTTTTCAATCATAAAGTCTTCATTAAATTGTAATTTTCTAGCAAGATATCCCTTTTCATCCATATGAATTAGAAAATCCTTTATCATCCTCTCAATAGGATAACCTAAACGTTCTTTTTCTAATAAATCTAAAGCTGTAA